>NZ_JBFTPD010000024.1:0-103491 GCF_056398305.1 Rhizobium sp. 01T444
CAACCCAACCGTTCATTGCGGGCGTCGATACGCATGGTGCCGGCGCCGACGACGCAGGGGATGCCCATGCCGCGAGCAACGACGGCGGCGTGGCTGGTCATGCCGCCGCGCGTGGTGAGAATACCTTCTGCGGCATGCATGCCGTGAATGTCTTCCGGGCTCGTCTCGACGCGCAGCAGGATCACTTTGCGACCTTCCGACTCTGCCTCAACGGCCTCTTCCGACGTGAAGACAATCTCGCCGGTGGCCGCCCCCGGCGAGGCCGGCAAGCCGGAGCCGATCACCTGGCGGGTGACGCGCGGATCGATGGTCGGATGCAGGAGCTGATCGAGCGTCGATGGCTCGATGCGCAGGACGGCTTCGTCCTCGGTAATGACACCTTCGTCCACCATGTCGACAGCGATCTTCATGGCTGCCCGTGTCGAGCGCTTGCCGGAGCGTGTCTGCAACATCCAGAGCTTGCCGCGCTCGATAGTGAATTCGATGTCCTGCATATCGCGGTAATGGGCTTCGAGCTCGTTGCAGATGCGGCCGAACTCGGCAAAGGCTTCCGGCATCAGCTTTTCCATCGAGGGCTTTTCGGAGCCTGAGGCTATACGCCCCTCCTCGGTGATGCTTTGCGGCGTGCGAATTCCGGCGACGACGTCTTCACCCTGCGCATTGACGAGGAACTCGCCGTAAAGCAGCTTCTGCCCAGTCGAGGGATTGCGCGTGAAGGCGACCCCCGTGGCAGACGCATTGCCGAGATTGCCGAAGACCATCGCCTGGATGTTGACCGCCGTGCCCCAGGCTTCCGGAATATTGTGAAGCTGGCGGTAGGTAACGGCGCGTGCGCTCATCCAGCTGGAAAACACCGCGCCGACAGCGCCCCAGAGTTGTACCGCGGGGTCCTGCGGGAAAGCCTCATCCAGCTCTTCCTCGATCAGCGCCTTGTAGAGCGAAACGATATGCTGCCATTCGGAAGCGTTGAGTTCGGTATCGAACTCGTGGCCGAGGCGCCCCTTCTCGTCCTCGAGGATTTCCTCGAAGAGGTCATTGCCGAGCCCCATGACGACATCGGCATACATCTGGATGAAGCGGCGATAGCTGTCCCAGGCGAAGCGCGCATCGCCGGCATCATGGCCGAGCGCCTGCACCGTCTCATCATTCAGGCCGAGGTTGAGCACCGTATCCATCATGCCCGGCATGGAAACACGGGCACCGGAGCGAACGGAGAGCAAAAGAGGCTGGTTGCCCGCACCGAAACGGCGGCCGGTGATCTCCTCGATAGCCGCAATGCCCGCGAGCACCTGCTCCTTCAGTGCCCGATCGATCTTGCGGCCGTTCTTGTAATAGGTGCTGCAGGCTTCGCTGACGATGGTCAGGCCGGGAGGAACGGGGAGGCCGAGGCTGCACATTTCGGCAAGATTGGCGCCCTTGCCGCCAAGGATCTCCTTGTCTCGCGCCCGGCCTTCAGCCTGCCCGTTGCCGAACGTATAGACCCACTTGGTCATCTTCCCCCCAACACCATTTCGGAGACCAGCTTAATCCCTTGGTGTTGAAATGAAAATCGACAAATGCGGCGAAATGTTGCGCCGCACAATAAATCCCTGACAGGATGCAAGATCAAACGATTGAAACTGATGAGGCGCAGCGAAGGCGCACAAAAAAAAGCTTTGCGGGACTGCAACAACGGTCCCGCAAAGCCTTGTTTCCGTCCGGCCAGGAAAACCGGACGGGGGGTCCACTTATGCCTTGTGATCTTCGGGGCCGATCCCCAACCCGAAGACAGCATTGCAAATTCAACAGATCACAACGACCGATTGCTACTTATCCGTAACGGCGCGGTTGCGATAAAACAACTTCTAATGCAATGCGCGCAAAAGAGCATCACCCAAATGGGGTACGTACCCGATGTCGGGGTGACCTTTTTTGGTCTTTAATTAAAATGCGGCCTCAAGCCGTCTCACGGAGACGCTCTGCGGTCTGCAGATCGACCGAGACAAGTTGAGAAACACCCTGCTCCGCCATCGTGACGCCAAAGAGGCGATTCATGCGGGCCATGGTGATGGGGTTGTGGGTAATGATGACGAATCGGGTCTCGGTGGAGGCCGCCATCTCGTCCATCAGATTGCAGTAGCGCTCGACATTGTGGTCATCGAGCGGTGCATCCACCTCGTCCAGCACGCAGATCGGCGCAGGATTGGTGAGGAAGACGGCGAAGATCAAAGCCATTGCCGTCAGCGCCTGCTCGCCGCCCGAGAGCAGCGTCATGGTCTGTGGCTTCTTGCCGGGCGGGCGGGCAAGAATTTCGAGACCAGCCTCCAGCGGATCATCGGATTCGATCAGTTGCAATTCCGCTGTACCACCGCCGAAGAGGTGGGTGAAGAGGCGCTGGAATTGGGCATTGACGACATCGAAGGCGGCGATCAGGCGCTCACGGCCTTCGCGGTTCAGGCTCTGGATCGCGCCGCGCAGCTTGCGGATGGCATCGATGACGTCGTCACGTTCCTTGATAAGCGCTTCCAGCTTCTCGCTGAGCTCCTTCTGCTCCTCGTCGGCGCGCAGGTTGACCGCACCCAAACGTTCGCGCTCGATCCGCAGCCGCTCCACCTCGCGTTCGACCTCGCGCGGATCCGGCAGCGTCTGCAGTCCCGGCCGGTCGGCAAGGCGCATCGCCTCATGGGGCTGCACGTTCAGCGTTTCACGAATGCGCTGTTCGCTCTCCTGCCGTTTCTCGCGTGCGGATACGAGGCGCTCCTCAGCGCGGCCGCGGCGCTCGCGGCTTTCGGCAAGTTCGGAGAGCGCCATCGCTGCCTTGTGGTCGACATCGCGCTGCAGAAGCTCGGCCTGCGCCAGGAGATCGGCAGCGCCGCGGCGGGCTTCCTCGGCCTTCTGCAGCTCCGTCAGCAAGGCGCGACGCTTGTCGTCAAATTCATCAGGCGCCATTTCGAGTTCGGCGGCCTCCTCGCGGGCCTCCTCCTCGCGCTCACGCAGCGTGGCGATGTGATCCTCAGCACTTGCAGCGCGCTGGCGCCATGTTTCGCGCTCCTGGCCGATGGCGAAGATGCGGCGCTGGCGGGCGTCGTTCTCGCGATTCAGGCTCTCGTGGCGGGCGCGGGCTTCAGCAAGGGCGCCGCGATCCGTCGCGACCTCGGCCTGCTGAAAGCGCAGCCGTTCGTCGAGCGCGGTCAAGTCCGGCGCATCCTCCAGCTCGATGCGGGCATTTTCTTCCTGGACGGCGACATCCTCGAGCTGCGTCTGCAACTGGCTGACGGCTTCGGCAATGACATCGCGGCGGCGAATAAGATCACCGGAGGCACGCTCGGCGGCGGCGAGCGCCTCTCGCGCCTCGGCCAGATGGCGGGCGGACAAGCGGCTCATGTCGCGGGCTTCAGTGAGCCTGCGCTCCTGCTCGCGAATGGTATCGGCGGCGGCGGCAAGACGCTCCTCAGCCTCGGCGAGAACGTCGCGGGCAAGCTCCGCCTCGCCTTCCAGCTCGGCAAGGCGGTTCTTCTGCGCAAGGCGCAACGCCGCGGCACTCGGGGCATCCGCGCCGGCGACGTGGCCATCCCAGCGATAGACGGCGCCTTCCTTGGTGACCAGGCGCTGGCCAGCCTTGAGTTCCTTCACCAGACGCGGCGCGTCGGCATCAGCCACCAGACCGATCTGACGCAGGCGGCGGATCAGCGCAGCGGGTGCGCGGACGTGGTTCAGCAGGGGCTCAGCGCCGACCGGAAGCGCCGGATCGTCAGAGCCATCGCCGTTTTCCGACCAGTGGGCAGGCGCGTTCGGATCGAGCGGTGATTCGAGATCGTCTCCGAGTGCGGCACCGAGCGCCGTCTCGAAACCGCGATCAACCTTCAACTCTTCGGCAACCGGCGGAAATTCGCCTGCCGCAGCACCTGCCAGCATGCGCTGGATGGTACGGGCTTCCGTTTCCAGCGCGTTGAGCTTGCTGCGCGCGTGCTCGACGGGGGTACGGGAAAGCGCTTCCGTCTCGCGCGCCCTGGCAAGCGCCTGCTCGACTGACTGGATTGTCGTCTCGGCCTCGGCCAGGGCGACTTCGCCCGCCTCGACCATGGCCCGCTTCTCGTCCGGGTCGGGCAGCGTTGCGATCTTCTGCTCGATGCCGGCGAATTCGCGATGGGCATCGTCCATCTGGCGTTCGAGCCGCAGCTTGCGATCAGCGAGGTCGCGAATGGTGCGTTCCAGCTGATTGCGTCCGGCTGCGGCTTCAGCGCGCTCTGCAGTCAGGGTGGTAAAGATACGCTCACTGTCGGCGAGTTTGGCGGCGGCTTCTTCGAAAGCCTGCTGCGTCTCTTCGGCATAACGACCGGAATCGGCCAGAATTTCAGCAATATCGGCCTCTTCGGCGTCGAGTCTTGCCAGGATCGTGGCATTGTCGGCGACAAGCCGCTCCTCACGCCTGATGTCTTCGGCAAGTTGCGCCAGGCGGCGAGTGAGTTCATCGCGGCGGCGCAGGATGCGGTTGGCATCCTCCTCGAGCTGGCTGCGGGCGATCTGCAGGCGCTGGAGTGCGGCAGCCGCTCTCGCCTCGCCTTCGCGCAGTTCGGGCAGCTTCAGGGCGGCGATGCCCTGGTTCTTTGCCGCATCCATCTGGATCTGCGCCTTCTCGGCGACGGCGACGGTTGCCTGGTTGAGCGCGCTGTCGGCCTCGGCTTCGGCCTCTTTCGCTTGCACCCAGCGGATATGCAAGAGCATCGCCTCGCGGGCGCGGATATCGGCAGAGAGCGTCTTGAAGCGGTTTGCCTGACGGGCCTGACGTTTCAGGCTCTCGATCTGGCTTTCAAGCTGCGAGGTGACGTCATCCAGCCGCTCGAGATTGCTTTCGGCGGCACGCAGGCGAAGCTCGGCCTCGTGGCGGCGGGAGTGCAGGCCGGAAATGCCGGCGGCTTCTTCCAGCAACTGACGGCGGGCCTGCGGTTTTGCAGCGATCAGCTCGCCGATGCGCCCCTGCCCGACCATGGAAGGAGAGCGGGCGCCGGTGGAGGCATCGGCAAAGAGCAGTTGCACATCCTTGGCCCGGCTTTCCTTGCCGTTGATGCGATAGATCGATCCCTGCTCGCGCTCGATGCGGCGGGTGACCTGGATTTCATCGCTGTCGTTGAAGGCGGCCGGCGCCGTGCGCTCGCCATTGTCGAGATAGAGCGCCACTTCGGCAGTGTTCCGCGCCGGGCGGTTTCCCGAGCCGGAAAAGATCACGTCGTCCATGCCGGACGCGCGCATATTCTTGTAGGAATTCTCGCCCATGACCCAGCGCAGGGCTTCCACGAGATTGGACTTGCCGCAACCGTTCGGCCCGACCACGCCCGTCAGCCCGCGCTCGATGAAGAATTCGGTCGGTTCGACGAAGGATTTGAAGCCGACAAGGCGGAGCTTGTTGAACTTCATGCCCCAGCCTCACGCTGCACATATGAAAAAACGGGCGCACGGCTTTCGCCGTCGCCCGCCTTTGCAAAACGGTACGGATCAGAGGAGGCTGTCGATGAGGGCCGACATGGTGTCAACCGGCATGTCTCCAGAGTAGCGCTTGCCATTGATGAGGAACGTCGGCGTGGCATTGACGCCGAAGTCCTTGGAACCGCGTTCCCGCGTGGCATTCACTTCATCCAGCAGTTTCTGGTTCGTCAAGCACTTCGTGAAGCTATCCTCAGTAAATCCGGCAAGCTTCGACATTTGCAGCAGCGCTGCGCGGCCGTCATCGGCGGCAGCCCAGACCTGCTGCTGCTTGAAGAGCATGGCGACCATCGGGAAATACTGCTCGGGCGTTGCGAGCTCTTCAGGCTTCTGCGGGTTGCAGCGGGCGAGCATGAAGGCGGCGGCAGCCCGCGGATCGAAGGGGAATTCGCGCAGGACGAACTCGACCTTGCCGGTGTCGACGTATTTCTGCTTGATCGTATCGAAGGTGGTGTTGTGGAAGTGGGCGCAGTGCGGGCAGGTCATCGACATATATTCGACGATCCTGACCGGGGCATCGGTCTTGCCGAGCGCCATTTCCGGCAGCGCGCCAGGGGTCATGACCTTGGCCATGTCAACATCGCCATCCGGCTTCGGGATTTCGACGGCTGCCTGCGCCTGCGCCGTGCCGTATACCGCCATGGATGCGGTTGCGGCGGCGACACCGCCCAGAAGCTGGCGTTTCGTCAGTTGCATTTCAGAGATGCGCATGGGTTCCCCATAAACAAGTGTGGCAGCTAATTGTGCGATATAACGGCCAGAAGCCGCGAACAAGGCACGCTTCGCCAACTTTCTTCAAAGAATTGTGACCTGCGCGAGACGAAACCGCAGATCAATGAACAAATCAATCATTCCCGGAATGCAGAAGGAGTGTTTCGCCCCGCATAAAAGAGACGGATTATCTGTATCTCACCGTTCCGCAAACGGTAGGCGATCGTAACGCGCTGTTCAAAGACCAGAATTCTGACGCCGGGCGCGAAATCATCGCGTAGCGCGCCACGCTCAGGCATTGTTTCCAGTGAGACGCAGAAGCTTCTCAGCCTGCGGACAAATTCGATAGCCCGGACCGGGCTGTCGCGGGCGATGAATTCGTATATGGCAAGAAGATCATCCTCTGCCTTTGGCCGAAAGAAGACCCTAATCGCCACTGCCGCCCACACCACCGCGTTCGGCATGGAGTTGTTCTATACGATCGAAAACCGTTTCTGCGTCGATATCCGGACGCGGATCATCGAGCGCTTCGCGAATCTTCTGCCTCATGATCTCGTTAATCGCGTCATCTTCGCGATCAAGAGCCCGCAGAGCGGCGCGCAGAACCTCGCTGGCGGAGCTGTAAGCCCCCGATTCCAGCCGCGTGTCGAGACTTTTCTGCTGGCTGCCGAGTGTGACCGTGATGGGCTTGCTGGTGCGCATGGCTTGACCTCGCTTCGATCTATTACAGTGTAATACACGGCGCGGATGCTGCCAACAGAATGGCGAAGGTTATTTCGGCTTTTTACCCAATACTGCCGTACCCAGACGAGCGATCGCCTGGCGCAATTTGTCGTCCTCTATACCCTGCATCATGCCTTCCAGCTTGCGAGCGGCTTCGCCCTTCAGGGGCGGGGGCGTGCGAGAGCGTTTGACCGGCTGGTAGACCGGTTTCTGGACGATGCGGAGCTGGTGGACGGCGGCGAAGCCGAAGAAGCTGTTGATGCGCTGGATGAGTTCGCCTTGCGCGTGGGTCAGAAAAAGCGCGCGCGCGCCTTCGCAGGCAACGGTCAGCACGCCGGGGCGGAAGCTGCCGTCATCGCCACCGCGGGCCCAGGCGATCTTTTCCGGCCGGGTGCAATCGGCAAAGTCCTCGCCGGCGATTTCGTCCCACGAGCCGAGAAGCGCGCTATTGATGCCGGCACGGCGAGCCAGAACGGGATCGATGATGCCGTTCGTCAGCTCGGAAATCTGCTTCCCATCTTTGCGTGGATAACTCATCGAAACCTTGGTAAGCGATAGCCATTCGAGGCCATCGGCTTGATCACGCCGCATTGCTTCGCCAAGTATAGAGCACTTCCCCCGATCGCGGCAAATAATGACGATACGCACACCGGACGCGCCGACCGCCCTCCCTCTCCTAGAATGGTACGACCGTCATCATCGCGACCTGCCCTGGCGGGTTTCGCCGCCAATGGCCGGGCGTGGCGTCAAGGCCGATCCCTATCACGTGTGGCTGTCCGAGGTGATGCTGCAGCAGACGACGGTGCAGGCGGTAAAACCCTACTTCGCCAATTTCCTGGCGAAATGGCCGTCGGTGGCGGATCTCGCCGATGCGCCTGTTGAAGCGGTGATGGCCGCCTGGGCGGGGCTCGGTTATTATGCTCGAGCGCGCAATCTGAAGAAATGTGCCGAAGCCGTTGCGAGCCAGCATGGCGGCATCTTTCCCGACACCGAAGAGGGCTTGAAAGCCCTGCCCGGCATCGGCGACTATACCGCGGCTGCGGTGGCAGCGATTGCCTTCAACCGGCAGGCGGCCGTGATGGACGGCAATGTGGAGCGGGTGATCTCGCGGCTCTATGCCATCGCCACGCCGCTTCCAGCCGGCAAGCCGCTGATGCGCCAGAAGGTGGCGCTGCTGACGCCGGCCGATCGGCCCGGCGATTTCGCCCAGGCGATGATGGATCTCGGCGCCACCATCTGCACGCCGAAGCGACCGGCCTGTTCGCTCTGTCCTTTCAATGTATCGTGCGAGGCGCTCAGGCTGCATGATCCCGAGCAGTTTCCAGTCAAGGCCGCCAAGAAGGAAAAGCCGRTCCGGCGCGGCGCCGCCTTCGTGGCGGTCACCTCCGATGGCGATATCCTGCTTCGGCGGCGGATCGAAAGCGGGTTGCTTGGCGGCATGACGGAAATTCCGACGACAGCATGGACCGCACGGCAGGACGGCGAGACGTCAGCCGAAGCGGCACCCTTCAAGGCTGACTGGGAGAGCGCCGGCAGCGTCACCCACGTCTTCACCCATTTCGAGCTCAGGCTTTCGATCTTCCGCGTCGCGATTGCCAATCGCCTTCAAATCGATGACGGCTGGTGGGAGCCGGTTATAAATCTTGAAGCTCAGGCGCTGCCGACTATCATGAAAAAGGCGATCGCAGCGGCTATTCCTCTCGCGTTCAAAACAGCCAAGGGATGATTATGGCAAACGACATCAAGCATATCGTTTTCGATATTGGCAAAGTTCTTATTCATTACGATCCGCATATTCCCTTCAGCCGCCTCATTCCCGATGAGGCCGAGCGCAAATGGTTTTTCGCCAACGTCTGCACGCACGACTGGAACATCGAACAGGACCGCGGTCGCACCTGGGCCGATGCCGAGGCATTGCTGATCGAGCAGCACCCGGCCCGCGAAGAGCATATCCGCGCCTTCCGCAAGAACTGGCACGAAATGGTGCCGCATGCCTATGAGGACAGCGTCGCGATCATGGAAGGCTTCATCAACGAGGGCCGGGATGTGACGATGCTGACGAACTTCGCCTCCGACACGTTCCGCGAGGCGCAGGAGCGCTTCGCCTTCCTCAAGAAGCCGCGCGGCGTGACCGTTTCCGGCGATGTCGGCCTCATCAAGCCGGATATCGCGATCTACGAAACGCATACCAGGAGCTTCGGCCTCGATCCGGCCGCGACGATCTTCATCGACGACGCGCCTGTCAATATCGAGGGTGCGAAGGCTGCCGGCTGGAATGCCGTGCTCTTTACCGGCGCCGACAAGCTGCGCGCCGATCTCGCCACCTATGGACTGAAGGCCTGAGCCATGAGCTTCGACCCTGCAGCAGCCATCGACAGTTTCCACACCGCGATCAACGATCTCGATTTTCCTGAAATCGAGAACTGGTTCGCCGAGGATGCGACTTATGTCTCCAACGGCGTCGGCAGCCTTGCCGGCCGCGCCGAGATCATGGCCGCATTCCGCCGCTACTTCGACGACTACCCGGACCAGACGGCGGAGAATTCTGTGGTCGAGACGCTGACGCCGCTCTCCGGCCGTGCCGTGTGGTCTGTTCGCGCGACCCATAGCAAGACCGGCAAGCCGCTGATCCGCGAAGGCGAGGAAACGATCACTTTCAACGAGGACGGCAAGGTTACGCGCGTCGATGTAATCGACTACCAGGAATTCTGACGCAGATCTTAGCTTTAATAGTAAGAAGCCCGGGGCCTTTCGGTCCCGGGCTTTCTTTATGCGTCTTCCGTAACTGGAGGTACAAACCGGAAGAGGCCTGGTCCTGTCCTTGCAAGGATGTTGCTCAACCCACCTTTGCAAGGTCACTGCGGATGACGGACCGCAATTCGTCGATCGGGCGCAGGGATTGCCCGTCGTCGAAGTGCCAGAAGGTCCATCCGTTGCATGCATCAAGGCCCTGCACTTTTGCGCCAAGGCGATGAATGGAGCCGGCCTCGCCGCCCGAGGCGACCGTGCCGTCGGCGCGCACCACGGCGCTGTAGCGCCGCTTGGCATCCGTCAGCACCTGGCCAGGCCTGATGAGGCCGCTTTCGACCAACACGTTGAAGGCCACGCGCACTTCGGCCTTCTTGCCGGTCATCACAGTCAGTTCCGCCTTGCCGAGCGGCTCGACGGCGGCAATGCGGGCAGAGGCCGCATCGATATAGTCCTGCTCGCGCTCGATGCCGACGAAGTGGCGGCCAAGACGCTTGGCGACGGCGCCAGTCGTTCCAGAACCGAAGAAAGGATCGAGGATGATATCGCCAGGCTTGGACGAGGCCATGATGACGCGGGCGAGCAGCGCTTCCGGCTTCTGCGTCGGATGGGCTTTCTTGCCGTCCTCGCCCTTCAGGCGTTCGTTGCCGCTGCAAATCGGGAAGAGCCAATCGGAGCGCATCTGCACGTCGTCATTGGCGGCCTTCATGGCATCATAGTTGAAGGTATAGCCCTTGGCCTTGGCGTTCGGGCTTGCCCAGATCATTGTCTCATGGGCGTTCTGGAAACGGCGGCCCTTGAAATTCGGCATCGGATTGGTCTTGCGCCAGACGATGTCGTTCAGGATCCAGAAGTTCAGATCCTGCAGCGTGGCGCCGACGCGGAAGATGTTGTGATAGGAGCCGATGACCCAGATCGTGCCTGATGGTTTCAGGACGCGGCGGCAGGCAAGCAGCCAGGCACGGGTGAAGGCGTCATAGGCTTCGAAGGAGGCAAACTGGTCCCACTCGTCATCGACGGCGTCGACCAACGACTGGTCCGGCCGGTGCAGCGTGCCGCCGAGCTGGAGATTGTAGGGCGGATCCGCGAAGATGACGTCAACGGACTGGCTCGGAAGAGCCTCAAGGGCTGCAACGCAATCACCCTTGATGATCGTGTCGACCCAAGAACCCGGCTTTACGGAGGTCTTGAGGTCGGCAAGCGGAAATACAGACGCCATGTGGATACTCACTCATACGCTTTACGCTTAACTGTCCGTTATGGTTACGCAAGTTGGTTACCAAAGCCTGAAGCACCGACCCGTTTCGGGAAAATATTCCGGTTTACCTACAAGAAAAAAGCGGACACCGGGCTGCGCCCGCCCCGATTTCACTCCGCCGCCGAGGGCATGTGGACCTGCCTGCTGTCCTCAGGCGCCTCGGCGCGCTCGACCATTCCATAGTCCCTGACGACGTGGCCGATGCGCAGCCGATAATCGGCGAAAATGCAGTTGCGGCCGGCCTTTTGCGCAGCCCGATGGACTTCGAGATTGCGCCACTCGCGCATCGCCTCCTCGTCCCGGAAGAAGGAAAGCGAGAGGATTTTGCCCCGCATCGTCAGGCTCTCGAAACGCTCGATGGAAATGAAACCATCGATCTTTTCGAGCTCGGACCTGAGCTCACCGGCAAGGTCCAGATATCGATGGCGCTCGCCGACATAGGGGATAACTTCGAAGATGACGGCGATCATGGCAGCACCAGCTTCGCATGAGGCGCCGAAACATTCTTCAAGAAGATGCGGTCTTCCTTCAGGATGAAGCGTTCGCGACGCGCGAATTCGTAGTTTTCCCGGCCGAGCGGATCGGCAGCAAGCCGCGCGCGATAGGCCTCGTAGGCTGCGAGGCTTTCGATGTTGTAGACACCGTAGGCGACCGTTGCCGAGCCCTCATGCGGGCCGTAATAGCCGATAAGGTCGGCGCCGTTTCTCGGGATCGCCTGTCCCCAGTTGCGGGCATATTCGGCGAAGGCATCCTTGCGGAAGGGGTCGATCTCGTAGCGGATGAAGCAGGTGATCATCGGTTTTCTCCTTTCGTGTGAGAGGAGTTTTCGCACATTGCCGTACGAGAATGCTTCGGTTACGATCGAAGTATGAAAGAAGGACCCGACATTGCGCAGATCGGCGCACTCATCGGCGATCCGGCGCGCGCCAACATGCTGGCGGCGCTGACCGGCGGTCGTGCGCTGACGGCAACCGAACTTGCGGCAGCCGGCGGCATCACGCTGCAGACGGCCAGCACTCATCTCTCAAAGCTCGAAACCGGCGGGTTGCTGGCTCAGCGCAAGCAGGGACGGCACCGCTATTTCACGCTCGCCGACGAGGCCGTGGCCCGGCTGATCGAAAGCATGATGGGCCTTGCAGCGAGCCGAGGACATCTGCGCCACCAGCCCGGCCCTAAGGATCCGGCGCTGCGCAAGGCGCGCATCTGCTATGACCATCTCGCCGGCGATTTTGGCGTGCGCATGCTGGACAGTCTGGTGGCATCGGGATCGATCGATGCCATCGGCGACGGGCTCGCAGTGACGGCCAAGGGCGAGAGCGATCTGCAATGCATCGGCATCGATGTCGGCAGCCTCAAATCCTCGCGCCGGCCGCTCTGCCGCTCCTGTCTCGACTGGAGTGAACGTCGCGCCCATCTCGCCGGAAGCCTTGGCAAGGCGCTGCTTGCAAATTTCATGGAAAAGGGTTGGGCGCGGCGAATACCGGAAAGCCGCTCGGTGATCTTTTCACCCGAAGGCGAGCGGCAATTCCTGAAACTCTTTCCGCTGGAGGCCTAGCAAGGTGCCACCAGCGTATTCCTGAAATGATTATGGGCAACCGTGCTACAGAGTTCACTCCATTCGCAATCCGTGCAGGCATTGCGGATGAGGTCGGCAGCGAAGGCCCGGCGTAGTCTTTTTAGCAGGGCTTTGTCAGGAATGAGACGGGCGCCCTGCTCTACCCGCACGCCCAGGAGCCTGCCAACTGCTTCGGCGGCAGCTTCGTCCCTGGCCTTCGGACTCGGCAGAAGGCAATGCGCTGAAGCCTCGGACAGCAGGGGAGCGCAGATATCGTCGGGGCCGGAGACGATTTCTATCTCCTCTCCGGCCGAGAGACGCTCAGCGATGCGGCGGTAGTTGGCGGTGAAGGCCGGCGTATAGCCTTCACCGACGAATGTCAGCATGCAGAGCAGATGGTGGGCGCGCAGCCTGACGGTCAATGCAGTTCTGCCCGGCCGCCATAGATGCGGATGCCCTTGAGCACGGCCGCAGCGAGTGCGGACTTCAGCACGCCGCCGAGGATGAAGGGCGCGACGCCGAGCAGCCAGCCTTTTTCCGCTCCAATCAGCGAGGCGAGATAGACGCCACCGAGGGCGAGGCAGAAGATGTTTGCGGCAAGGTGAGCGGTGAAGCTTCTGATAATATTATCGCCGGTCCAGCCGCGCTCGGCGAGCCAGCCGACCATCAGCGCCATCAGCGGAAAGGCGACGAGATAACCAGCCGTCGGCCCGGCAAAGGGCGCAAGACCGCCTGAGCCGTTTGCGAGTACCGGTGCGCCGAGCATGGCCTCGCCGAGCCAGGCAAGAACGGTGAGCGTGCCGAGGCGCCAGCCATAGAGCGCGCCGATCATGGTGACGGCGAATGTCTGCATGGTGATCGGCACCGGCACCATCGGCACCGAGATCTGCGAGGCAAGGGCAAGCACCAGCGTACCGGCGAAAACGAAGAGATATTTGACCGCAATCGACCGTGCGGAAAGGCGCAGCGGATCGAAAGCGATATGACGGGACTGGTCAGAGAGGGACATGAAATTCTCCTTTTCAAAATTATAGATAAATTTTGATTCCCATCTATTTTATGGCGGAGATTCTTGCGTAACGCAAGAGCAGGCGCGCGGATTCAAATGAAGTTGGGCCACAAACGAACGCAGATACACGCCAGAACGCCCGAAAATCAGGACATTTCACGCATTCTGAAATTATCTATAATTTTGGAATTTAGCCGACAATGGCAAAGGCTTCCCGCTCGCCGCCCTTCTGGGCGGGCTGCGGAGCGCGTCCGATCCACTGCACATGCTTCTGCAGGATGGCGGCAGCCTCTTCCGCCTTGCCCTGGCGAAGTGCGGCAAGAATGGCGCGATGGTCGTGATCCGTGCGCTTCTCCCAGCCCGAACGCCAGGCCGAAAACAGGAAGCGGGCGCTTGCAGCGTGCAGATCGTCGATCGAAGCCAGCAGGCGCGGCATGGCGCAAGGGGTGAGGATCAAGCGGTGGAAGCGGCGGTTTGCCTCCTCCCAGGCATGCACATCGGCAGCGGCATCGCCCTCGCGCGTCGCCTCTTCCGCGGCATCGAGGATGGCGGGCGTCAGGTGGCGGGTGGCGTGCTTCAGGGCGAGCACTTCGAGGGCGGCGCGCATTTCCGCCACTTCGCGCACTTCGGCAAGATCGAAGGAGGCGACACGGACACCGCGGCGCGGCTCGCTGATTGCCAGCCCCTGCGCTTCGAGCCGGCGAAAGGCCTCGCGCACGGGTACATGGCTGGTCTCGAATTCTTCGGCGATATGGTCCTGCCGAAGACGGGCGCCGGGCGCGAGTTCGCCATGCACGATGCGCTCTGCAAGCACGCGGGCAATACGCGCGGCGATGGTGTCTTCGGGTTCCCTACTCATTGTCGTTCAGTAACGAGCCCTGCAGGGCTTGTCGAGGTCATATGACAGCCGTTACGGCAAAGCCGCCCGCATGGCGCAATCCAGCCATGCCCCGTCATCGGTTGAGCTTTCGGCGGCCATCGTGTAAAGCCCCATCATCCCCAAACAAGGCATGAGTATATGGACGGCTTCGACCTCATCATCTTCGACTGCGACGGCGTTCTGGTCGATTCCGAAATCATCGCAGCGGATGTTGAATCCAAGCTGCTGACGGAAGCAGGCTATCCGATCAGCGTCGAGGAAATGAACGAGCGCTTCGCCGGTCTCACCTGGCGCGATATCCTCTTCCAAATCGAACGGGAAGCCAGCATTCCGATTTCGGCATCGCTGCTCGATCAGTCGCAGAAGCTTCTGGACATCAGGCTCGAACAGGAAGTGCAGGCCATTCCCGGCGTCGAATTCGCCGTCAGCCGCCTGTCGATGAAGCGTTGCATCTGCTCGAACTCGTCGAGCCAGCGGCTTGACATGATGCTGGGCAAGGTCGGACTGAAGAAGCTCTTCGCGCCCAATATCTTCTCCGCCAAGGATCTCGGCCCCGACCGCGCCAAGCCGAAGCCCGATATCTTCCTGCACGGCGCAAGCCAGATGGGCGTTTCGCCCTCCAGGACCGTCGTCGTCGAAGATTCCACACATGGTGTTCATGCTGCACGCGCTGCAGGCATGCGGGTGATCGGCTTCACCGGCGGCTCGCACACCTATCTCTCGCATGCTGATAAGCTGACGGATGCGGGCGCGGAGACGGTAATTTCCCGCATGAATGATCTGCCAGGCGTTGTCGCCGCATTGGCAGAGTGGGAAGGCGTGCTCTAAGGGCAGCAGCTTCGCTGCCCTGATGCCTCCAAGAAACGGCAGCCCTTATTCACGTAACAGGTTTTTGTTTGCAGAGGCGCGCCCGCCTTCGCGAAGCCATTAGGGCTGAGCGACTGTCAGCAGCAGGCGCCTCAGCTGCTTTTCTTCTTGGAGTTTTTGACGTTCTTGGCTGGCTGATTGTCGAAGCCGACATTGACGCGCACGAGTGCGCCGGAGCCGACCGGCATCTTGATGCCCTCGTGGCGGAAGATGACCTGCGTGGCTGGCGCGCCGGCCGGGATCTGCGTCGGGAAATTGACGACTTCGGACGACAAGACGTCCTGTCCATCCAGCACCGAGATGCGGATCGGCAGCGTGACCGGGCCTGGCGTGCCGCCTGGGCCGGCAACAAGACGAAGCTGCGCCACGACGGTCATGGAGAGCGCCGTGTCGTTGAGCATGCACTGGCGGCTATAGTCGCCGAAAGACGCCTGGAAGACGACCTGCTGCGGATCACCGGTCTTCGCACCTTTCGCATAGGTGCGGTAGATCGCGTCCTGGTCACGCATGAAGATCTGCGGGCATGCACCCTGCACAACGGGCGCGACCGTTCCTTGCGCGGTAACGCCGGTGCCGATCGGAGCCTGGTTCGACGAAGGACTGGTCGGCGCGACCGGCATGATCTGGGCATTGCCGTTCGGCTGAAGCGGAGCGGGACCGCTGCTCGCACTTGCGGCTTCGGGCTTGCTATCGCCGCCGAGGCCGAGCGAATTGCAGCCGGCAAGAGCGGCAAGAAGGGATGCGGAAACGATGAGACGAGAGACCTTGCCGAGCACGATATTCCACCCCTTGCAAACGCTTTTCTTCTAGGTGCTTGCGACTTTCGCGCAAGGCCTTTCATGACAGTTGGCGATGGTCTATATCAGCGGCGCAAAGAAAAATCGATTGGGTAAGCACCGTTTTGATGCACTTTTCGGCGCCGGATGCGGGCAAGTTCAATAGGATACCTGCGACACTGCCCCGACAGGCCGTTAAGCCCCCTCTTTTCGGCGGAACGGCAGCGTCCCGTTTGCGCGCCGAATTTCTCCAGCCATAGATCAAGGATGACGAACGTGGACTA
The DNA here is from genome assembly GCF_056398305.1 of Rhizobium sp. 01T444. Taxonomy (NCBI): domain Bacteria; kingdom Pseudomonadati; phylum Pseudomonadota; class Alphaproteobacteria; order Hyphomicrobiales; family Rhizobiaceae; genus Rhizobium; species Rhizobium sp. 01T444. The sequence goes on from NZ_JBFTPD010000024.1 coordinate 16,272, forward strand.
TATCTCGACCCGCGGCGAGGCCCCTTCCCTCGGCTTTTGCGACGCCCTTCTGGCAGGGCTGGCGCGCGATGGCGGGCTCTACGTTCCTCGCAAATGGCCGAGTTTTTCCAAGAAGGAAATCCGGGCGCTGCGCGGCAAGACCTATCAGGAGATCGCCTTCACCATCCTTTCGCCCTTCACCAATGGCGAAATCCCCGATGAAACCTTCCGGGCGATGATCGACGAAGCCTATGGCACTTTCCGCCATCCAGCGATCGCGCCGCTGGTACAGACCGGCCCGAACAGTTTCGTGATGGAACTCTTCCACGGCACGACGCTCGCCTTCAAGGATGTGGCGATGCAGCTTCTTGCCCGCCTGATGGATTACGCGCTGGAAAAGCGCGGCGAGCGGGCGACCATCGTCGGCGCCACCTCGGGCGATACGGGTGGCGCTGCGATCGACGCCTTTGCCGGCCGTGAGCGCACCGACATCTTCATCCTCTTCCCGCATGGCAAGGTCTCGCCGGTACAGCAGCGGCAGATGACGACGTCGACATCAGGCAATGTGCATGCGCTTGCCGTCGAAGGCAATTTCGACGATTGCCAGAACCTCGTCAAAGCCATGTTCAACGACGCGGCCTTCCGCGACAAGGTGAAGCTCTCGGGCGTCAACTCGATCAACTGGGCGCGCATCATGGCCCAGATCGTCTATTATTTCACGACAGCGATCGCACTCGGCGGACCGGACCGGAAGATCTCGTTCACGGTACCGACTGGGAATTTCGGCGATATCTTCGCCGGCTATTGTGCCAAGCGCATGGGCCTGCCGATCGACAAGCTCGTCATCGCCACCAATGAGAACGATATCCTGGCGCGGACGCTGAAGACCGGCCGTTATGACATGAAAGCGGTGAAGGCCACGAGTTCGCCTTCCATGGATATCCAGATATCCTCCAACTTCGAGCGACTGCTGTTCGAGGCCTATGACCGCGACGCCTCCAAGGTTCGCGCCGCCATGGAAAGCCTCAAGCAATCCAACGGCTTCGAGATCTCGCCCGAAGCGCTGAAATTCATCAGAAAGGATTTCCGTGCCGGCCGCGCAAGCGAGCGCCAGGTGGCGGAAACGATCCGCAAGACCTATGCGGAAACCGGCTATCTGCTCGATCCGCATTCGGCGATCGGCGTCTTCGTGGCCGCCAAGCGAGAAAAGCCGAATACGCCGATGGTGACGCTTGCCACCGCCCATCCGGCGAAATTCCCGGCTGCCGTAAAATCCGCCTCCGGTATTGACCCGGCGCTTCCGACGTGGCTTGCTGATGTGATGCACAGGGAGGAGCGCTTCCAGATCATCGAGCCCGAGCTCAAAGCGGTTGAAACCTTTATCGGCAAGCATGCCCGCAGCTAGATGACGGCAGGCGCAGAAAGATAGCACATGACAGTTGAGTGCACCCGGCTCAAATCCGGGCTGACAGTAGTCACACAGACCATGCCGCACCTTGAAAGCGCTGCGCTCGGAGTCTGGATCAAATCAGGTTCGCGCAACGAGACGGAAGACGAACACGGCATTGCCCACCTGCTCGAACACATGGCCTTCAAGGGAACGGCACGACGTACCGCCCGTGAGATCGCCGAGGAAATCGAGGATGTCGGCGGCGAAGTGAACGCCGCGACGTCCACCGAGACGACCTCGTATTATGCCCGCGTTCTGAAGGATCACGTGCCGCTCGCCGTCGATATCCTCGCCGATATTCTGACAGAATCCGCCTTCGAGGAAGAAGAGCTGGAGCGCGAGAAGCAGGTCATCCTGCAAGAGATCAACGCGGCCAACGACACGCCCGACGACGTCGTCTTCGACCGCTTCTCCGAGGTCGCCTATCGTGGCCAGACGCTCGGCCGGCCGATCCTCGGCACGCCGGAGACCGTCGTTTCCTTCACGCCGCAGCAGATCCGCACCTATCTCGGCCGCAACTACACGACCGACCGGATGTTCGTGGTCGCAACCGGCGCCGTCGAGCATGACGAATTCGTGCGCATGGTCGAGGACCGCTTCGCCAGCCTGCCGACCACGCCCAACGCGCCGCCAGTCATGGAGGCTGCACGCTATATCGGCGGCAATGTGCGCGAGCCGCGCGACCTCATGGACGCGCAGATACTGCTGGGCTTCGAGGGCAAGGCCTATCATGCCCGCGATTTCTACTGCTCACAGATCCTCGCCAATATCCTCGGCGGCGGCATGTCCTCCCGCCTCTTCCAGGAAGTACGCGAGTTTCGCGGCCTCTGTTACTCCGTCTACGCTTTCCACTGGGGCTTTTCCGACACCGGCATCTTCGGCATCCATGCCGCAACCGGTGGCGAGAATCTGCCGGAGCTGGTGCCGGTCATCATCGACGAGTTGCACAAGTCGGCGGACAATATCGACCAGAAGGAAATCGAGCGCGCACGGGCGCAGATCCGCGCCCAGCTTCTCATGGGCCAGGAAAGCCCCGCTGCCCGCGCCGGCCAGATCGCCCGGCAGATGATGCTCTATGGCCGTCCGATCTCCAATCCAGAGATGATGGAGCGGTTGGAGGGCATCACCATCGAGCGCCTCACCGATCTTGCCGGTCGCCTTTTCTACGATACCGTCCCGACGCTTTCGGCGATTGGTCCGCTCGAGCAGCTTGCCCCGATGGAAGACATCACCGCCTCGCTTTCGGTTCCGGCACCGAAGACGAAGCAGGCAAGCCGCTGACCGACACATACGTTGCGCCGGGGGTTATCGATGCCAAAATCGGTTTTTCGGTTCCTTTCGCGACAGCCCGAAGCGGTCGAACTCGAAAACGATAAATATGTCCTGCGCCTGCCGCGCTACCAGGATTTCAACCAGTGGCACCGGCTCCGCGCCGACAGCCGCCGTTTTCTGGAACCCTGGGAGCCGACATGGCGGCGCGACGAGCTGACCGAAGGCTCGTTTCGCGCCCGCGTCATCCGCGGCAAGCAGGAATATGCCTCGGGACAGGCGATCCCGCTCTTCATTTTTCTGAGAAAGGATATGACGCTCGTCGGCGGCATCACCATCGGCTATATCCGCCGGGGAGCCGCCCAAAGCTGCATGATCGGCTACTGGATGGGCGAGCGTTATGCCGGCCAGGGACATATGTTCGCCGCACTTCAATTGGTTATTCCCTATATCTTCACAGGGCTTGAGTTGCACCGTATCGAAGCAGCCTGTATTCCAGACAACGCACGGAGCATTCGCCTGCTTGAGAAAGCCGGGTTCCAGCGGGAAGGCTACCTGCGCGGATATTTGAAGATCAACGGTCAGTGGCATGATCACGTGATGTTTTCACGCCTAGCCACCGACGCGGATACAGGCAGGAAACCCAACAGCCGATGAACAAAGACCGCATGCTGCTGACGTCACCGTCCGGACGAGTGATCGCGGTGATCGCAGCCCTTCTCCTGTCGGTATTCGCCCTTGCGGCGGGAACCGTGCAGGCGGCCGAACCGGTTAAGATTTCCCGCGACGATACTGCGCTGGACCTGACTGCCACGACTGAAATCTACGCCAACCAGGGCGAGGCCTTCCAGGTTTCCACCGCCGCCGGTGCCGATGGTATCCGCCGACGTATCGAAGTGCGCGCAAGCTCGGAAAACCATCAGGGTGACTGGGCGGTCTTTGCGCTCGCCAATGTTTCGGAAGAACAGCTCGAGCGCGTTATCGTCGCGCCGCACTTCCGTCTCGTCAATTCCAAGCTGTTCTGGCCCGATCTCGGCTCGCAGCGCATTATTGCTATCACGCCGAGCGAAGGTTTTGCGCTCGACCGCCAGCCGAGCGACGAGGCCGATGTCTTTCGCATCACGCTGAACCCTGGCGCCGTCATCACTTTCGTTGCCGAGCTTGCCACACCCGACCTGCCGCAAATCTATCTATGGGAGCCGGATGCCTACAAGGACACGATCAACGCCTTCACGCTCTATCGCGGCATAGTGCTCGGCATTGCCGGCCTGCTCGCGGTCTTCCTGACGATCCTCTTTGTCGTCAAGGGAACCTCGATGCTGCCGGCGACGGCGGCACTCGCCTGGGCGGTGCTCGGCTATATCTGCGTCGACTTTGGCTTTCTCGGAAAGCTGATCAGCGTCGCCTCGGCGGATCAACGAATATGGCGCGCCTGTGCGGAGGTGGCGCTTGCCTCCAGTTTCGTGATCTTCCTGTTCACCTATCTCAATCTCAACCGATGGCATGTGCATCTCGGCTATGCGACGCTTGCCTGGGTTCTCGGTCTTGCCCTTCTGTTCGGCGTTGCGATCTACGATCCGTCAATTGCGGCGGGCATTGCACGGCTGTCCTTCGCACTGACGGCGGCGACCGGTCTGCTGCTGATCATCTATCTCGGCTTCAATCGCTATGACCGCGCCATCCTGCTCGTGCCGGCATGGGCGCTGACGCTCGTCTGGCTGTTTGGCGCATGGATGACGATCACCGGCCGGCTCGATAATGACATCATCCAGCCGGCCCTTGGCGGTGGCCTCGTCCTCATCGTACTGCTGATCGGCTTCACCGTCATGCAGCACGCCTTTGCGGGCGGCGCTTTCCAGCAGGGGCTATTCTCCGATCTCGAGCGCCAGTCGCTGGCGCTGACGGGCTCGGGCGATATGGTCTGGGATTGGGATGTGGCGCGCGATCGCGTCGTCACCATTCCCGATGTTTCCGTCAAACTCGGACTTTCACCGGGCACGATGCATGGCGCGGCGCGCAACTGGCTGCCGCGGCTGCATCCTGACGATCGCGACCGTTTCCGGGCGACGCTGGACGTGCTGCTGGAACATCGGCGCGGGCGGCTGAACCATGAGTTCCGCATCCGCGCCGAAGACGGTCACTTCCACTGGCTCTTGATCCGCGCCCGGCCGGTACTCGGCTCGAATGGCGAGATCATCCGCTGCGTGGGCACGATCGTCGACGTGACAGAGCAGAAGAATTCCGTCGAACGGCTGCTGCACGATGCGCTTCACGACAACCTGACGGGCCTGCCGAACCGGCAGGTGTTCATCGACCGCCTGCAGTCGGTGCTGACGCTGGCACCGGGCGGCGAGACGCTGCGCCCGACCGTCATGGTGATCGATATCGACCGCTACAAGCTGGTCAATGATTCTCTCGGTGTCGCCGCCGGTGACAATATCCTGATCGCGCTTACCCGCCGCCTGCGCCGCCTTCTGAAACCGCAGGATACACTGGCGCGCCTTTCCGGCGACCAGTTCGGCCTCATCCTCGTTTCCGAGCATGATCCGGCCAAGGTTGCCGATTTCGCCGATGCGATGAGCAAGGCGATCATGGTGCCGATCAACTTCTCCAATCGCGAGATCATCCTGACGGCCTCCATCGGTCTCACCTCCTGGGTGGACCAGCAGGAGAGCGCGTCGGGTCTGCTCAGCGACGCCGAGCTTGCCATGTACCGGGCCAAACGCGCTGGCGGCAATCGGGTGGAACCGTTCCAGCCGGCTTTCCGCGATTTCGGCACCGATCGCCTGCAGCTTGAATCGGATCTGCGCCGCGCCATCGAGCGCAAGGAGCTTTCGATGGTTTACCAGCCGATCGCACGGCTGGAGGATGTCGAGATCGCCGGCTTCGAGGCGCTGATGCGCTGGGAACATCCCAAGCGCGGCAATATCCCGCCGTCCGAATTCATCCCGATCGCCGAATCTTCCGACATTATCGGCGCGCTCGGCATCTTCGCGCTGGAGCAGGCGACCAACGACCTGATGGGGTGGCAGAACCAGACCGGCGAGCTGCCGATCTTCGTCTCCATCAATCTGTCGAGCGTGCAGCTTCTCAACAACGATCTTTACGACGATGTCCGTTCGGTACTGGCGAAGACCCATTGCGATCCTTCGCGGCTGAAGCTGGAACTGACGGAATCCATGGTGATGGAGAACCCGGAACAGGCTCGCCTCGTACTGCAAAAGCTGAAAGAGGCCGGCCTCGGTCTGGCGCTCGACGATTTCGGCACCGGCTATTCCTCACTCGCCTACCTGACCCGCTTCCCCTTCGACACGATCAAGCTCGACAAGGCGCTGGTGCGCGACAACAGCGACAAGAAGGCGACCATCTTGAAATCGGTGATTGCCATGGCGCGCGAGCTGGACATGAAGGTGGTGGCCGAAGGCATCGAGTCCAATGAGGATGCGATCGAACTTGCCAAGATGGGCTGCAGCTACGGCCAGAGCTATCTCTTCGGCCCGCCGATGCCGTCGGAATCGGTGCTGCGGCTGCTGAGGGAACGGTTTCCGCTGACGAAGCGGGCCTGATCCCAGAGCCTGTTTCATCGGATTTGCCGAGGAATTGGCACCTCTTGGATCGATACGGCTTTCCTTGCCTGCGGCGGCCATTGACCATTGGCCGCCGATATGCGCCTCTGCCTCAGCGCAACAAGGAAAATCCGATGCTCAAGCTTCTGCTCGCCCTCTCGATGGGCGCCTTTTGCGTCTCTCCGGTATACGCCGCCGAAATTCACCCGCCCTCGCTGAGCTGCCTGGCGGCAGCAGCGCCGGCGCGCTGCGAAAAATTGAAGGAGGATTTCACCGCCGCCTATGCGCTTGCCCACAAGGGCGATCATGGCGCGCAGGTGACTGTAGCCTTCTGCCTCTCCACTGGTTGCCGAGGTGCTGTGATCATCGACAAGGTCGCCGCTTGCAGCTGGCATATCGTCATCGCCAATTCCGGGGCAGCAACCGTCATAGACGGCTCCAATCTCAAGGATACCTGCCGGCCGATGACGGAAGAGCAGAAGGCGGCTGCACGTGCCTTGTCCCATGATCTCGTCCGCAAGATCTATAACCGTCCGGTGGCGGTGGCGGACCAGATGTAGGCTGGGTTGGACTTCGACAGGTCTGGCGGCTGCGGGCGCGAAATATCGTTGCCCTTGTCGTTTTCGTCGCTATTCTGCCCGAAAACATAATCGGGAGGTACCTTATGATCCTGCACTGCGTATTCATGCGTCTGAAGAGCGCTATGACACCTGACGACAAGCAGGCGCTGTTCGACGCCATCGTGGCGCTGAAGCAGGTGATCCCGGGAATTCTTGACATTAAATACGGGCCGAATGTCTCGCCCGAGGGGCTGCATGGCGGTTTCGTCGACGGCTTTGCCGTGACCTTCGAAAGCCCCGAGGCTCGTGATACCTATCTCGTGCATCCCGAGCATGTGACCGTCGGCGAGCGCATCGTCTCGTCGACGGATGGAGGCCTGGCGGGCCTCCTGGTTTTCGATTTCGTTCTCTAAGATCCCCTCAGCTCAGCTCGATTTCGCCATGGCGGCGGAGAGCTGGTCGACATTGTGGCGGAACATCCTCTCGTAGGTCGGGGCCGGGCCTTTCGAGTCCGAGAGAGATTCGACGTAGAGCTCACCGCCCGGCTCGGCGCCTGTCGCAGTGGCAACCTGCTTGACGAGGCGCGGATCGTTGGAGTTTTCGAAGAAATAGGTTTTCACGTGCTCCTGCTTGATCTGCTCGATCAGCTTGGCAACGTCGGCGGCCGATGCTTCGCTTTCGGTGGAGAGGCCGAGGGGTGCGAGGAAGCTGACATTATATTCGCGGCCGAAATAACCGAAGGCATCGTGGCTGGTCAGCACCTTGCGGCGATCGTTGGCAATCTTGTCGAACTTGGAATGCGCATAGGCGTCCAGCTCGTCGAGCGTCTTCGTATATTTCTCGGCATTGGCCTTGAAGGCATCGGCATCAGCCGGATCGGCTGCGGAAAGCGCCTTCTCGATATTGGCGACCCAGACCTTCACATTGACAGGGCTGTTCCAGACATGCGGATCGGTGACGGTTTTACCATCCTCTTCCATCGTGCGGGTGTTGATGCCTTCGGACACTGTGACCGGATTTCCCTTGTAGCCGGAGGCGGTGATGAGGCGGTCCATCCAGCCTTCCAGCCCCTCACCGCTGACGAAGGTGACTTTTGCAGCATTCAGCGCCTTGGCATCGGCCGGCGACGGCTCGAATTCATGGGGATCTCCGTTCGGACCGACGAGGCTCGTGACCTTGACATGATTGCCGCCGACCTGTCGGACGACATCAGCAAGCACGGTGAAGGACGCAACGACCTTCAGCGTTTCTGCCGAAGCCGGCACGGCTGAAAGCGTGATCAGCACGGGCAAGGCGGCGGAGAGAAGCAGTCTGCTAGGTAACATCGATGTCTCCTGTAATCAGCCCTTCAGATGCGGGCGGGGGAAGAAGCGCCGGGCAAGGCCCGACGGCGCGAAGAAGATGGAGAGGCCGTAGAGCAGCGCCGCCGTCATGATGATCGTCGGGCCAGAGGCAAGTTCGAGATGATAGGAGGCGATAAGGCCGAGATAGCCGGATGCCGCAGCACTTGCCGCCGCTGTCATCATCATGGCCGGCAGATTGCGGGACCAGAGCTGGGCGATCGCCGCCGGCAGCATCATCAGGCCGACGGCCATCAGCGTGCCAAGCGCCTGGAAGCTCGCGACAAGGTTCAGCACCACAAGCAACAGAAAGAGGAAATGATAGACCGGCCCGCGCCCGCCGACGGCGCGCAGGAAGCCCGGATCAAAACATTCCGCGACCAGCGGGCGGTAGACGATCGCGAGCGCCAGCAATGTAACCGACGTGATGGCGCCGATCTGCGTCAGCGCCGGCGCGTCGATGGCAAGGATCGTGCCGAAAAGCACATGCAGCAGATCGATGTTCGAACCGCGCAAAGAGACGATGAGGACACCCAGGGCCAGTGACGCCAGATAGAAGCTTGCGAAACTCGCATCCTCCTGCAGCACGGTCATACGGCTGACGACACCTGACAGCAGCGCAACGGAGAGACCTGCTACGAGACCACCAATACCCATTGCCGTCAGCGACAGCGAGCCGGCGACGAGATAGCCGACCGCAGCACCAGGCAGCACGGCGTGGCTCATTGCGTCTCCCATGAGGCTCATGCGGCGAAGCATCAGGAAAACACCGATGGGGCCGGAGCCGAGACCCAGGCATAGGCAGGCGACGAGCGCGCGGCGCATGAAGCCATAATCGGCGAAAGGAGCGAAGAAGATATCGTAGGCCGTCATGCCGCAGGCTCACAGGCTTCGGCATCCTCATCCCAGCGTTCGGCCATGGCGCGGGCCTGCAGAAGATTGGCAGATGACATGACCTCCTGCGTCGGCCCCCAGCCGATCAGCCTGCGGGCGAGCAGCAGGGTTTCCGGGAAATGTGCCCTCACCTGCTCGAAATCATGAAGCACCGCAATCACCGTCCGCCCGTCGCCATGCCAACGGACGACGATGTCGAGCAGATCCCTCGTCGTGCGGGCATCGATGGCGGTGAAGGGTTCGTCAAGCAGGATGATACGCGCATCCTGCAGCAGCAGGCGGGCGAAAAGCACGCGCTGGAACTGGCCGGCCGAAAGCGAGCCGATATGGCGCTTTTCGAACCCTTCCAGACCGACGGTGGCAAGTGCGTCGCGGGCACATGCGGCTTCTTGTTTTGCGATGCGGCCAAAGGCACCGGCCGAGCGCCAGCTTCCGAGCAGCACTGTATCCAGCACTGAGATCGGGAAACGCCTGTTGATCTCTGCCGCCTGCGGAAGATAGCCGAAATCAGTGCGTTGCAGCCGATGCTCCACCCGCCCTTCGGCAGGACGCAGCTCCCCCATGATCGCCTTCAGCAACGTGGATTTTCCCGCCCCATTCGGCCCGGCGATTGCTGTCAGGCTGCCGGGCTGGAACGTGCCGGAGAGATGATGGACAGCAGGATGACGATCATAGGAGACCGTCAGATTGTCGAGGCGAATGACTGGCGCGCTCATGGCAGGAGGATCGCCCAATGGATCGCGAGCCAGAGAAGTGCGACGATGGCGACCGCACCGCAGGCGCGCAGAAGTGCCGATTGCCCGAGGAGACTGACGGCGAAACGTTCCTGATCGGGCGGCATTCTCAATCCTCATATGTAATAACATTACCGTTATGTTATAACAATTATGGCAAGAATGAGGCGAGGCCGCTCTTGATGCAATACGGCGGATGCCCAGCGCGACATTGACGCTTACTTCAGCGATCAAAATTAAAAAGGGCGCCAGAAGGCGCCCTTGCGTAACAACGGGAGCTTTTCCGGCTCAGAGCTGTTCGAGCATCGCAGCCGCGCCAGAAACCGTTGCCTGGCCGGGCGTTTCCTCGACGTTGAGCGACTTCACGACGCCATCTTCGACCAGCATGGAATAGCGCTTCGAGCGGACACCAAGGCCGCCGCCGGAGAGATCGGCATCGAGACCGACTGCCTTGGTGAAGCCGGCATCCCAGTCGGCGAGGAAATGAATCTTGCCGAGGCCGCCCGAAGACTGCGCCCAAGCGCCCATGACATGCCAGTCGTTGACGGCGAGAACGGCGATGTCGTCAACGCCCTTGGCGAGGATGGCATCGCGGTTTTCCAGATAGCCCGGCAGATGGTTCAGCGAACAGGTGGGCGTGAAAGCGCCGGGTACGGCGAAGAGCACGACGCGCTTGCCGGCAAAGAGCTGCTCGGTGGTGGTTTCGACCGGGCCGTCTGTGGTCTTTTCCTTGAAGGTGGCGGCAGGAAGCTTGTCGCCGATCGCGATGGTCATGGATTTTCTCCTCGGTTCTGGCTGGTTGCGGCAAGACCGCATAGGGATTGAGAGGGACTATAAGATGCGGTCAATCAAAGGCAAGCGTGGTTTCCATGGCGCGGACGCCGTCAACGATCAGTACCCCCCACTGCTTGCCCTTGATATCGTAGTTTTTCGGTAGCTTTCCGATGGCAATATCGGCGGAATAGGCCTTGCCGCTGCGCCCCACATTCATCTGCTTGGTGAAGGCGTAACCGCTCGGGCCGGTGACGATGATTTCGGGCGTTCCATTCCCTGCTTCCGGCAGAGTAACCTTCAGCGAGAGTTGCTTCAGGTCGGGTGACATCCCGTGTGCCACGACCTCGAAATCGGCAGACGGCGCTTCGGGAAGGCGGCCAGCGGCGCTCTGAAGGATCATTTCCTCCTGCGGGCGCGACTGGGCGACAGTACCAAATTTCAATGAAAGCTGCGCCTGGAACGGAATGCAGATATCCTTGCAGATGCCGATGAAAGCGGTGGCTTCGAGAACGACCGGTCCCACTTTCGAAGCCGTCAGCGATAATGGCAGGGTCACCGGTGTCTCATAGCCGATATCCTCGACCTTGCCGCTGGAGATATGTTTCGGAACGGGATAGGAAATGGCGTCCAGCGTTACACCGCTTTGCGGTGCGATGGTGATCTGCGGCGGGATGCCGTTATTGCCCGGTTCACGCCAATAGGTGATCCAGCCAGGCTTCGGCTCGATCTGCAGGCCTGCCCTTATATGGCCATCAGCGTCCGGCGGCAGCGCCACGAGACGCATGCGGCCACCCTCGTTCTCCGCCCAGTCGCTCATTTCCGCATGCGCCTGACGCAGCAATCCGAGCATGGACGCAGCCGAAATGACTGCAATTAATGGCGCGCGCGCGAGCAATGAAATAACTCTCATGGAACAAGGGTTTACCGAAACTTGCCAATTGCCGCCAGAAGTCCCGCCCATATAAATCTTCATTTTCAGTTGATTGATTTGTGACATTGCCCCATGTTTCTCTTGTCGGAGCCTTTGTGCGGTCTGGCGGCAGGAGGAACCATGTCCCTAGCAACGCTGAAGAACAGACGGGAACGCGGATTTTTCGACGGTCAGTTCCTGATCGCCATGCCCGGCATGGAGGATCGCAACTTCGCACGCACAGTGATTTATATCTGCGCCCATTCGGATGCAGGCGCCATGGGCTTTGTCATCAATCGCCCGCAGAGCCTGACCTTCACCGATGTCCTGCTGCATCTCGACATGATCAAGCAGGAAGATTCCATCGTGCTGCCGAAAGATGCGCGGGAGTTTCCGATCCAGACTGGTGGGCCGGTCGAGAGCGGTCGTGGTTTCGTGTTGCATTCCGACGATTATGTCAGCGATTCCTCCATCCCCGTCAGCGACGATATCTGCCTGACGGCAACGCTCGATATCGTGCGCGCCATCTCCAAGGGCGGCGGTCCCAAGCGGGCCACCATGCTACTCGGCTATTCCTCCTGGGGTGCGGGCCAGCTCGAAAACGAGGTGGCCTCCAATGGCTGGCTCAATTGCGCGGCCAATGAGGAGTTGATCTTCGATCGCTGCCTCGATGACAAGTATGAGCGGGCGCTTGCCAGCATGGGTATCACGCCTGCCATGCTTTCTGCAGAAGCCGGCCACGCCTGACTGCATCATTCCGGAACGAAACTCGTTCACTGGCGTTTCCTGTCGGCAAACACGGATACTCCGTCCGTGATCCGAGAGGAGACATACAAATGGGTAGCACTGGCGACAAGATTTCCGGCAAGGTCAACGAGATGGCCGGCAAGGCGAAGAAGACGGCCGGCAAGGCCACCGGCAACCCCGAAATGCAGGCCAAAGGCGCCATGCAGGAAGCCAAGGGCAAGGCCCAGGTCGCGAGCGGCAAGGTCAAGGACAAGCTGGAAGGCGCTGTCGACCGGCTCTGACGCCCTATCTTATTCATAGGTGCAATGCCTGTCGCATCCGTGTGCGGCGGGCATTTTCCATCATATCCTGCCTGTAGGGGGCTGCCATGAGGCTGTTTGCCTGCGACAATTGCGATCAGGTCATCCATTTCGACAACAGGCAGTGCGTGCGCTGCAACCATCGCCTCGGCTTCTTCGCGCGCGATCTTTCCATGCATGCGCTGGAATCGCGCGACGAGACGAACTGGCAGCTTGTCTCCGATCCGAACCGGCTTGTGCAGTTCTGTGCCAATGCGGGCCTCGACATCTGCAACTGGCTGGTCGATGACAACAATGATTTTTGCATCGCCTGCCGGCATAACCGGCTGGTGCCGAATACCGACACGCAAGATGGGATCGACCGCTGGCGCCGCATCAGCCAGGCGCAGCGCCACCTCTTCTATTCGCTACTACGCTGGAACTTGCCGCATCCCAACCGGCGGGAAGACCCGCAAGGCGGCCTCGTTTTCGATTTTCTCGAAGACACCGTGCAGAATGACGGCAATGTCGTACCGGCCATCACCGGCCATGAGGACGGGCTGATCGCGATCCGCGCAGCGGAAGCAGACGATGTGACCCGCGAGCAGGCGCGCATGGCGATGGATGAACCCTATCGCACGCTGCTCGGCCATTTCCGCCACGAGACCGGGCACTTCGTCTGGAACAAGCTGGTCCGCGATCGCAATGGATTCGACGAGTTCCGCGCAGTCTTCGGCGATGAGCGGCAGGACTATGGCGCCGCATTACAGGATCGCTATGCCAATGGGCCAGTTGCAGGCTGGCAAGAGAACTTCATCAGCGCCTATGCTTCCGTTCACCCTTGGGAAGATTTCGCAGAATGCTTCGCGCACTACCTGCACATTGTCGATACACTGGAAACGGCGCGTGGCTTCGGCATCGCGATCGATCCGCGCGGGCATGAAGAAATCGCCGGTGAAGTGGATTTCAATCCCTATCGGGCACAGAGCGTCGAACAGCTTGTCGGCGCCTGGGTGCCACTCAGCCTTGCGATCAACGCGATCCAGCGCAGCATGGGACAGCCGGATTCCTATCCCTTCGTGCTGTCACCGCCTGTCGTGACAAAGCTCGAATATATGCACCGGCTGATACGGAATGCTACGGCAGAGCAGCGGCAGGCGGCCTGATCAGCCTGCCTTCTTGCTCTTCTTGAAAGGCTCCATACCCTTGCGGGCGAGCTCATCAGCACGCTCGTTTTCGGGGTGGCCGGCGTGGCCCTTGACCCAATGGAGGGTCACCTTGTGCCGGTTGCGGGCCTCTTCCAGCGCCTGCCAGAGTTCGGCATTCTTCACCGGCTTATTGTCCGATGTCCTCYAGCCGTTCTTTTTCCAGCCGAAGATCCATTTGGAAATGCCGTCTTTCACATAGGCGCTGTCGGTATAGAGATCGACCTCGCAGGGCTCCTTCAGGGCAGTCAGTGCGGAAATGGCAGCCAGGAGCTCCATGCGATTGTTGGTGGTTTCAGCCTCGCCACCGGAGAGTTCCCTCTCGACCTCGCCGTAGCGCAGCACAGCGCCCCACCCACCGGGGCCAGGGTTGCCGGAGCATGCCCCGTCGGTGAAGATATCGATGTGCTTCATAGGCTCAGTCCATATTCGGCGGGCGAGGAAATCTGGCGGTGGAAGCGCAGCTTGCGCAGATATTCCAGCGGATCCTTCTTGGTGACCATCGCGCCCTCGGGCGTCGTCAGCCAGTCGTAGAGACGGGTCAGGAAGAAGCGCAGCGCCGAGCCACGGGAGAGAACCGGCAGAGCTTTAATCTCCGCCTCGCTCAGCGGCCGTACGCTCTGGTACCCTTCCAGCATCTGCATGCCCTTGGTGATGTTGTAGGCGCCATCCTTCTCGAAGCACCAGGCATTGAGGCAGATCGAGACGTCATAGGCGAGCAGATCGTTGCAGGCGAAATAGAAATCGATGAGGCCCGAGAGCTCGTCGCCGAGGAAGAAGACGTTGTCAGGGAAAAGATCGGCGTGGATGACGCCAGCCGGCAAATCCTTTGGCCAATAGGCCCGCAAGAAATTGAGATCGCTGCGGATCTCGTTCTGCAGTCCCGACTCGACCTCGTCGGCGCGTGCCTCGGATTTGTCCCAGAGCGTCTGCCAGCCTTCCAGCGACAAGGCATTCGGCCGCGTCAGTGCAAAACCTTCACCAGCAACATGCATCTGCGCCAGCGCCTTGCCGACTTCGCGGCAGTGTTTGGCTTCCGGCTTTCTGAGCCACATGCCTTCAAGGAAGGAGATGAGTGCGGCGGGACGGCCCGACAGAGTGCCGAGCAGCGCGCCGTCCTTGCGCGGCAGCGGCAGTGGGCAGGACAGGCCGCCGGCAGACAGATGCTGCATCAGGCCGAGGAAGAAGGGCAGATCGCTCTTTTCCACCCGCTTCTCGTAAAGCGTCAGGATGAGCGGCGCCTTGGATGTGTGCAGCAGGAAATTGGAATTCTCCACGCCTTCCGCGATGCCCTTGTAAGAGAGCAGCGTACCGGCATCATATTCGGTGAGAAACCATTTCAGATCGTCTTCGGCGATATCGGTATAAACTGCCAAGGTGGGTATCTCACTGTAGAAGCGGTGTCATCAGGTAGGCAGGACGGAGGGTGGGCCCCTCACCTCATTCCCCGTTCACGAATGCCATGTCAGCCGTCGTCAATTCAAGGCTGCGCAGTTCGCGATTGACGAGGAAGTGCTCGTTTTCCTGCACGGTTTCGGCAAGCTCGACGCGGGCATCGAAGCGTGTGCGGAAGGCCTCGATGATCTCGTTGACGATCACTTCCGGGGCGGAAGCACCGGCGGACAGGCCGAGCGTGGCAATCGGGCCGATCTCATCCCAGTCGAGCTCTGAAGCACGCTGCACGAGGATCGACTTCTTCGCGCCTGCCCGGAGTGCCACTTCGACGAGCCGCTTGGAATTGGACGAATTCGGCGCGCCGACAATGATGAACAGATCGCAGCCGGGGGCTGCTTCCTTCACCACTTCCTGGCGGTTGGTCGTGGCATAGCAGATGGAATCAGCGGCCGGAGCCTGTAGCTTGGGGAAGCGCTCTTCCAGCCGTTTGATGACGCCGGCGGTGTCGTCGACCGAAAGCGTCGTCTGCGTGACATAGCCGAGATTATCGGGATCGACCGGCTGATAAACGTCCGCATCCTCGACAGTTTCGATGAGCGAAACAGTGCCTTCGGGCAACTGACCCATGGTGCCGATCACTTCGGGATGGCCGGCGTGGCCGATCAGGACGACATGGCGGCCGAGGCGATTATGGCGCATCGCCTGCTTGTGGACCTTGGAGACCAGCGGACAGGTTGCGTCGAGATAGAACAGGTTGCGGGCATTCGCATCCTCGGGCACGGATTTCGGCACGCCATGGGCGGAAAAGACAACCGGCTGGGCACGATGTTCCGCCGGGATCTCGTCAAGCTCCTCGACGAAGACCGCTCCCTTGGCTTCCAACCCTTCCACGACATAGCGGTTATGGACGATCTCGTGGCGGACATATACAGGCGCGCCGTAAGCCTTCAGCGCCAGCACGACGATCTGGATCGCCCGATCGACGCCGGCGCAGAAGCCGCGCGGACCGCAGAGCCTGATCGTCAACGGAGGTTTTGCCGCAATGTTCATAACATACCCAGGTTAAGCTTCAGGGACCTCTAACCCAATATGGGTCGGAATTGAAGCGATACTATTGCGCTGCACCCTTGCGGGGACGGAACCAGGAGATGGCGACGACAACGAGCAGCACCGCAGCCAGCCCGTACCAGGTGAAAGCATATTGCAGATGGTCGTTCGGCAGATCGACCTGCGTGACGCCGCCGATCGGAAAGCCCGCCGGGTTGGGCGTGGAATCGGCATCGAGGAAGAAGGGTAAGACATCAGCCTTGTCGAGGTCGACGCTCGACGCCATCACATCAAGATCTTTCCAGTAGAAGATATTCTTCGCCACGTCGTTGTCAGGCACGAGCGAGGAGGGTTTGCCGGGGAGTTTGGCACGCGCGAGGCCGGTTACCGTCTGCTGGTCCGTCAACTGGCCCTGCATCCGCATTTCCGGCTCCTTGTTCTCATAGGGAACGAAGCCTCTGTTGACGAAGAGGTAGCGCCCATCCGCGAGCTGCAGCGGCGTATAGATGTAATAGCCGGTCTGGCCACGCCAGGTGGCGAAGAAATGGCGCTCCTTGTTGTTGATGTAGCGGCCGGTGGCCGTGACCGTGCGATACTCGATGTCGCCGCCCTGAGCGGCCATGGCCTCGATATCGGCAAGCGGAACCGGGGCTGCGGCTCGGCGCTCGGCTATATCGGCGAGCAGGCCTTCCTTCCAGTGAAGACGCTCCACCTGCCAGGTGCCGAGCGAGATCAGGATGGCGAGCGCAATGAGAACGGTTATGCCGGTAAACACCGGCAGCTTGCGGCGCGGGGCCGGACTCTCGATGTCAGTCACTCAGGCGTCCCTCGCGGGCATTATGGCGATATTGCATGGCGATGAGGATGCCCTTGCACCAGCGCAACGCCAGCAGGGAGAGTATGATTGTGAGCGGAGCAAAGAGCAGAATGTGAACCCAGATCGGTGGCGCATAATTGACCTGCAGCCAGAGCACCGAACCGATGATGATGAAGCCGACGATGAGGATAACGAAGACGGCGGGACCATCGCCTGCATCGGCGAAGGAATAATCCAGCCCGCAGGCGGCGCAGCTCGGTTTCAGGCCGAGCACGCCATCGAAGAGCTGCCCATGACCGCAGCGCGGGCAGCATCCCTTGATGCCGGTCTTGACCGGATCGACCGGTGGAAATTGTGCGCTATCTTCGTTCATGCCGATCTCCATGCAGGCGGCTTTTCGTCGTCTGCCTTAACTCTCCCATAAAGTATTCGCATCCCGAATGGAAATACCTGCGCGATTTCGCCTCAGCGATTCGCGCCAAACAGAAGAAGAAGACTGATGACCAACGACAGCCATGCCGGACAGATCATTATCCTGAACGGCGCACCGCGAAGCGGCAAATCCAGCATTGCACGCGCAATCCAGGAAGAATTCGAGGGGCCGTGGATCAACCTCGGCGTCGATACCTATAATTCCATGACGCCAAAGCGCTACCTGCCCGGTATCGGATTGAGGCCCGGCGGCGAGCGGCCGGATCTCGAAGAACTCGTGCCGTTCCTCTATGCAGCGCTTTATGAATCGATCGCCATCCATGCCGGATTGGGGCTCAACGTCGTCGCCGACCTCGGCCACCACGACAGCTACTCGCAGCCACTCGGCATCCTCGGCGACTGCGCCAGACGACTGGACGGTTTTCCCGTGCTGTTCGTCGGCGTCAGATGTCCGATCGAGACGATCATGCAGCGGCGGGAAATCGCGGAGGAAGGGCGTGAGACCCTCTACCTGCGCGCCACCGGGGAGGCACCCGTGCCGGAACCAGTACAGCGCTGGCAGGACGAGGTGCATCGCCCCGGCCTCTACGACATGGAGGTTGATACATCCGTGCTGACGGCGCTCGAATGCGCCGAGGCGATCCGCCATCAGCTGGACCTCGGCATTCCCGAGCCTTCGGCCTTCGAGAGGCTGGCTGGCCAACGGTAAGACGAAGAGCAGCAGTTAAGACAAAGAGGCTTGGGATTAAATGACAGCCTGCCCCTACTGACAGACTGTCGTCAGCAAGGGTATAGCTTTGCTGAATTCATGCCGGGATGAAGATGTCGGGATCCGCGATATTACATCGACCCCGACAGCAATAAACTTCAGGCTGTCTGCTACGCGACCGACTGAGATACCTTTGAGAGGCGGAATGCCTGATACGTTTGATATCCACCCACTGACGGCCGATCGTTGGGCCGATCTTGAAGACCTTTTTGGTCCATTGCGCGGAGCCAATTCGGGATGCTGGTGCATGTGGCCTCGCATCAAGGGCGCTGACTACAAGGCAATGGAGAGAACTGGCCGGAAAGATGCTTTCCGGGCGATAGTGGAGGCTGGGCCGCCACCGGGGCTGATTGCATATCATCGCGGGACAGCGGTCGGTTGGTGTGCGATCGGCCCTCGGCCTGGCTTCTCACGCTTTCAAGAGGCAAAAACTTCACGGCCGCTGGAAGATGTGAGTGAGCCTGATGCTTCGAGTGTCTATGCCATCACGTGCTTTTTCATTCGCACAGGCTACCGCCGGCAAGGCCTTATGCGGCATCTTGCCAGTGCCGCCGTTGAATTCGCGATAGCCAATAATGCGGTTGCAGTTGACGCCTGCGCCATCGATCCCGAAAAACCTCTGACGTGGGGGGAGGGTTTTGTCGGTATCGCCTCGGTATTTACGAAGCTTGGATTCTCGGAGATCGCGCGCCGATCTCCGAGACGACCGTTGATGCGGCTCAAACTTTCCGAGCGTGAATGCTCCGAAGTTCGCTAGATTAAACTCCTGTCGCAAAAACCGCAAAAGTCGGAGTTTCGCGCCGATACTTGCGACAAGGAGTATTCCACTTTCGGTTAGGCGGGTCAGTGAGCACCCGCCTTTTTTGATTTCTATCCGGTCTCGATCAGCCTGCCGCAACCGGTGCGCCCCAGCCGCCCCAGACGTAGATGCAGAAGAACAGGAACAGCCAGACGACGTCGACGAAGTGCCAGTACCAGGCGGCCGCCTCGAAGCCGAAGTGCTGCTTCGGCGTAAAGTCACCGCGCAACGCACGAAGGAGGCAGACCAGCAGGAAGATGGTGCCGACCAGAACGTGGAAGCCGTGGAAACCGGTGGCCATGAAGAAGGTCGCGCCGTAGATCGAGTTGCGGAACTCGAACGGAGCATGGGCATATTCATAGGCCTGGACGGAGGAGAAGAGCACGCCGAGCAGGACCGTCAGCGTCAGGCCCTGGATAAGGCCCTTGCGGTCGTTGTGCAGCAGAGCGTGGTGAGCCCAGGTGACCGTCGTGCCCGAGAGCAGCAGGATGACGGTGTTGTAGATCGGCAGGTGCCAGGGATCGAGAACCTCGATGCCCTTCGGCGGCCAGACACCGCCGGTATAGGCAAGGCGCGAAGCCTGGATGGCCTCGTGCGGAAAGAGGCTGGCGTCGAAATAGGCCCAGAACCAAGCGACGAAGAACATCACTTCCGAAGCGATGAACATGATCATGCCATAGCGCAGGTGCAGCGACACGACGCGTGTATGGGCGCCCTCATGGGCTTCCTTCACGGTGTCAGACCACCAGCCGTACATGACGTAGAAAACGACAGCCAGCCCGATGAAGAAGAGCCACGGATGCGCCCATTCGATACCGAAAACATGCAGCGAGCCGCCGTTCAGGTAGCGCATGTAGCCGACGCCGCCAAAGGCCATCAGGAATGCGCCGAGCGAGGCCAGTATCGGCCACGGGCTCGGAGCTATGATGTGATAGTCGTGATTCTTCTGATGAGCATCGGCCATGTCAGATCCCCGGTGTCTTCCTTCTCCGCTTCCGGCACGGCCGGAAACACTCCTCAATCAAAGTTTCTTTTCAGCCTGTCCCGTTCCATCCTCATTCGAAGCCACCGGCTTCGGACCCTCTTTAGGATAGAACGTGTATGACAGCGTGACCGTGTGAATGCTTTTCGATTCAGCGGCCTTGGTAATCTCCGGATCGATGTAGAACACGACCGGCATTTCAAGCTTCTCGCCCGGCTTCAGGTCCGTTTCATTAAAGCAGAAACATTGCACCTTGTTGAAATAGGCGCCCGCCTCGCCCGGCGTCACGTTGAAGATCGCCTGGCCGCGCTGGGTTTCGTTGGAACGGTTTTCGGCAATGAAATTGACCTGGATGGTCTCGCCGATCTTCGGATTGACCTCGCGCTCGACCGGCTTGAATTCCCATTGCAGGCCGGGAGCGACGTTGGCGTCGAAGGTGACACGCATCGTACGGTCGAGAATGACGCTGGAAACCTGATCAACACGCTGTGTCGTGCCGTTATAGCCGGTCACCTGGCAGAAGAGCCGATAGAGCGGCACGGCGGCATAGCTTGCCGCGCCCATACCGACGACGAAGCTCAGGCACATGAAGACGACGGCAGCGTTGTTGCGCGGCTTCTTCGGTGTGTTGACGGCGTCGCTCATCTCATCAGCCTCCATGTCCGAGGAACTTGACGATGGTGATGACGTAAAAAAGGATTACCAGACCGGCGAGCACGACGCCGAGCGCAATGTTGCGATTGCGGCGCGACTTGCGTTGCGCTTCAGTAAGCTTGACCAATTCCATCAGAACGAGCCTCCTGCATACGAGGCCAGCATGGCGACCAGCCGGTCGAGCATCAGCGCGGAGAACACGGCGAAGAGATAGAAGATCGAGAAGCCGAACAGCTTCTTCGCCGGGATCATCTTGAGATCGCCGTCGGGCATGCGCCAGACGGCGATGGAACAGTATATGAAGACCGCACCGAGTGCCGCGGCCACCACGCCATAACCGACACTGGCAAAGCCGAGGAAGGTCGGCAGCACCGCGCATATGGCCGTCAGCACGGCATAGGCAACGATCTGGTGCTTGGTGGTGCGCTCACCGGACACGTTCGGCAGCATCGGCACGCCAACCGCTTCGTAATCTCGCATCTTGAAGAGGGCAAGCGCCCAGAAATGCGCCGGCGTCCACAGGAAGATGATGAGGAAGAGGACGGTGCTTTCGATCGTGACGGAATTCGTCACGCATGCCCAGCCGATCATCGGCGGAAAGGCGCCGGCCGCGCCACCGATGACTATGTTCTGCGGCGTCGAGCGCTTCAGCCACATCGTGTAGATGACGGCATAGAAGAAGATAGTGAAGGCAAGGATCGAGGCCGACAGCCAATTGACCGCGAGGCCCAGGATCGTCACCGAGAAGCAGGAGAGCACGAGGCCGAAGGCCAGGGCTTCCTTGGGCTTGATGCGGCCGGCCGGGATCGGGCGCTTGGCGGTGCGGCTCATGACGGCGTCGATGTCGGCGTCATACCACATGTTCAGTGCACCCGATGCGCCTGCACCGACGGCAATGCAGAGAATGGCGATCAGGCCGAGAACGGGGTTGATGTGGTCCGGCGCCAGCACCAGGCCGGCAAAGGCCGTGAAGACCACGAGCGACATGACCCGCGGCTTCAGAAGCTCGAAATAATCGCGTGCACTGGCTTCCGACAGGCGAAAATCGCCGTCTTCAGCAAGAGCCTCGTGATTGTCGATTACCGTCATCATTCCGTCCTGAATTCCTCAATCGCCAGACGCCGCAGAGGCCTGCGGCGTCTGGATCCGGCATCTTACTTGATGCGCGGAAGCTGTTCCCACTGATGGTAGGGCGGCGGCGAAGGCAGCTGCCACTCGAGGGTCGTTGCGCCCTCACCCCACGGATTGTCACCGGCAACGCGCTTCTTGGCGAAGGCTTCCCAGACACCGACAAGGAAGATGATCACGCCGACGAAGGAGATGTAGGAGCCGATCGACGAGACATAATTCCAGCCGGCAAATGCATCCGGATAGTCGATGTAGCGGCGCGGCATGCCGGCGAGGCCGAGGAAATGCTGCGGGAAGAACACCAGGTTCACGCCGATGAACATGACCCAGAAGTGCAGCTTGCCAAGGAACTCGCTATACATGTAGCCGGTCATCTTCGGGAACCAGTAATACCAAGCAGCGAAGATGGCGAAGACGGCGCCGAGCGACAGAACGTAGTGGAAGTGAGCCACGACGTAGTAGGTGTCATGCAGCGAACGGTCGAGGCCGGCGTTTGCGAGCTGGACGCCCGTCACGCCACCGACGGTGAAGAGGAAAATGAAGCCGATCGCCCAGATCATCGGCGTGCGGAAGGTGATCGAGCCACCCCACATCGTTGCGATCCAGGAGAAGATCTTCACGCCGGTCGGAACGGCGATGACCATCGTTGCGAAGACGAAGTAGCGCTGTGCGTCGAGCGACAGGCCGACCGTGTACATGTGGTGAGCCCAGACGACGAAGCCGACAGCACCGATGGCGACCATGGCGTAGGCCATGCCGAGGTAACCAAAGACCGGCTTCTTCGAGAAGGTCGATACGATGTGGCTGACGATGCCGAAGCCCGGCAGGATCAGGATGTAGACTTCCGGGTGACCGAAGAACCAGAACAGGTGCTGGTAGAGGATCGGGTCACCGCCGCCTTCCGGCGCGAAGAAGGCCGTGCCGAAGTTACGGTCGGTCAGCACCATGGTGATGGCGCCTGCCAGAACCGGCAGCGAGAGCAGCAGCAGGAAGGCGGTGATCAGCACGGCCCAGGCAAAGAGCGGCATCTTGTGCAGCGTCATGCCGGGAGCGCGCATGTTGAGGATTGTGGTGATGAAGTTGATCGCACCGAGGATCGACGAGGCGCCGGCAATGTGCAGCGAGAAGATCGCAAGGTCGACTGCCGGACCCGGCTGACCGCCGACTGCGAGCGGCGGATACATGGTCCAGCCACCGCCTGCACCGTATGCGCCGGCCGGGCCTTCGACGAACATCGAAATGACCAGCAGCAGGAAGGCCGGAACGATCAGCCAGAAGGAGATGTTGTTCAGACGCGGGAAGGCCATATCAGGCGCGCCAATCATGATCGGCACCATCCAGTTGGCAAAACCGCCGATCATCGCCGGCATGACCATGAAGAAGATCATGATCAGCGCGTGAGCGGTAGTGAAGACGTTGAACATGTGCTTGGCGCCATCGATGGCAGCATCGCCTTCGAAGCCGTAGACCATGGAGGCCAGGCCGTGGAAGATCTGGATGCCCGGCTCCTGCAGCTCCATGCGCATGGCAACGGAGAGAAGGCCGCCGACGATACCGGCGAAGATCGCGAAGATCAGGTAGAGCGTGCCGATATCCTTGTGGTTCGTGGAGAAGAACCAGCGATCGGCAAAGCTCGGCGTATGAGAGTGATCGTGATGGTCGTCATGCGCGTGAGCGTCATGAGCGTGGTGATCATGAGAATGATCGTCGTGAGCGGAAGGTCCAGCCATTGTCCCGATCCCTATCTTACTTTGCGACGTTTTCAGCGACATCAACGGTCTTTGCAGGACCATCGGCGGCGGCGATCAGTGTCTTGTAGGCGCCGGGCAAGTCACTGGCGGCCGAAGCCAGCCACTGCTTGTACTTGTCCTCGGAGACGACGCGGATGGCGATCGGCATGAACGCATGGTCCTTGCCGCAAAGCTCGGAACACTGGCCGTAGAAGAGGCCTTCGCGCTCGGCGCGGAACCAGGTTTCGTTCAGGCGGCCCGGAACGGCGTCGATCTTGACACCGAAGGACGGCATGGCGAAAGCGTGGATGACGTCGGTCGGCGCGGCGGTGACGAGAACGCGAACGGTCTTGTTGACTGGCAGCACGAGTTCGTTGTCGACGGCGAGCAGGCGCGGATAGACGGAAAGATCCGTCTTGCCCGCAGCGGCACGATCCGGCTCCTTCAGAAGATAGGAGTCGAAGGCGACAGGCGTTTCGCCCGAACCTTCATATTCATAGTTCCACTGCCACTGGGTCGCGGTCGCCTTGATGGTCACATCAGGGTTTTCCGGCAGGGTGAGCTGCGCGGTCAACAGGGTAAAGGAGGGAATGGCAAGGAAGAGAAGTACCAAGACCGGCCCCACGGTCCAGATGACTTCGATCACCGTATTGTGGCTCGTCTTGGAGGGAACGGGGTTTGCCGAAGCACGGAACTTGAAACAGACGACCAGAAGGAGAACGAGAACAAACAGCGTGATCGGAACGATGAACCACAGCGTGTATTGTTCGAACCAGTGGATCTCCCGCATGATCGGCGTCGCTGCCGGCTGCAGGGTAGCCTGCCACGGCATCGGCTGATCGGCATATGTGCCGGAAGCAAAAAGCAGACAGACCAGCGCGGTCAGAGCTGCAAAAGCCTTCTTAATCACCTTGTAATCTCCCTCGAGCGCTGATCTGCATCAAATCGGACGCAGAATCCTTGCCATCTTCTGCGCTTCAAACCACAGTTTGGCATCCGCCGCAACAGGCAGAAGCAATTGTCTATGCGGCATATTTGCTCAAAGACTGCCTCCCCAGTCACGGCAAAACATTGCAAGCTTTTCATCAGCATACGAAAAACGCGCTTCAGGGCCAATCCGCGGGCTGCACATTCTTTTGGCGAGGTCCTATTTCTGCCGCAGTCCCCCGGTTTTCACGGGGTGGGGCTTTTCATTTTCTGTGGGCAGCTTCACAAATAGCGGCAATGATTCGATATCCAGAGGTTTTCATGGGTTTCCGTTCCCTCGCGCGGTCTTTTGTACTGACCGCGGGCATCGCGACCGCCGCGACGAGCCCCGTTTTCGCTCAGCAGACGCCGGCGCCCGCGCAGTCGCGTCCCGCCGCGCCTGCTCCGAAGCCCGCCCCGACACAGCAGCCCGCGCCGTCAACGACGCCGAACGTCGAGCAGGTGACGCCTAGCCAGGCGCAGCCACCGGCACCCGGCACGGTCCGTTCCAACCATGGCGCATGGTCCGTCGTCTGCGACAAGCCGGCGGGTGCCTCGACCGAGCAGTGTGCGCTGATGCAGAATGTCATCGCCGAAGACCGTCCGGAAGTAGGCCTGTCCGTCGTCGTCCTGAAGACGGCTGACCGCAAGTCGAAGATCCTGCGCGTGCTGGCACCGCTCGGCGTGCTGTTGCCGAACGGCCTCGGCCTCAATGTCGACGGCAAGGATATCGGCCGCGCCTATTTCGTGCGCTGCTTCGCCGACGGCTGCTATGCCGAAGTCGTTCTTGAAGACGAGCTGCTCAAGACCTTCCGCAGCGGCGCGCAGGCGACCTTCATCGTCTTCCAGACGCCGGAAGAAGGCATCGGCATTCCTGTCGACCTCAAGGGGTTCGCGGAAGGCTACGACGCTCTGCCCTGATTTGGCGGGGCTTGCTCGCGCAGCACAACAGACCTACATCGGCTATTGAGCATTCCCGCTCTTCTTGCGGAGCAAAAGACCATGACCACCGATCTCCTGACGCTTTTTGATGCCGACGAAGCGACAATGCGCAAGCATGTCGCCGAGGCGCTTTCCGGCGCCGATGACGGCGAGCTCTTCATCGAGCACGCGCAGGCGGAATCGCTGACCTTCGATAACGGTCGCCTCAAGGGCGGCAGCTTCAACACTGAACAGGGTTTTGGCCTGCGCGCAGTGGCAGGTGAAGCTGTCGGCTACGCGCATGCGGGCGATCTCTCCGCCTCAGCGCTGAAGCGGGCAGCCGACGCGGTCGGCGCCGTCACGCGCGGCTATTCCGGCAGCTATGCTGCCGCGCCCCAGGGCACGAACCGCAAGCTCTATACAGACGAGAACCCGATCGGTTCACCGACTTTCGAGGAGAAGGTGAAGGTGCTGACCGATATCGATGCCTATCTGCGCGGCAAGAACGACAAGGTGCGGCAGGTCACGGCTTCGGTTGCGGCAAGCTGGCAGGTGGTCGATATCCTGCGCGCCGATGGCCATCGCGTACACGACATCCGGCCGATGACGCGTATCAACATCTCCGTCATGGTCGGCGACGGCGACCGGCAGGAGAGCGGCTCCTATGGCCAGGGCGGCCGCATCGGTTTCGGCGATTTCATCGCGACCGGAAGCTGGCAGCACGGCGCAGATGAGGCGCTGCGGCAGGCGCTCGTCAATCTCGAAGCGATCGATGCGCCGGCTGGCACGATGGATGTCGTGCTCGGCTCCGGCTGGCCGGGCGTCATGCTGCACGAGGCCGTAGGCCATGGCCTCGAAGGTGACTTCAACCGCAAGAAGACATCTGCCTTTGCGGGCCTCCTCGGCCAGWTGGTGGCGGCACCGGGCGTGACCGTCGTCGACGACGGCACGATCGACAGCCGCCGCGGCTCTATCACCATCGACGACGAAGGCACGCCGTCCGCCTACAACGTGCTGATCGAAAACGGCAAGCTCGTCGGCTACATGCAGGACCGGCAGAACGCCCGGCTGATGGGCATGACGCCGACCGGCAACGGCCGTCGCCAAGGCTATGCGCATGTGCCGATGCCGCGCATGACCAACACCTATATGCTCGGCGGCGACAAGACGCCGGAAGAGATCATCTCTTCGGTCAAGAAGGGCGTCTATGCCGTCTCCTTCGGTGGCGGTCAGGTGGATATCACATCGGGCAAATTCGTCTTCGGCTGCACCGAGGCCTATCTCATCGAAAACGGCAAGATTGGCGCGCCGATCAAGGGCGCCATGCTGATCGGCAACGGCCCGGATGCGATGAAGCGTGTTTCCATGATCGGTAACGACATGAAGCTCGATACCGGCATCGGCAATTGCGGCAAGGCGGGCCAGTGGGTGCCTGTCGGCGTCGGCCAGCCGCATCTGCGCATGGATCAGGTGACCGTCGGCGGCACTCAGGCTTGAGGCGGTACTCATGGTCGAAATCGAGATCAGAACCTTCGCTCCTGACGATGCCGACGGCGTGATCTCGGTCATCCTGCYGATCCAGCGCGAGGAATTCGACATCGACATCACCGCCGACGCGCAGCCGGACCTGCGCGTCATTCCCGACTTCTACCAGTCAGGCAAGGGTCAATTTTGGGTCGCAGTGAAGGATGGCGCCATTGTCGGCACGGTCGGCCTCAAGGATATCGGCAACAACCAGGCGGCTCTTCGGAAGATGTTCGTGGCAGCCGAGGTGCGAGGCCGCGAACATGGTGTGGCCACCCGGCTGCTCGCGGCGCTCTTTGCTCATGCCGGTGAAGTCGGCGTAACCGACATCTTCCTCGGCACGACGGACAAGTTCGTTGCCGCGCACCGGTTCTATGAGAAGAACGGGTTTGCTGAGATTAGCGAGAGCGCCCTGCCGCGCTCGTTCCCGCTGATGGCGGTGGACAGCAAGTTCTACCAATATAAGCTCGGCTGACTCGAGCTTTCAGAAGGTTTTGATGCGGCTGATCTCGCGATGGCAGAATTCGGCAGGGGAGAGGGTGCGGATCGCGCTCAATCTCAAAGGTATTTCCTATCGCTACATTCCCGTCGGATCGCTTGAAGCCGGCGAATATCACCGACTCAATCCGCAGGGGCTTCTGCCTGCGCTGGATATCGGCGGCCACGTCGTGCCACAGTCGTCGGCCATCCTCGCCTACATAGAGGAGAGCTATCCCGACCCGAGCCTCCTACCGGAGGATCCGGTACTGCGTGCGCAGGCAAGAGGTTTTGCGGCCCATATTGCTTCAGAGATGCACTCCCTGACGGTCCAGCGCGTCCGGCGTTTCCTGATGGACGAGCGCGGCGGCGGCGAGGCAGAGGTAAAGCGATGGGCGCAGCACTGGCTCGGTCTTGGCTTCACCGCACTCGAAGAAACGCTCGCGAAGCGCGAAATCCAGTCGCCCTTCTGTTTCGGCAACCGTCCCGGCTGGGCTGACCTGCATCTCGTTCCGCAGATGAGCAATGCCCGTCGTCTTGGCCACGATCTTTCGCCCTATCCCCTATTGCTTTCGGTCGAGCAGCGCTGCGTGGTGCTTGAGGCATTCCGGTCGGCAAGGCCGGAGGCGCAACCAGATTTCCCGAAGCCGGATGACCTCGCTTAAATTATGCCACTAAGCCGAATGAGTGGATTCTTTGAAATACCGATCGATAATTGATGCCGCATCGTTGGCCGAATAGCTCTTGATCTGATCCAACGGAACGAAAATCGTCCTCGGCAGTATCCCCCAGTTCCAGATGAAAAGATCACTCAAAAGTTTTGGATCGGCGTCATCTCGAACGACCAGTCGCAGTGTTCTCTCCCGCGTGCGTGCCCGATTCACCTTGCTGATTTGGCTGATCGACCGCCAGCCAAGGCTGACCGACAGCCCCTGATGCTGAATGCCTTCGGATGATAAGACGACGATCGGCCTGCAGAAGGTGATCTTCGAGCCTCGGTAGATCGAGCGGGCGAGTTGAACCGGCATGAAGACGAGAGCAAGACCGGCCATGAGTGCAGGGAAAGCCTGGACGTCTATTGCACTGCTGGCGATCAGGACAAGGACGGCGCAAATCACGGCATTTAACGCAACGATCGTCCAATATTTCCAGACATTTTCCCAAACTTCCAGCCGCGCCGGGTCACCGACGAGATCCACGGAAGCGCTCGCCTGCCCTATCCAGCGCATGTATGTGTCCCATCCCCAAGCGACACGGGTTAGCTCTCCCACGTTCGCGCCGGCTTAAATCTCCATTTCCGCTCGATCGCAGCGGAGAGATCGATGTCATGGCGACGGGCGAAAAGCAGCAGGTGGCCGAGGATATCGGCGGTTTCGTCCGCAAGGTCGAGTTCCATCTCCTCGGGCGAGCGGCCTTTGGCACGGCCGCGGCCAGTCAGGCGGTTCCAAGCCTGGGTCAACTCGCCCATCTCCTCCTGCAGTTTCAGCAGAAACCAGTCGGCATCACGCTCAATGTCGTTGGCGGCGGCGTAAGCGGAGGATGATGTTTCGAACTGGTCGGCGAGGCGCTGCAGCATGACGTTCTCCTTTTGTTTATGAGGAGAGCGCCGATTCCCGGAAATTGTCCAGAGTAGCCAGCTCAGCCCTGGTTCGGCAGAAGCATGCAGTCGTATGAGCGCTTCTTCAGGGCATCGCAGGCGGAGGTCGCATCTTCCTTGCTCTGGAAGCCGACGAAACGGGCGCGGTAAATCGTGCCAGGCCCCTTCCCCACAGCTTCGGTGTAGGGCGAGGCGGAAACGAGCGGCGCACCTGCCTCGGACTGGGCCTGCGCAAGAAGCGCGCGGGCAGCATCGGCGCTCGGAGCAGCCGAGATCTGGATTTGCCAGCCACCTGCCTTGCCGACTGGCGCTTTAGGCGCCTTGCCGGCATTCATGATCTCGTCCATTGCCGCCGGGCGCTCCAACGGGATAACGCCGTTATCGGCATAACCGAGCGCCTTCGGTGCGGGTGCTGCTGCCTCGCCCGCAACGCGCGGCGCGATCGCCGGCGCGGGAACATCGGCCTCATCCGCGGCCGAGGCGACTTCGACCTGCTGTTTTGCATTGATGCTGGCGGTCAGCTTGGCGCTGCCGGAGGAGGCACGTCCCATATAGCGGTCGAACAATCCGGCCATCTTGGCGTCGCGACTGCGGGCCGTACGGCCGCCGAGAACCACGCCGACCACGCGGCGATTGCCGTCCTTCACGGCGCTGACGATGTTGAAGCCGGACGCATTGGTATAACCGGTTTTGATGCCGTCCATGCCCTGGTAGCGATACATGAGATTATTGTGGCCACGGATGGTCTGGCCACGGAAATTGAAGCTTGCAATGGAGAAGAGACGATATTCGCTGGGATAATTCTTCAGCAGCGCCACAGCGAGCGTGGACATGTCGCGCGCAGTCGTGATCTGACGCGCGTCCGGCAGGCCAGATGCATTGACAAAGACCGTGCGGCTCATGCCGAGCTGGCGGGCCTTCTGGGTCATAAGCCGGGCGAAATTGCTTTCCGAACCGCCGAGCTTTTCACCGATGGCGGCAGCAGCATCGTTGGCCGACTTGACGATCATGCCATAGACCGCCTCGCGCACTGTGATCGTACCGCCCGCTTTCACCCCGAGCTTCGTCGGCGGACGGGAGGCAGCATATTTCGACATGGTGATCGGTGTATCCCAGGTGATCTTGCCGCGATTGAGCGCCTCGAAGGTGAGATAGAGCGTCATCATCTTCGTGAGCGAGGCCGGATGGTTCAGCGTATCACCGTTTTCGGACGCAAGGACCTTGCCGGTGCGGGCATCGAGCACGAGGGAAGCGCTTCCGGCAAAGGCCGCAACGGGTGCAGTAATTGCCAGCGTCGCGGTCAAAATGGCAGCCAAAAGCCTTCTCATGCACTTCCCCTCATTATATCCGGCGAGTCGCTACAACCGGAATTATGTCCCGTATTGTGACAGATGCCCACAATCTGGCGCGACTTTGAGGCAACGCCCAAGTTTTTTCCAAGCTTTTGTTTCGCTTGGTTAAAGGCCGGTAAATAAACCGCTTTCCAATCGGATTCAGCAAGGTTTAACGGCGGCATTGATAGTCTGTGTGACACGATTACAAAGCGGGGTCACGGAAAAAATGGGGCAGTGGAAGCGGCGTCTGAAGCGCATCGCGATCGGCGGCGGGCTGGAAGCGGCCTGGCTGGCGAATGCCGCCGGGCTCATGAAAGAGGCCTGCGGACGCGTCGTCATCTTCACACTCCATCATGTACGTCCGCATATCGCCCAACCGTTCGAGCCAAACCAACATCTTGAAATCACGCCGGAATTTCTAGACGCGGCGCTTCGGCGGCTGAAGCGGAGCGGCTATCGTTTCGTGCCGCTCGATGCGGTGCCCTCCCTATTGTCGGACGCGCAGGACGATCGCCTGTTCGCCGCCTTCACGCTGGATGATGGGTATCGCAACAATTTCGTCCATGCCCTGCCCGTTTTCGAACGGCATGGCGCACCCTTTACGGTTTTCATTGCGCAAGGCTTTGCCGAAGGCTCGCACAGCATCTGGTGGGAGACGCTAGCGCTGCTGCTCGGCAGGGAGAACAGCATCGAGTTCAATTTCGGCCTAGGCAGAGAGAGGCTGGCGCTCGATACGCCCGTCCGGAAATGGGACGCCTTCGACCGGCTTGCCGAGTTTATCCACAGGCAAGACGAGAGCCGCGCCATCTCGGAGGTGGATGCGCTGGCGCGGCGCCACGGTATAGAGCCGGTCGATATCACGCGGGAACTGGTCATGGAGCCACAGGAATTGCGCGAGCTCGCGGCAAGCCCGCTCGCCAGTCTCGGCGCCCATACGATCAGCCATCGGGCGCTTGCCCGCCTGCCGCATGCGGAAGCTCGGATCGAGATGGAAATCTCGGCCGATTATGTCGAGTCGATCACCGGCACCCGCCCCCGGACGATCGCTTTTCCCTACGGCACGCCCGAGGCAGCAACGGGCCGCGAAGCGGACCTTGCGGCAAAGCTCGGATTTGCCATCGCAGTAACAACGCAGCCAGGCTTTCCGACCGCAAGCTTGCCCACCTATATGCCGCGCATCTCGCTCAACGGCTTTTACCAAAAGCCACGCTATGTTTCGGCGCTGGCATCAGGCATTCCATTGAAACTACTCGGGAAATAAGCCCTTTACGGATACATTCGCACCTTGTCCCAGGCCCCCTCAGGCGTCGGTCGGCGAAACTCGACGCGGTCGTGCAGTCGGAACTTCTGGTCTTTCCAGAACTCGATCGAGGTCGGGCGGATCCGGAAGCCGGACCAGTAAGACGGGCGCGGGATGTCGCCGATGGCGTAACGCGCCGTATATTCGGCAACGGCCTTTTCCAGCGCGAAGCGGCTTTCGAGCGGGCGCGACTGCTTGGAAGCCCAGGCGCCGATACGGCTGCCGCGGGCGCGGGTCGCAAAATAAGCGTCGGCCTCGGCATCGGTGACCAATTCGACAGGGCCGCGAATGCGCACCTGGCGGCGCAGCGTTTTCCAGTGGAAACACATGGCGGCTTTCTTCTGCCCCAAGATTTCGCGACCTTTCCGGCTCTCGAAATTCGTGTAGAAGACGAATCCGTCGGTATCGAAACCCTTCAGGAGAACCATGCGGACATTGGGCAGCCCATCTTCATCGACCGTCGCGAGCGCGACAGCATTGGGGTCGTTGACTTCGGAAGCCTCCGCCTCCTTCAACCATTCCCCAAAGAGCTTGAAGGGCTCTTCACTTTCGGTAAAGTCACCACCTGTTAACCCGTTTTCCGACATATTAATTCAAATCCCGCGGTTTATGAAAACTGACCCAGCTTTCGAAGCTGGGGAAGGATACAGGGTGGAAGTCATAGCAAAGACACATCGCCATACAAAGGGTTCGCTGCGCCGCAGCTTCAGGCTCTCCATCGTCGGTATCGCGATTCTGTCACTTTCCGGCTGCGTGGCCGGAGGGTTCGATTTCCTGAGTTCGTCAAAGGTGGACCGTTCGGTTGCGACCGGCACGGTGCCGCAGCCAGCGCCCAGCACCGATACGCTTTCCGACGAGATGACGGTGCGCAACGCCGTGACGTCTGCCGATATCCAGAAGCTCGAAGGACAGCCGCTTCCCTGGGCCAATGCGTCCACCGGCAGCGCCGGCATCATCGACACGATCGTGGAGAATAATGACGCCGGCCAGGTTTGCCGCCAGTTCCGCACGACGCGGCATTCCTATGTCGGCATCGCCAAATTCTACGGCAAGACCTGCCTTGTCGGTGGCGGCAACTGGCAGCTTCTGAGCTTCCAGCCGGAAAGCTGATCCCACTGTCCACCTGTTCCGGCACGATGCGCCCCTGACACGTCAGGGTTAATGTGCCGTGCCGATTCGCCTCAATGTTTAGTGAAAGGCTAACCATTCGCGGCAAAACACCCCATATCCAACTTCGGAAATAAGAAGTGATTAGCAACTCTACCGCACGATCGCCCAACGAGCGGGCTTTCCTGTCGCGAGAGCGAACCGGACGGCGCGTCATGAATTGAGATTCGGTTTCCGGGAACGGCCACGAGGAACATGCCTCCCGGATTGCGACAGCGGTGGTGCGAACAATGCGTGATCCATACAAGGTGCTGGGCGTCAAGCGCGACGCAGGAGCAGACGAAATCAAGACTGCCTGGCGCAACATGGCCAAGGCCGTGCATCCTGATCACAATCAGGGCGACCCGACGGCGACCGCACGTTTCGCCGAGATCGGCCGCGCCTATGAAACGTTGAAAGATCCGAGAAAGCGTAATCTCTTCGACAGCGCCGTGCGCATGGCAGAAGCCAAGAAGCAGGAACAGACGATCATGCAGCAGCGCCAGGCTGCCCGTGAGGCCGCCGTCCGCGCCAAGGCCGCGCAGGCCAATGCCGAGCGCGTGATGGAAGAGCTTGCGCGCGCCAATGCCAATGCGCAGAAGGCCGCAGCAGCAGGTGCCAAACAGCAGCAGGCAGGCACAACCGAAGCCGCAGAAGAGATGGTCGAACGCATTTTTGGCGCCCAGGCGCAATCGCACGCCCAGCAAGCGCATTCTCAGCAAGCACAAGCCAGGCCGCATGCAGCCGAGGCGGCCAAGCAGCCGGAACAGGAAACAGCGGAATCCGAAACCGCCAGGGCGGAGGACGATCAGACCGAGTCCACCACCGGCACTGGCGCCAACATGTCGCTACCGCTCAGCCTGCTGACCTCGCTCGTGCGCCGCTTCACCGGCGCCGGCCAGCCAGGCCTTGAGAAGGCGCCGGATGAAGTGGCGACCGCAACCGTGACGATCGAAGACATCATGAAGGGAAGCTGGACGACAGTTTCCCTTCCGGAGGGCCGCGAAGTCGGCTTCGCCCTTCCGGCCGGCACGACTGAAGGCCATCAGGTCCGGCTCAAAGGGCAAGGATTCAAGCTGCCGGGCATGCAACGCGGCGACGCCGTCATCAATATCCACATCGCGCCCGATCCGCGCTTTACCGTCGATGGCTTCGACGTGCATGCCGTGCTGCCGCTCAACATCGAAAACGCAGTGCTTGGCACCGAGGCGCGCGTTGACGGTCCGCAGGGACCGCTCAATGTGACAGTCCCTGCCTGGTCCGGCTCCGACAAGACTATCCGCATTCCCGACCAAGGTCTGCCTAACGACAGCGGCGGAAAAGGCGATCTCGTCGTCGAATTGCGTATTATGTTGTGGGAAAAACCCGACGCTAAAGTCACTGATCTCATGCGGAGCATGCGTGAAGGGCTGTTTTTATGAAATTTCGGTGACAATCGCACCCTTTGTTACGATCCCTAACAGTTGATGATCTTGGGCCTGCTTGAACCGATTAACGGCCTATGCCATAGGCAGGATCATCAGAATTCCTAGGGAAGCGAAATATGGCTCAAGCATCCGGCCTCATGGCAGGCAAACGCGGCGTCATCATGGGTGTCGCCAACAATCGTTCGATTGCGTGGGGTATTGCCAAGGCCATTCATGCGCAGGGCGGAGAAGTTGCCTTCACTTACCAGGGCGATGCCTTGAAGAAGCGCGTGGAGCCGCTGGCTGCCGAAATCGGCGCCGTCATGGTCGGCCATTGCGATGTCAGCGATGAATCCACGATCGATGCCGTTTTCGAAAACGTCGAGAAGCTGTGGGGCAAGATCGATTTCATCGTGCACGCGATCGGCTTTTCCGACAAGGACGAGCTGACGGGCCGTTACGTCGATACGTCGGCCGACAACTTCGCAAAGACCATGCAGATCTCCGTCTACTCCTTCACCTCGGTCGCTCGCCGCGCCGAGAAGCTGATGACGGAAGGCGGTTCGATGCTCACCCTCACCTATTACGGTGCTGAAAAGGTGATGCCGAATTACAATGTCATGGGCGTCGCCAAGGCGGCTCTTGAAGCCAGCGTGAAGTATCTCGCCGTCGACCTCGGACCGAAGAACATCCGCGTCAACGCTGTTTCGGCAGGCCCGATCAAGACGCTTGCTGCCTCCGGCATCGGCGATTTCCGCTACATCCTCAAGTGGAACGAGTATAATGCGCCGTTGCGCCGTACCGTGACCATCGAGGAAGTGGGCGATGTCGGCCTCTACCTTCTCTCGGACCTGTCCCGTTCGGTGACGGGTGAAGTGCATCATGCCGACAGCGGCTATCATGTCATCGGCATGAAGGCTGTGGACGCGCCTGATATTTCTGTCATCAAGGACTGAGGCGTCCTCCCCCCTAAGCGGAGCCGATCCCCGTGCTCATCTATGTGATCAGACACGGCCAGACCGACTGGAATGCGGAACGCCGTCTGCAGGGGCAGAAGGATATTCCGATCAATGCGATCGGCCGCGAACAGGCAAAACAGAACGGGATCGCCCTTGCGGCGGTCCTGAAGGGCGAAGATACGGAATTCGATTTCGTCGCAAGCCCGCTCGGGCGTACGCGCGAGACCATGGAGATCATGCGATCGGCCATGGGGCTCCCGCCCAAGGATTACCGAACCGACGAACGTCTGGTCGAAGTCTCCTTTGGCGACTGGGAAGGCTATACGCTAAAGCAGCTCAGGGGCTCGCAGGCCGAGAGAGTGACGGAACGCAACATCAACAAATGGGATTTCATTCCGCCGGGCGAAGATGCGGAAAGCTACGAGATCATGTCGTGGCGGACCGGCGCATGGCTGAATTCAGTCGACCGGCCGACCGTCTGCGTCACCCATGGCGGCGTCATCAGAAGCTTGTTCAAGATAATCTCCAACCTGCCGAAGGACGTCGCCTCTGAGGGCGAAATCCCGCAGGACCGGATTTTGAAAATCGAGACGTCGCAGAGCCTGATCGGCTGGATCTAGCCCAAATGCGGCTTGCTTACTTGACGATGTCGAGATCGTTGATGACGCGCTTGCCGTCGACTTCCGTATAGAAAATCACCACCTTGACGCCGGCCTTCAGGCCTTCGAAATCGAATTCCTCGGGCGCCTGATAGGTCTTGCCATCATCGAGCGTCAGGACGAGATTGGCCGTATCGACCTTCTTGATCGTCGCCTCGACATCAGCGCTCTCGGCAAAACTGCTCATGGGCGAAAGAAAATTTGCCGTGGCCAGAAGCGTAGCAATAACGAAACGCATGTCGGCAATCCCTTTGAAACGCTGCCATTGATATCGAGTGGCCACAGATAAACTCCTGAATATGGCGAAAATTGCCCGGAAGAATGGCTTTCGGCGCCCAATTGATGAATAGGATTTTACGGATAATCAAGAGGCTCGATTAACCGTCATTTTCTCTCTGTTTACGCGATTTAGCGGCCGCGAATGCGCGCAATCGTAAATTAACTCCTGCCCCCTAAAGTCGGCCCGAATGTAGGGGTATGTGATTTGCAATTCCGGCTGAGCAACGGCAACCAGCTGCGGCGTGTTCTGAAGAATACGCGTGTCTCGCTGCTGGTTTCAGCCCTCGTGGCCATTGTCGTAATTGCCGTCGGCTTTGCACTCGACAGAGCAAATACTGCCGCCCATCTGCGCGAGCTGCAAATCCGTACTGAAAACGAGACGAACCTGATCCGTGCCCGCATGATGGCGCAGATCAATATGGACATTACCGCCGTCCGCGACCTTTCCAACCTGATCTCACTCGGCACGCAGACGAACGAAGTGGAGATGGAACGGCAGATCAACTGGCTGCTGATCCAGAACCCACATTTCATCCATATTGCGGTCGCGCCTGATTTCATCGTCAAGTCGGTCTATCCGGCGCAATCCGGTCGAGACAGGATCGGCAAGGATGTGCGCGAGCGGCTGATGGAGCGCATGTCGATCAGCCGCAATACCGGCGACCAGTCGGCGCGCTTCTACGGTCCCTTCAAGACGGCGGATGCAGAAAACGCCTTCGCGATCTTCTTCCCGGTTTTCGTCAAGCAGAACGGCCAGCGTCGCATCTGGGGCGCGGTCGAGGTGGTCATCGACCAGAACATGTTCTACGAGGCGACCGGCCTGAAGCCCGCGCGCAACAGCGAAAACCAGGAGCGCTATCCGCATCTCGACCATTTGTCGATCGCGGTGCGTGACATCGGCATTCCGGACGAAACGGCCGCGCCCTTCTTCGGCCCTTCCAATATCTACGAGAAGGATCCGCTTCGCCGCAAAATCAACTTCGCGGGCGGGCGATGGGAACTGGCGGCAGTGCCGAACTCCGGCTGGCATGCGGTTCCCAATAATCAGCGTGAACTGCGATTGATCATCGTCGCCGCAGGCTGCGTGATCATCATCCCGATCTTTTTCGCCACGTTGCTGCTTGGCGAACGCAACCGCAACATCACGCAGCTCGAGGCCCGGGAAGCCAAACTTATGGAACTGTCGCAGCGCCTCAACCTGGCGCTGGAATCTTCCCGGATCGGCATATGGGAGCTGCAGGAAAACGCCACCAACCTTGCCTGGGATGCACGCGCATCCACCCTTCACGGCCTCAAAGCGATCGAAGGCAGCCGGCCACTGGAAGTGTGGCTTTCGACTATCGTGCCGGAAGACCGCGAAATCGCCGAGGTTCATTTCTTCGGTTGCAGCATCGCTGGAGAAGCCTGCACCGCGCAATACAGGGTGATGCGGGACGATGGCCGCATCCGCCATCTGCGTTCCATCGGCGCCTTCTATACGGATGCCGGCGGCACAGGAAAGACGATCGGCATCGTCTGGGACGTGACAGCCGATGCGGAAGTCACCAACACGCTTCGCCTTGCCAAGGAAACGAGCGAGCTCAAGAATGCCGAGCTGGAACTCGCGCTGGAAGAACTTTCAAGCCGCGAGGCGGAGCTTTCCGAACTCTCCGGCAAGCTCGATCTGGCCCTCGATTCCTATCAATGCGGCATCTGGGAGGCAATTCTCGGCAAGAGCGGCTCGATCTGGGACGAGCGCATGCACGAGCTCTACGGGTTGAAGCAGAGCAATGCCTTCGTGACCGAGGACGCATGGCTCTCCTGCATTCACCCCGATGACCGCGGGCTGGCGCTCGAAAGCGCCCGGCATTTCAGGCAGCTCGGAGACACGCATACGCTGGTCTGCCGCGTGCCGGACGAAAATGGCGGCGTGCGCTACGTGCGTTCCGTCGGAAAGGTGCACCGCACGCCGACCGGCGAGATGAAGATCATCGGCATCGCCTTCGATTCGACCGAGGATGCATTGATGACGCTGCGCCTCAAGGCCGCGAAGGATGAGGCGATCACCAAGAACATCGAGCTGGAACTCGCAAAGAACAGGATCGAGCACAATTCCCTGCACGACCCGCTGACCTCGCTTGCCAACCGTCGCAAGCTCGATATCGCGCTGGAAAACCTGACGGATGCCGGCCATAACGACCGGCAGAAATTTGCGATCCTGCATATCGACCTCGACCGCTTCAAGGAAATCAACGACACGCTGGGACATGCAGCCGGCGATGCGATGCTGGTCCATGCTTCACGCGTGCTTTCCAGAAATCTGCGTGACAGCGATGTCGTTGCGCGTATCGGCGGCGACGAGTTCGTCATCCTCTCCTTCGACGTGGGCGACAAGGAGATGGCGAAGCTTGCAGGCCGCGTCATCGAGGAAATGCGCCAGCCCGTCGATTTCCAGGGGTTTCCCTGCCGTTGCGGCGTGTCGATCGGCATTGCACTGGCGAACGGCATTCATGTCGATGCCCGCAAAGTGTTGATCAATGCCGACATCGCGCTCTATCGCGCCAAGAGCCTCGGCCGCAACCGCTTCGAATTCTTCAACCACAATCTGCAGGCCGACATCATCAACAATAAACGCACGGCCGATGAAATCCTTGCCGGCATCGACAATGGCGAGTTCACGGCCTGGTACCAACCGCAATTCTGCGCGCGGACGATGAAGCTGACGGGCGTCGAGGCGCTGGTGCGCTGGCGCCATCCCTCCAAGGGCTTGCTCACCCCGGACAAATTCCTGCGCATTGCCGACGAGATCAACGTCGTGCAGACGCTCGACCGCATCGTCCTGGAAACCGCGCTGCGCGACAAGATGCGCTGGGCGGCACAGGGCATCTATGTACCGAAAGTCTCCGTCAACGTTTCGGCGCGGCGCCTGCATGATGGCAGCCTTCTGGAATCGCTTGGTGACCTGCAGATCCACCCCGGCGAAATTTCGTTCGAGCTGGTGGAATCCATCTTTCTCGACGAAAGCGAGGACGTGGTTTCGCAAAACCTCGAACGGATCAAGGCGCTCGGCATCGATATCGAGATCGACGATTTCGGCACCGGCCACACCTCGATCGTGTCGCTGCTGAAGCTCAAGCCGAAACGGCTGAAGATCGACCGGCAGCTTGTCCAGCCGATCGTCGCATCCTCACAGGAGCGCGCGCTCGTCAGTTCCATCATCGAAATCGCCCGTTCGCTCGGTGTGGAGACCGTGGCGGAGGGTGTCGAGACGCTGGCACATGCCGAACTGCTGCGCGATCTCGGCTGCGATCTGCTGCAGGGTTACGCCTTCGCACGTCCCCTTTCCTTCGACGACTTCGCCATTGAGGCGCGCGGCACGGCCTGGCTGCTGGCATCCTAGCGCTGAAGCCGCAGCGGCTATCGGTCGCAAATACGGGAAATACCATTTCCCTGATCGCACCATCAGGCGCAAAGAAAGGCTTTTGCCTGAACGGTTTTTTGGCCTATGAGTGTCGCGCCTTGTCGAGTAATGGCGCGGCCAGTGACGACTGGTTCCGCGCATCCGGCGGGAACACATGTCGCACAATACATTCGGTCATCTCTTCCGTGTAACTACCTGGGGCGAAAGCCATGGGCCGGCGCTCGGCGCCGTCGTCGACGGCTGCCCTCCGGGGCTGCGCTTCAAGCTCGAGGACCTGCAGGTCTGGCTCGACAAGCGTAAGCCCGGCCAGAGCCGTTTTGTCACCCAGCGGCGCGAAGACGACCTGGTGAAAGTTCTCTCGGGCGTGATGATGGACGCCGACGGCGAGACGATGATTTCGACTGGCACACCTATTTCCATGCTGATCGAGAATACCGACCAGCGTTCCAAGGACTATGGCGAGATCGCCCGGCAATATCGCCCCGGCCATGCCGACTATACCTATGATACCAAATACGGCATCCGCGACTATCGCGGCGGCGGCCGTTCCTCGGCCCGCGAGACCGCTGCCCGCGTGGCAGCCGGCGGCATCGCCCGGCTCGTAGTGCCTGGTGTCACCATCCGCGGGGCGCTGGTGCAGATCGGCAAGCACAAGATCAACCGTGCCAACTGGGACTGGGATCAGGTCGGGCAGAACCCGTTCTTCTCGCCGGACGCCGAGATCGTGCCGGTCTGGGAAGAGTATCTCGACGGCATCCGCAAGGCCGGCTCCTCTATCGGCGCCGTCATCGAGGTAATCGCCGAAGGTGTACCCGCCGGTCTCGGCGCCCCGATCTACGGCAAGCTCGACCAGGATATCGCCTCGCTGCTGATGTCGATCAACGCCGTCAAGGGCGTCGAGATCGGCAACGGCTTTGCCGCCGCAGAGACGAGCGGCGAGGACAATGCCGATGAGATGCGCATGGGCAATGACGGCAAGCCGATCTTCCTGTCCAACAATGCCGGCGGCATCCTCGGGGGCATTTCGACCGGCCAGCCGGTCGTCGCCCGCTTTGCCGTCAAGCCGACCTCTTCCATTCTCACCGAACGGCAGTCGATCGATGCCGACGGCAAGAATGTCGATATCCGCACCAAGGGCCGTCATGACCCCTGCGTTGGCATCCGCGCCGTGCCGATCGGAGAGGCGATGATCGCCTGCGCCATTGCCGACCATTATCTTCGCGACCGCGGCCAGACCGGCCGGCTGAAATAGGAATTTGTCACATGCCTTATGATCAGAAGCGCGTTGTTGATGCCATCAGGGCTTTCGAAGCCGGCGAGATCGTCGTCGTCATGGACGACAATGATCGTGAAAACGAGGGTGACCTGATCGTTGCCGCCGTGCATGCGACGCCCGAAAAAATGGCCTTCATCGTGCGCCACACGTCAGGCATCGTCTGCGCGCCCATGCCGAAGGAAGAGGCCAAGCGGCTGAACCTCAACGCCATGGTGGCGGAAAACGATTCCGCCCACACGACCGCCTTCACCGTTTCCGTCGACTTCAAGCACGGTACGACCACGGGCATTTCCGCCGACGACCGCACGCTGACGGTACGCAACCTTGCAAACCCGAATGTGGGTGCGTCAGATTTCGTCCGTCCCGGCCACATCTTTCCGCTGGTCTCCCGCGAAGGCGGCGTGCTGATGCGTTCCGGCCATACGGAAGCGGCCGTGGATCTCTGCAAGCTTGCCGGCCTGCCGCCGATCGGGGTCATCTCCGAACTCGTCAATGACGACGGCACGGTGACGCGCGGCCCGCAGGTCGTGGATTTCGCCGAACAGCACGGACTGAAGCTTCTGTCGGTTGCCGACCTCATCGCCTATCGCCAGCGCAAGGAAACGCTGATCGAGCTCGGCTCGAGCTTCGATATCGAGACACCGTTCGGCAAGGCCAAGGCGCATACCTACGCCCTGCCCTGGGATCCGATGCAGCATCTCGCCGTCGTCTTCGGCGATATCAGGGACGGTGTCGATATTCCGGTGCGCCTGCATCCGGAAAACGTAGCCGACGACCTCTTCGGCAAGCGCAAACCGGTCGACTTCTATATGCAGAAGATCGCCGAAGAGGGCCGCGGCATCATCGTCTACCTGCGTGAAGGCTCCGTCGGAGTCGGCCATTACGACAATGGCCGCAAGGCACGCAATCAAGGCCGTGAGGCGCATACCGAAGCACAGACGCGCGACAGCGAATGGCTGGAAATCGGCCTCGGCGCACAGATCCTCAGGGATCTCGGCGTCAGCTCGATCAAGCTGATGACGAGCCGCGAGCGGCACTATGTCGGTCTCGAAGGATTTGGGATCAAGATTTCCAAGACGGAAATCTGCTGACTAGCTATCCCTTCTCCCGTCTGGGAGAAGGGATTACCCTTTCCAGCGGTCGAGATAGACGACGTTCTCCACGCCGGCGAAGCGCGCTAAGCGCTCCAACTCGGCTTCCAGCTTTTCCAGCCGCCCTGCGGATGCCTTCACGCGTGGCTCAAGCCACAGGCGCTTGACATCCAGCGTGCCCTTTTTCCTGTCCGCCTTCATATCGATACGGCCGATGAGCCTGTCGCCTTCCAGCAGCGGGAAAACGTAATAGCCGTATTCCCGCTTCGGCTCCGGCACGAAGATCTCGATACGATAGAAAAAGCCGAATAGGCGCTCCGTCCGGTTTCTGTCGCGGATCATCGGATCAAACGGGCTGAGTACCCGGATTCGGGGCGGCGGCTCTGGGTAAGTGTCTGTAGTGGCGAGGAAATCGGCAAAGGCCCATGAGGATCGCGGCTTGCCGCCGAGGGCCGGTTCGATCAGCAGCTCAATCAATTCGTCCCGGTGTTCAGTTACCCAGACCTTGGCTTCATCCGGCGACAGCAGATCCCAGAAGGCGGCGATTTCGCCGTGGGTGGCAAAGCCCAGACGGGCAAGCGCGCTTCTGCAGGCCCAATCCACGAAATCCTCGCGGCTGACCTCAGGCTCATGGAATTCGGCGGGAATGACGCGCTCGACAAGATCATAGATCTTCTGGAAGTTGGAGCGGCCGGCGATGGCGAATTTGCCGGTGCGCCAGAAATATTCGAGCGCCGTCTTGTTGGGGTGCCAGTTCCACCAGCCGCCGGAGACGTGGCCGTCCGCCTTCATGTCGCGCGCCAGGATCGCCCCATCCTTGACCACCCGATCATAGGTCTCCTCGAAGGAAGCTTCGAAGCCCTCGCCGCGCCATCTACGCCAGCGCTCGACGATTGCCTTCTCCTCGTCGAGGAACTTGTGCTTCCAGTATTTGAAGAAGGCGCTCGGCAGGATGGAGGCATCGTGCGTCCAGTGCTCGAAGAGCGCACCATCCTTCTCCAGGAGTGCGGTCAGGTGTTCGCGCCGATATGTCTGATTGCGGGAAAAGAGGATCTGATGATGGGCGCGCTCCACCGTCTGAATGCTGTCCACCTGCACGAAGCCGAGGTCGTGAATGAGGTCCAGTAGGCCGGCCTTGGTCAATGCACGGTTCGGAGGCGCGCTCAGCCCCTGCTTGGTGAGAAAGACACGGCGGGCATCGGAATTGGAGAGCAGATTCGTCATGCCGCGATCATAGCGCGGAAAATCTTCCTAGCTAGCCGATACGATATTCGAGCCGATTCGATTTTGATCCTTTATCGCGTCGTCACCGCCTTATAGAAGCAGGAATTCAAACAAGGGGACCATAGTTGGATATTCGTTTCGAGAGCGCGGGCGCCAGTTTCGGAGCAAGAGTCGCGGTCGAGCCACTGACACTGTCTCTCACCGAAAACCGTCTCGGCGTCATCGGGCTCAACGGTTCGGGCAAGACGACCTTCGCGCGGATGATCAACGGGCTCATGAAACCCACCACTGGCAAGGTCATAGTCAACGGGCGCGACACACTTGGGGAGAAGACGGCGCTTGCCGATGTCGGCTTCATCTTCCAGTCGCCGCAGAACCAGATAATCCTCCCGATCGTCAAGGACGACATCGCTTTCGGACTGAAGGGCCGCGGCTTTAGCAAGGCGGAGATCGATCGAAAGGTCGAGATGGTGCTGGCCCGCTTCAACGCCGAGGAACTAGCCACCCGCCGTGCGCATGAGCTTTCGGGCGGCGAGTTGCAGATCGCAGCACTCTGCTCGGTGCTGGCAACCGGTCCCAATATCCTGATCCTCGACGAGCCGACCAATCAGCTTGACCTGCGCAACCGCGCGCTCGTGCAGAACACCATCGATGGGCTTGAAGAAAATGTCGTCGTCATCACCCATGATCTCGAGCTGATATCAGGCTTCGAGCGGGTGTTACTGTTTCATGAGGGCAGGCTGGAGGCCGATGCGCCGGCAGGAGATGCGATTGCCCGCTACAGGGAGCTTGCCGTCTGATGCAGTCGCTTTATGTCGAAGGTAACAGTGCGCTGCACCGGCTTTCGCCGCGGGTAAAGATCTTTTCCCTCTTCCTGCTCGGCGTCGTGTTGTTCCTCGGCGACAATCTTCCGGTGCTTGCCGTCGTCACGCTGCTGACGGCGCTGACCTATCGCAGCATCGGCTTGTCGCTGAAGGAATCGGCCGTCCGGCTGCGGCCAATCTTGCTGACGATCGTGATCGTGGCACTCTTCACCCTCATCGTCAGTCCGTGGCACGCGGCGCTTGCGACGCTGCTCCGGCTGACGGCGCTGATGCTGTTTGCTGCCGCCGTGACCGTAACGACGACAATCACGCAATTCATGGATGAGATAACGGCGCTTGCACGACCGCTGGAACGGACAGGCTGGGTGAAGGCCGACGACATTGGGCTGGCGGTCGGTCTCGTGCTGCGCTTCGTACCAGAAATCATCGCCCGCTACCATGCGATCAGCGAAGCGCATGCCGCGCGTGGACTGAAGGTGCGACCGGCGACGATCCTTACCCCGCTCATCATTTTAACGCTCAGGGATGCGGATAACATTGCCGCGGCGATTGACGCGCGCGGCATTCGGCGGCATGTCAGTTAACGATTTATGAATTGGAGATCACGATGAGCACGCGCGACCTCGTTCTTGCCGCTCTTTTCGCCGCGATTATCGTGGCTCTCGGCCTGCTGCCGCCCATCTATCTCGGCTTCATCCCGGTGCCGATCACCGCGCAATCGCTCGGCGTCATGATGGCAGGCGTCGTGCTTGGCGCAAGACGCGCCACGATTGCCGT
Organism: Rhizobium sp. 01T444; assembly: GCF_056398305.1. Taxonomy (NCBI): domain Bacteria; kingdom Pseudomonadati; phylum Pseudomonadota; class Alphaproteobacteria; order Hyphomicrobiales; family Rhizobiaceae; genus Rhizobium; species Rhizobium sp. 01T444. The sequence continues at coordinate 60,891 of NZ_JBFTPD010000024.1, forward strand.
GCTGATCGTCCTGGTGCTCGTAGCCATCGGGCTGCCGGTGCTTTCGGGTGGCCGCGGTGGATTTGCCGCTTTCGTGGCCCCAACCTCCGGCTTCCTGTTCGGTTGGGTCTTTGCCGCTTTTGTGACGGGCCTCCTCAGTGAACGGCTGGTTCACGGCGATCAGTCCGGCCTCGTCCAGACGGTAAGCTTCTTCCTTGCCGCCATGATCGGCGGCATCGTCGTGCTTTACGCCTTCGGGATCGCCTATCTGGCTCTTGCAGCAAATATCGGCCTGAAGCAGGCCTTTGTGGGCAGCATGGCATTCATCCCAGGTGACGTCATAAAGGCCTTCGTCGCAGCGCTCGTCGGCCGGGCCGTCATGGCCGGTTATCCACTCTTGCGGATTCGCGCTTAATCCAGGAAGCCATAGAGCCAGTCGCGCGTCTCTTCGGGAAGCGAGACTGGCGAGCCGTCGTCGCGGCTGCGCGCCTGCCAGGTGATTTCGACCTCGGCAGCACGCTCGTCGTCAATCTCGGCGGCGATGAGAAAGCCGATGGAGCGCACACCGATCTTGTCGACGCCGGCGGTGAAGGTCACTGCTTCGTGATAGTGCAATGGCCGGTGAAGGATGCAGGACACCTTGGCGGGAGTATAGACAGGCTCGTCCTCCACATCAGGTCTCAATGACCAGAAACCCGCAAGTACGGATTCGGCATAGGAAATATAGGAGGCCAGAAACATCTGGCCGTTCATATCCACATCACGAAACGGTATGCGCAATTCCACCACGTCCGGGCGGTTCGTCTTACTCATTTACAGGTCTGCCTTGCAGGTTATCACTAGGACCCTAGCATGGGGTCCGTCGATGTAAACGAAACAATTAAAATAGCGTAAACGGAGGATGCGGAGCGTTAACCGCGACGATGCAGCGTGTTGAAATCGACACGCTGCGCTCCATCTGCTGTGGATCATGACATTTGCGATCGATAGAGTGCCGGCATGAGCACCCGTCTTTACGAACATCCCATCTTTCTCGAGCACGTGACGCCGTCAGGCCATCCCGAGCGCTCCGACCGCATCCGCGCGCTCAATGTCGCGCTGGAGCATCCGAATTTCGAGCGCCTGGACCGAAAGGAAGCGCCGCAGGCGAATGAAGACGCCGTGCTGCTTGCCCACCCGGAGGAACATCTGATCGCCGTCATGCGGCAGATCCCGGAAGAGGAAGACAAAATCAACCAGCTCGAAGCCGATACCTATGCCAGCCAGAAGAGCCTGCAGGCGGCACTGACCGGCATCGGCGGGGCGATGGCCGCCGTCGACGACGTGTTCCGCGGCAAGGCCGACAATGTGTTCGTCGCGGCGCGCCCGCCGGGTCACCATGCTGAAAAGATGACGGCGATGGGCTTCTGCTTCTTCAACAATGCGGCTATCGCTGCCCGCCATGCGCAGAAGGCGCACGGCGCCGAACGCGTCGCCATCGTCGATTGGGACGTCCACCACGGCAATGGCACGCAGGATATTTTCTGGGACGATCCCTCCGTGCTTTTCTGTTCCACCCATCAGATGCCGCTTTATCCCGGCACTGGGGCCAAGGATGAAAACGGCGCGCACGGCACGATCGTCAATGCGCCGCTTTCGCCCAATGTCGGCAGCGATCATTTCCGCGAGGCGTTCAAATCGCGCGTGCTGCCGGCACTCAACGATTTCCGGCCTGATATCATCATTATCTCTGCCGGATTTGACGCCCATCACCGCGATCCGCTGGCGCAGATCAACCTGACCGGCGAGGATTTCGACTGGGCGACGGGCCGTCTTCTGGAGGTTGCCGACCGCAGCGCCAATAACCGGGTCGTCAGCCTGCTGGAAGGTGGGTATGATCTGGAAGGACTCGCCGAGTCGGCGGGCATGCATATCCTCAGAATGATGAAGGGTTGAGAATGACTGACAGCGCCAAGCCGGAGGTTTCCGGTCTTTCCTTCGAAAAGGCGGTTGCCGAACTCGAAAGCATCGTTGCCCGGCTGGAACGCGGTGATGTGGCGCTGGATGAATCCATCGAGATTTACGAGCGTGGCGAAGCGCTGAAGAAGCATTGCGAAACGCTGCTTTCGGCCGCCGAAAACCGTATCGAGAAGATCCGTCTCGACCGCGCCGGCAAGCCACAGGGCGTCGAGCCGCTCGACGGCGCTTAAAGGCGTACGGAAACTCCCTTTCAAGACGCTTGGCGACCAGCTTCCGACCGATCTATGATCCCCTTTCAAAGCAAGAAGGGGACTGACTGATGACGGACAGATTGAAGGGCAAGGTCGCCATCATATCGGGCGGCGCGACCGGCATGGGCGGCGCAGCCTCGAAGCTCTTTGCGGCCGAGGGCGCGCGTGTCGCCATCATCGACCGCAATGGCGAGGCGGCGGCGGAAACCGTCAATGAGATCCGCGCTGCCGGCGGCGAGGCCGATTACTGGACGGCTGATGTTTCGGAGGAAGCAGCCGTCAATGCCGCGGTGGCCGGCGTCGAGGAGCGCTACGGACCGGTCACTGTCCTTTTCAATCACGCGGGTACGATCGTCATCAAGCCGTTCCTGGAGACCACGCTGCAGGAATGGGATTGGCTGCATGCGGTCAACGTCCGCTCCATGTTTCTGATGGCGAAGGCGGTGCTGCCCAAGATGATCGAAGCCGGCGGCGGATCGATCGTCTGCACCTCGTCAATCTCGGCGGTCGCGGCGACGCCGATGGAAGTGCTCTACGACACGACCAAGGGCGCGGTGCATATGTTTGCGCGCGCCATCGCCGTCGAATTTCGCGACCGCAACATCCGCTGCAATGCCGTCTGCCCCGGCTTCATCCGCACGCCGCATGGCCTGCGCGAAGTGAAGGAATTGCAGGCGCATGGCGTTGATGTTTCGGACGCGGCGATTGCCGCGCAGCAGGGCCGGATCGGTGAGCCCGAGGATGTCGCTCGCGCCGCACTCTATCTCGCGAGCGATGAATCGGTGTTCGTCAATGGCGCCCATCTTTTCGTCGACAATGGTTTTACGGCAATCTGACGGCTTCCCGACGATCTCGCAAACTGGCCCTTTCGCGCCGGACCCGCAGGCGCTATCTGTGGCGGAAGCCTTTGTGATTGGAGTGCGCCATGTCCTTCTTCCCCGGTAAAGATCCCCTGCCCGGCGATGCCTTCGCCTGCGATGCGATCGAGAATCTGATCATCCCGCGCACCAGCGATATCGGCGGCTTCCAGGTGCGCCGCGCCCTGCCGACCCGCCAGCGCCGGCTTGTCGGGCCGTTCATCTTCTTCGACCGCATGGGACCGGCGATCCTGAAGCCAGACGAAGCATTGGACGTGAAGCCGCATCCGCATATCGGGCTTTCGACGGTCACCTATCTCTTCGATGGCGAGATCCGTCATCTCGACAGTCTCGGAACGGAAAAGGTCATCCGCCCCGGCGATATCAACCTGATGACGGCCGGCCGCGGCATCGTGCATTCGGAGCGCACGCCGGACAATCTGCGCGGCCATCCGCTTCTGATGTCCGGACTGCAAACGTGGCTGGCATTGCCTGACGACAAGGAGGAAATCGACCCCTCCTTCGCCCATACCGAAAAGGGAGAGATGCCGCTGATCGAGACCAACGGCGTGCGTGGGCGCGTCGTCATCGGCTCGTTCGAGGGTCTCGCCTCGCCGGTGAAGGTGTTTACCGATACGCTTTATGTCGATCTCGACTTACAGCCGGGCGCGAAATTTCCCTTCGGCGCGGCTCACGAGGAACGCGCCGTCTATGTGCTGTCAGGCGAGGTCGTCATTGCTGGCGACAGGTTTGCGGCAGACCAGCTTCTTGTCTTCCGGCCCGGCGATGCGATCACGCTCGAAGCTGGCACTGAGGGCTGTCATCTGATGCTGTTCGGCGGTGCCGCGCTGAATTCCAAACGCTACATATGGTGGAATTTCGTGTCCTCCTCGAAGGAGCGGATCGAGAAGGCCAAGGAGGAATGGCGCACCGGCCGCTTCGATATCGTTCCCGGCGATGAAGAGGAATTCGTGCCTTTGCCGGAGGGCTGAAGTGCTCTAAGGTGAAAAACTTGCGGTTATGCAAATGTAGTTGTTTTGCCGCAATTCAATCGAATAAAGCAAAGCCGATCAGTCAAAGAAGAGCGCCCGCCCGTGACACAATCCCCGAAGACCCCGCTGCTCGATCAGGTCACCTATCCTGCCGACCTGCGCAAGCTCGAGGATCGCGATCTGCCGCAGCTTGCACGCGAAGTCAGGGACGAAATGATCGACGCCGTCTCCCGCACCGGCGGGCATCTCGGCGCAGGTCTCGGCGTGGTGGAGCTGACGATCGCCATCCACAACGTCTTCAACACGCCTGACGACCGGCTGATCTTCGATGTCGGCCATCAATGTTATCCGCACAAGATCCTGACCGGGCGCCGCGACCGCATTCGCACGCTGCGCCAGGAAAACGGTCTCTCGGGCTTCACGCGCCGGGCCGAAAGCGAATACGACCCCTTTGGTGCTGCGCACTCCTCAACCTCGATTTCCGCCGGCCTCGGCATGGCTGTTGCTGCCGATATCGACAGGACGGACCGCCGCGTCATCGCCGTCATCGGCGATGGGGCACTGTCAGCCGGCATGGCCTATGAGGCGCTGAACAATGCCGGCGCGCTCGATGCCCGCCTGATCGTCATTCTCAACGACAACGACATGTCGATCGCCCCGCCGACCGGGGCGATGAGCGCCTATCTCGCCCGCCTTGCCTCCGGCCGCACCTATATGGGCTTCCGCGACTTCGGCAAGAAACTGACGGCCTATCTCGGCAAGAACATCGACCGGGCGATCACCCGCGCCGTCGAGCATGCCCGCGGCTACGTGACTGGCGGGACGATGTTCGAAGAGATGGGCTTCTACCATATCGGCCCGATCGACGGTCATTCCTTCGACCACCTTCTGCCCGTGCTGCGCAACGTGCGCGACAATGCCAATGGCCCGGTGCTGATCCATGTCGTGACCCAGAAGGGCAAGGGCTATGCGCCGGCGGAAGCTGCAGCCGACAAATATCATGGCGTCAACAAGTTCGATGTCATCACCGGCACGCAGGCGAAGGTGAAGCCGAATGCACCGAGCTATACCAATGTCTTCGCTGAGACGCTGGTCCAGGAAGCAACACTCGACGACCGCGTCGTCGGCATCACTGCCGCCATGCCGACCGGCACCGGCCTCGACAAGTTCGCCGAGATTTTCCCGTCACGCTGTTTCGATGTCGGCATTGCCGAACAGCATGCAGTGACCTTCGCCGCCGGCCTTGCCGCCGAAGGTTTCAAGCCTTTCGCAGCGCTCTATTCCACTTTCCTGCAGCGCGCCTACGACCAGGTCGTGCATGACGTGGCGATCCAGGGCCTGCCCGTGCGCTTCCCGATCGACCGCGCCGGTTTCGTCGGTGCCGATGGTCCGACACATGCCGGTTCCTTCGATACGGCCTTCCTTGCCACCCTGCCCGGCTTCGTCGTCATGGCGGCCGCGGACGAGGCGGAGCTCAAGCATATGGTGCGCACGGCCGTCGCATATGATGCCGGCCCGATCTCGTTCCGCTATCCGCGTGGCGAAGGTGTCGGCGTCGACATGCCGGAGCGCGGCCAGATCCTTGAGATCGGCAAGGGCCGCATCGTCAAGGAAGGCACGAAGGTTGCGCTTCTTTCCTTCGGGACGCGGCTTGCCGACTGTCTGCTGGCGGCCGAAGACCTAGATGCCGCTGGCCTTTCGACGACGGTTGCCGATGCGCGCTTTGCAAAGCCGCTCGACCACGCGCTGATCCGCCAGCTTGCGCGCCACCACGAAATCCTCATCACGGTGGAAGAAGGCTCCGTCGGCGGCTTCGGCAGCCAGGTCATGCAGTTCATGGCGATGGATGGCCTTCTCGACCGTGGTCTGAAGGTGCGCTCGCTGGTTATGCCCGATATCTGGATGGAACAGGCTAAGCCGGAAGCGATGATCGCCCATGCCGGTCTCGACCGTGCCGGCATCGTCTCGACTGTGTTCAACGCGCTCGGACGTGGTGTTGCCGTCGGCGTGGCCGGTTAAGGCAGCACGCCGACGGGCTTTTCTCACTCAGGCTTTTTTCCATCACGGTAGAAGATCATTCCGCCGTGATGCAGCACGCCGTCGATGAAATCACCATCGGCGGTAAAACCGGTATCGTCCCAATATTCGATATGATCGCCGGTCACTTCATAGCGGCCCTGGTAGGCACTCTTTCGCGTACCCCTCGCCTCGTCATAACGGCCGTTGGACAGCAGTTCCTGCTGGATGTGGCCGTCACCGGTGATCCACATTCCGAGATAGGGGCCGAGATAGGGACGGTTCTGCATTTTCGTTTCCTCTGAAAGAGCGGATGAGGCGGCAAGCGAAAGCACCGCCCCGGCGAGAGCCCCGCGGATCCGCATGGTCACAGTCCCACGCTCGCCGTCGGGCGGACGGTGATGTCGTTGACATCAACATCCTCGGGCTGCTCGATGGCGAAACGGATCGCCCGGGCAATGGCATCGGGCTTCAGGGCGATCTCGCGGAAGGCGACCATGGCTTCGGCCGAAAAAGGTTCGGTGATCGTCTCGGCGAGTTCGGATTCGACAACGCCGGGATAGATGCAGGTCACACGCAGCTTCTTGTTTTCCTGGCGCAGACCATCGGAAATCGCCCGCACTGCATATTTCGTGGCGCAGTAGACGGCAGCCGTCGGCACAACCGCCAAGCCGCCGACCGAGGAGACGTTGATGATTTGGCCGCGCTCCTGCGTGTTCATGATCGGCAGTACGGCGGCGACGCCGTAGAGTACGCCCTTGATATTGACATCGATCATGCGGTCCCATTCCTCGACCTTGAGCGAGGACATCAGCGACAGCGGCATGACGCCGGCATTGTTGACCAGAACATCGACGCCGCCGAAAGCCTCGACCGCGGCCTTGGCGAAGGCCTCGGTATCGGCCCGGTCGGTAACGTCGAGCGCGCGGAATTCCACCGTGCCGCCACCGGCGCGGATTTCCTTTGCCAGCTCTTCCAGCCGGTCGGTACGGCGTGCGCCGATCATCAGCTTGGCGCCGGCAGCACTCAGTTCGCGTGCGGTGCCGGCGCCGATGCCACTGCTCGCGCCAGTGATGAGAACTGTCTTGCCTTTTATACCCGTCATGTTCTTTTCCTCATGCTTCAATCGGGACCGCAGCCGAATGCTGCCGATCCATGCGCATAAGATTGGGCTTGGCCAGGCAGCGACCGATAGCAAGCTTTTCCGGATTTCTTGCACGATCTTCCGAAAGCCGCTTCAGGCGCTTGGCATTTGCAGCAGTAGGGTTCATGCTGCTTCCATGGAAAAGATTGCCGAACTTGCAGACTTGATCGATCGTCATACCGAGACGGATGGTAATTTCGACACGGTGCTGCCGCGGGTCGGTATCATACGATCCTCCGCCCGCACCGAACCGATCCATACGCTCTATGAACCTTCGCTCTGCATCGTGGCGCAGGGGCGCAAGCGCGCCGTGATCGGCGAGATCGCGCATGTCTATGATGCCGCGCATTATCTCGTGGTCGGTGTCGACCTGCCGGTGATCGGCGCCGTTGTCGAGGCGAGCGCCAACCGGCCATACCTGTGCCTTCGGCTACAGCTCGACCGCAGCACGCTTGCCGAAATGCTGCCTGCCGTAGAGGGGCGTCTGCCGGAAAGCCCTGCGGCCGGTGTCAGTGCCACGACGCCTGAACTCATCGACGCGGTCGTGCGCCTGTTGCGCCTGCTCGACACACCCGAGGATGCGGAGGTTCTGGCGCCGCTGATCGAGCGGGAGATCCTCTACAGGCTGATCCGCGGGCCGCAGAGCGCGCTGTTGCGGCAGATCGCCAATGGCGAAAGCAGGCTCAACCAGATCGGCCGGGCGATCGATTTCGTGCGGAAGAATTTCAGCGAGCCCTTCGCCATCGAGCATCTGGCTTCGGTGGCTGGCATGAGCGCTTCATCCTTCTACGAGCATTTCAAGACCGTGATGGCGATGAGCCCGCTGCAGTTCCGGACCCAGCTTCGTCTGCAGGAGGCACGGCGGCTGATGGTGACCGAGGGGCTGAGCGCTGCCGAGGCTGGTTTCCGTGTCGGTTACGACAGCCCTTCGCAGTTCAGCCGCGATTATGTCCGCATGCATAGCATCCCGCCGCGGCGGGATATCGAGCGGCTGCGCGCCTCCGCCGGGTAAACCCAAAAAGAAAGGGCGGCACTCAATGCCGCCCTTTCTTTTTCATTTCCGAAGAGATCGCTCTCAGAACTCGGTCCAGTCTTCCTGGACGACGGCAGCAGCCGCGGTTGCCTGCTTGCCGCCGAAGGCCCTAGTGACCTTGCTAGCGAGCGCGCGGGCCGGAGAGGCGACCGGTCGGGACGCGGTGGTTGCTGCAGTGGTTCTCTGGACCGGAGCGGCAGCCTGAGCGCCGAGCTTGAACTGGCGCAGCAGGTCGTCAAGAGCGGATGCTTCCTGGGCAAGCGCGTGGCTCGCAGCAGTCTGCTCTTCAACCATGGCGGCGTTCTGCTGAGTGCCCTGGTCCATGTTGTTGACAGCGGTGTTGATCTCCTGCAGGCCGATCGACTGTTCGCGGGTCGCGGTGACGATTGCGCCGACATGACGATTGATTTCCTGAACCTCGGCGACGATCGCTTCCAGCGCCTTGCCGGTTTCGCCGACAAGGCCGACGCCGGAGTTGACCTGTTCGCTCGACGTGTTGATCAGCGCCTTGATTTCCTTGGCGGCATTTGCGGAACGCTGGGCGAGTTCACGCACTTCCTGTGCGACGACGGCAAAACCCTTGCCGGCTTCACCGGCACGTGCTGCTTCGACGCCGGCGTTCAGCGCCAGAAGGTTGGTCTGAAAGGCGATGTCGTCGATGACGCCGATGATGTTGGAGATCTCGCCCGAAGACTTTTCGATCTGCTGCATGGCCGAAACCGCCCTGCGGACGACTTCGCCGGACTTTTCAGCGCCGAGGCGGGTGCGCTCGACGAGGTTGCCGACGTCTTCGGCGCGCTTGGCGGAGTCGCGCACCGTGGTCGTGACTTCTTCGAGAGCAGCTGCGGTCTCTTCGACGGCAGCGGCCTGCTGTTCGGTGCGGTGGGCGAGATCGTCCGCGGCAGAGCGAATTTCACCGGCGCCGGCATTGATGGCCGAAGCGTTGCGGCCAACGGACTGCAGGGCAGCCTGCAGCTTTTCGACGGCATTGTTGAAGTCGTTGCGCAGGCTGTCGTACTGCGGCGCAAACGGCGTATGGATGCGGGATGCGACATCGCCAATGGCAAGGCCGGCAAGGCCGCCGGCCAGAGCATCGACGGCGAAGCGGATTTCGCCTTCTTCGCGGGCCTTCTGCTCGTCGCTCATCTGTCGTTGGCGCTCGGCTTCGCCGCGCATGCGGTCAGTTTCGCCAGCAAGCTGCTGCTTTTCGATGGCAGCATCCTTGAAGACCAGAACGGACTGGGCCATGCGGCCGACTTCGTCGTGACGGCCAGTTGCCGGGACTTCGATATTGTGGTCGCCGCCGGCCAGACGGTCCATGGCGGCCGTCATGCCGACGATCGGGCGAACGATGGTGCGCGACAGAGCCCAGGCGAGTGCGGCGGCGGCAAGAGCTGCGGCAATGCCACCGGCCAGAAGCGTCGTCTTGAGATCGCTATTGGCGTCCGCCTGGGCCGCGGCGAGTGCAATGGACTTGTCGCGGGCGAGAGACTTGATCTTGGCGGAAGCGGCGCGGAAGCCGTCGAGCTGGCCCTTGGTGGCGTTGACACCGATCTTGACGACCTCTGCGATCGGCGTTTCTGTTTCCTTGCGGGCCTTGGCTTGCGGCTCGGCGAGCTCGTGGAAATAAAGGTCTGCAGCCTTCTGCATCTCGTCGATCATCGAGACGAGCTCAGGCTGGGAAGCGGCGGTCTGCTTTGCAGCGGCAATCGCCTTCAGCATGCGCTCGCGGTTGGCAAAAATATCGCCATAGGTACTGTCGCTGCGGAAGAGAATGAAGCCGCGCAGGTTGACGGCCTGCTCAAGCATGGCCTGCAGCGCGTCATCGATCTGGTTGACGAGAAGCTCGGATTTTTCCTGTTCAGCGGAAGCGCTCGCCGATGTCGTTGCCTTGGAATAAACGAAAGCGGAAACGGATACGAAAATAAGGATGAGTGCTGCGAAAGTGGCCGCAAGCTTACCATTCAAGGATATGTTTCGAGCGAACATCGGTCAATTTCTCCTGGCGACATCAGGCGCGACAAGGGGCGACTACGCAAATGCGCAGCCACAAGACTTCTTGATGAGGGACATGATCGGCGGGGAGGACGCGGGAGCCTTCATGGCACGAAGCGATTCAAAAGCGAGCCGCTGCAATCAAAACGAACCTATGCGGGCAGGATTTAAAATTGTTTAAATTTGGTGCGTCGCAGCACAGGTCGATTTAGTTTATTGCAGTTCCGGCGATGTGAGCCTGCACTGGCGTGCCCGCGATGCCAACAAAACGCTTGCAACCGGCGGCTTTGACGGTCATTCACAGCCGATGTCAGATCAAAACAGCCAGCGCCTCGACCAGCTTCTCGTCACCCTCGGCCTCTTTGCGAGCCGCTCGCGGGCGCGAGACGCCGTGGCACGCGGCACGGTGAAGGTCGCCGGCAAGGTGGTGACGAAGGCCGGCGCCGTCTTCGGCGACGATGCGACAATCGAAATCGACGACCCAGCGCAGGACTATGTTTCGCGTGCAGCATTGAAGCTGGTGGCCGCACTCGACCACTTCGGGCTCGATCCGGCAGGACGGCACTGTCTCGATGTCGGCGCTTCGACCGGCGGCTTCACCGAAGTGCTGCTGGAGCGGGGTGCTGCGCATGTGACGGCTGTAGATGTCGGCCACGGGCAGATGCATCCGCGCATATCGGGCAATCCGCGCGTGACCAATATCGAGGGGCTCAATGCCCGCAATCTGACGGCTGAGGATATTGGCCAGCCCGTGGCGTTCATCGTCTCCGACGTCTCCTTCATCTCGCTCAAGCTGGCGCTTGCTCCGGCGCTCGATATTGCGGAGCCGGGAGCGCTTGCCGCGATCCTCGTCAAGCCGCAATTCGAGGCGGGGCGCGAGGCGATCGGCAAGGGCGGGCTGCTCAAGGATCCGACTTCCGGGCCTGCCGTGGCGGCAGAACTCGAGCGATGGTTCACTGAAGACATGGGCTGGAAGAGTTTCGGGCTCATCCCCTCACCTATTTCGGGCGGAGACGGCAATCAGGAATTTCTATTGGCAGGGACAAAAGCGTGAGCACGGAAACAATCACCATCGACAGGCTCGGCGCACAGGGCGACGGTATCGCCAACGGCAAGGACGGACCTGTCTATGTGCCCTTCACGCTGCCGGGAGAGACGGTAGCGATCGCCCGCGTCAAGAGCCAGGGCACGGTCATGTCGATCGCCTCGGCCTCCGCCGACCGGCAGGAGCCGCCCTGCCGGCATTTCGGACCAGACGGCGTCAACGGCACCTGCGGCGGCTGCACGCTGCAGCATATGGCAGATGTGCCCTACCGCGCCTTCAAGCGGCAGCTCGTCATTGATGCGCTGAAGTCCAAAGGGCTGACGCCTGAGGTCGGCGAGATCGTCGCCGCCCATCCGGGCGAGCGGCGGCGGGTGGTCTTTGCTGCACGCAAGACCGAAAAGGATATGCTTGTTGGTTTCAACCAGGCAGAAAGCCATCACATCGTCGCCATCGAGGAATGTCCCATCTCGTCGGCGGGGATCATTTCCCGGCTGCCGGCAATCAAGGCTGTCGGGGCGGCAGTCGCGACCAATGCGGATGCCTTCCGCATCGCGGTTCTCGAAACGCTCTCCGGCCTCGACCTTGCGGTCGAAGGCATAAAGAAGCTGTCCGACCAGCAGCGTCGCAAGGCGGTCGAGGTCATACTCGGCCTTCGCGGCATTGCCCGCGTTTCGCTTGATGGTGAAATCCTGATCGAGCCGGCCAAGCCTGCCGTCGAGTTCGGCGGTATCCAGGTCTATCCGCCTGCCGGCGGCTTCACACAGGCGACGAAGCCTGCAGAAGAAGCAATGGCAAAGCTGGTGCTTGCGCATGTCGGCAAGGCCAAGCGGATCGCAGATCTCTTTGCCGGCGCCGGCACCTTTTCGCTGCAGCTTGCCCGTCTCGGCCGCGTGCATGCCGTTGAAGGCGACGGCAAGGCGATTGCGGCACTCGACTACGCGGCGCGCAATACGCAGGGCCTGAAGCCGGTGACCGTCGAAAAGCGCGATCTCTTCCGCCGCCCGCTGATGACCTCGGAGCTCAAAGTCTTCGACGCCGTCGTCTTCGATCCACCACGTGCGGGCGCGGAGTTCCAGTGCAAGGAACTGGCGCGCTCGATCGTCAAGAAGGTCGTGGCGGTGAGCTGCAATCCGCTGACGCTTGCCCGCGACCTCGCCATCCTCGTCGAGGGCGGCTACCGAATTACATCGGTCACGCCCATCGACCAATTCCTCTGGACCTCGCATGTTGAGATCGTCGCGACGTTGGAGAAATAAGCAGCCGTCAGCCGACCTTTTCGCCGGCGAGATAACGGCCCAGTTGGTCGAGTTGTCCGGCGATGCCGGCCTGGCGATATTCCACCTTATCGCCGCCGTCGAGAATGGTGATCTGCTCGGTGACGACGACATGCGTGCCTTCGGCAACCGGCGTCAGGCTGATGGTCGTCAGTGACGAGGAGATGCGCCGCTCATTGTGCGACATCGTATAGGCGTAGACGATGCGGCGATCCCTGACGATGTCTTCATAACGCGCATCGGCGACATATTCGTCACTCTTGCCGAAGTTGAACCGGCTGATATCGCGGCCGCCGACGCGGAAATCATTTTCGGTATAGGTGGTGGTGAAATCCTCGCCGATCGCCTCCCACTGTAGGCGCGCCTTCGGATCGGACCAGGCGGCAAAGACGCGTGGAGCCGGCACGTCATAGGTGCGCTCGATGGAGAAGGTGGAATGAAAGGTGCTGTACTCTTCCTGCATGGTCTTACTCCTTTTCGTTCTGCTTCTCAGGTTTGTCCGGCATTTCCGGATTGGCTTCGAGATATGCGCCCAGTTTGTCGAGGCGGTGCTCCCAGAGGGTGCGACGCTCATTGATCCAGGCTTCGGCGGAGCGCAGCGCCCGCGGCTCGATCCGGCAGGTGCGCACGCGGCCGTTCTTTTCCGATCGCACAAGGCCGCTCGATTCCAGCATCTGCAGATGCTGGAGAACAGAAGGCAGCGCCATGGACAGCGGCTCCGCAAGCTCCTTCACCGAGGCGGGGCCCTTGCAGAGCCGATCCACCATGCTGCGCCGGGCGGGGTCTGCCAGCGCCTGAAACATCAAATCGAGCGCATGTGATTGGTTAGGCATGTACCTAACTATAGATATGAGATGGCGAGAGTCAATAAATAGTTCGGCAAATACCTAACTATTCCACGGGGGGTGCGCGGCTGGGATGCACGTCGCCCAAAGTTTCGCAGCGCGGGGGTTAAGCGCGCTGCGAACGGCGATAGACGTTGGATGAATTCGGACAAGGGGGGTCGTACGAAACACATCACGCGCCCGGACAGTTCGGGGGAACCATCCTCCATTCATTAGTTAGACTATGCTTAAGAGAGGCTTGAAATTCGCGTCTGACAATAACCACTGATTTCTAGGGCTCAGCGGCGCATGAAAGCCTCGAAGGCAGCGCGCGCCTCATCACTTCTCATGCGGGCGGCGAAGTGACGGGCCTCTTCATCGATACGCGCGATGATCTCCTCCCGCGGGCCGCGAACGAGATCGCGAGCGATCTTCAACGCTTCCGGCGGTTTGGCTGCAAGCTTTGCGGCCGCAGCGATCGTCTGGCTTTCCACATCTTCCGGCGTCGTCACCTTCCAGATCAGGCCGGCTTGCTTCGCATCCTCAGCCGTAAAGGCCTCTCCGGCAACGAGCATGGCGAAGGCGCGCTGATGACCCGTAATGCGCGGGACGATCAGGCTCGAGCCCGCCTCCGGCACCAGCGCCAGATCGACAAAAGGCGTGCGGAAATGGCTGCGGTCGGAAGCAACAGTCAGGTCACAATGCAGGTTGAGCGTCGTGCCGATGCCGATCGCCAGACCATCGACGCCCGAGACGAGCGGTTTTTCGGCATTGACGAGTGCATAGAGAAAATCAATCAGTTCCTGGCCCATGCTGCCGCCCATGGCCACGGCGAGAAAATCGCTGATATCATTGCCGGCCGAGAAGCAGCCTTCGGTGCCGAGAAAGACCGTCACCCGGATATCGGCATCGGCATTGGCGGCATTCAGCGCGTCGGTCATGGTCCGGTACATGGCGCGAGTGAAGGCATTCTTCTTTTCCGGCCGGTTGAAACGGATGAGCTGGACGGACGGATGTTCCGCGGATCGCTCGATGATGATGGGATCGCTCATATCAGTCTCCTCAGGCAAGGACGGTGCGGGCAGCTGCAAGGCTATTGGCACCGTTGACGACACGGTCTTTCAGCGCCGCCGTTTCGGACAGAAGGTTTTCGGCTGCGAAACGGCAGAGCGCGATACGGCCCTCGCCTGCCCCATCCGCGGTGCGGGCAAGGCCGCCCTTGGCGAGATAGCAGCCTGTGAGCGCAAGGCCGAACAGACGCTGATAGGGGGTTGCGCCGGACAGGGCCTCGGCGGACTTGCTCTCTGCAAGGCGCGCGAGAAGCCAGTCGGTAGCCTCTGCCAGATCGGCAAGTGCTGTCTCCAGCCTGTTGGCCGTCGTGCCGAAACCGTCGAGATTTGAACTGTGGACAGCCTCGGCGATCGCCTTCAGCTCGGCAATGAAGCCCCTGACCTGCTTGCCATCAGACAAAGGCAGCTTGCGGGTGACGAGATCAATTGCCTGAATGCCGTTCGTGCCTTCATAGATCGGGGCGATGCGGGCATCACGCAAATAGCGAGCGGCACCTGTCTCCTCGATGAAGCCCATGCCACCGTGCACCTGGATGCCGAGGGAGGCGACATCGACGCCGGCATCCGTCGCGAAGGACTTGGCAATCGGCGTAAGCAGCGCAGCGCGCTCCTGCCAGTGTTCGCGTCGCTCATTGGCGCGATGCGCCATATCGATCGCATGGGCGCAAGCATAGGCGATGGCGCGTGAGCCCTGCGTCAGGGCCTTCATGGTGAGCAGCGTGCGCGTGACATCGGGATGGTCGATGATCGGGCTCATGCCGGAGCCGCTCCAGCCAGGGGCCTTGCCCTGCGTGCGCTCCTTKGCATAGGCRAKCGCCTTCTGCGTCGCCGCTTCACAGATCGCCACACCCTGCATGCCGACGGCAAGTCGGGCATTGTTCATCATCGTGAACATGCAGGCGAGGCCCTTGTTCTCCTCGCCGATCAACCAGCCGATCGCACCCTTCTCTTCGCCGAACTTGCCGTCGCCATAGATCATGGTGCAGGTGGGCGAGCCGTGAATGCCGAGCTTATGTTCGAGCGAATGGCAGTGAAGATCGTTGCGGGCGCCGAGCGAGCCGTCATCATTGACAAGGAATTTCGGCACGAGGAAAAGCGAGATGCCGCGAGTGCCGGCCGGCGCATCCGGCAGGCGCGCCAACACGAGATGGATGATGTTGTCGGCCGCGTCATGCTCGCCCCAGGTGATGAAGATCTTCTGGCCGAAGATGCGGTAGCTACCATCCTCACGGCGCTCGGCGCGCGCCTTCAGTACGCCGAGATCGGAGCCGGCATGGGGTTCCGTGAGGTTCATCGTGCCGGTCCATTCACCGGACACCATGCGCGCCAGATATTTTTCCTTGAGAGCGGCACTACCATGCACGTTCAGCGCCTCGACGGCACCCATGGTGAGCGTCGGGCAGAGTGCGAAAGCCATTGAGCCGGAGTTCCACATTTCGAGGGCCGCGACATTCAGCATGTGCGGCAAAGCCTGGCCACCGAAGTCCTCCGGCGCGGTCAGGCCGTTCCAGCCGCCTGCGGCCCAATTGCGGTAGAGGTCGCGCCAGCCGTCCGGCGTCTTCACCTCACCGTCGGCAAGCCGGGTGCCCTGGCGGTCTCCGATATCGGCGAGAGGGGCGATTTCCTCCGTGGCAAATCGTCCCGCCTCGGCAAGAATGGCATCGACGAGATCCTCGCCAAGATCGCCGAGAAGACCGTCGTCGATCGCCTCAGCCATGCCGGCGACATGCTTCAGCGTGAACGCGATTTCCTCGACAGGCGCCTTATACATCTTATTTTCCTCCGCATTCAGCTCACGCACGGCAGAGCCGGTGCACAAGCGCCTCGATTCGAAGAGCTAATTGATTTTTACGTAAACGTCAATTTGGTTTCCGTCGATAACCTTGATCGAGAGCGCCTTTTCGCTTGTGCACTTGCACAAACAGACGTCATGGAGAATCTCTAAGCGTGTCGCGATCTTTCAGATCCGCTGCCACGCTTCAGGCCTTTGTTTTGACGCATGTCGTTATCGCAAAACCGCTACACAGTTTTGCGCGACATGCTTTAGTAGGATTGATCGCTTTCGCGAGAGGATCGGCAATAATGGATACCTTGCCCGTCAACATACCCGGCCTCGTATGGGCCTACCGTTTCTCGCCGGAAAGCAAGAAGGCCGCGCGACTGCAAAACAGCGCGACGGCCGCAGAGCTGACCGTGGACGACGGTTTTTATTGGCTGCATCTCAACCTCGCCGATGCCCGCGTGCCCGCTCTGCTCGACACGCTCGGCGTGATGGATGACGCCAAGTCGGCGCTGACCACGCGCGACACGCACGCGGTCCTGACTGTCGACGAACAGATGCTCTACGGCACGCTGGTGGACTGCCAGCGCGAATTCGATCAGGACACGGCCGATCTCGGCTGGCTGCATTTCGCCATCTCCGACCGTTTCATCATCACCACGCGCCTGCAGCCGCTGAGAAGCGTGGAGCGGACACGTGTGATGATCGAGAAGAATGCCGGCAAGTTCGCCCGCCCCGTCGACCTCTTCGAGCTGCTTGTGACCGAGTTCCAGCGTACGCTGATCTCCGTCGTCATGGAGCTCACCGAAGAGCTCAACCTGATCGAGGACTTCGTCTACGACAACGCGCCGCGTGACGAACGCCGCAGGCTCGCTCCCGTCCGTCGCACGATCGTGCGCCTGCATCGCCATCTGCGCACGGTCCTTGCGCTGATGCGGCGAGCGGCAGCCTCCGACGAAGACGAAATGCCCTTCGGTTTCGACGATATTGCCGGGCGACTGACGAGCCGGTTGGAGACAGTCGACCACGATGTCTACGCGCTGCAGGACCGGGCAAGGCTGCTGCACGAAGAAATCGACTCCAAGCTTTCATCGGAGACGAACCGCCACCTCTACATCCTGTCGATCATGACGGCCTTCCTGTTGCCGCCGACACTGGTGACCGGCTTCTTCGGCATGAACACGGCCAACCTGCCCTTTGCCGTCGGAGACTACGGTACGGAATATGCCGTGGGGCTCATCCTCGCCTCCATCGCCTTGGCCTGGTGGCTCTTGAAGCGGGTGGATATTCTCTGAACGAAAGCGCCCGGCTCGATGGCCGGGCGTTCAATCTCGATCTCTGGTTTCGCCTCAGTAGTAAGGCGAGTAGCACTGCTGGCGCGGACCGTTATAGGGCTGGAACGTATTGTCGTAGGCCCTGTAGGAACGGTAGCGGTTTTCGCACCAGGCGACATGGCTCGGATTGATGCCCGAGGGAGCCGGCGCGGGCGCATAGTAGCGCGGCTGCGCCGCGATAGCGCCGCCGATGACGGCACCGGCGCCAAAGGCTGCTAGCGGATACCAGTAGCCGTCATAGTGGCGGTAGCCCGGACGATAATAGGAATAACCGCGATAGCCGCCGTACCAGCCAGAACGATATGCGGGGCGGTAGCCCGGATAGTAGCCGTGGCGGTAGCCAGGACGATAGTAACGGCGATATTGGACGTTTTCGACAGGCGAAGATTTTTCCACCTGCGGGGCGGTCGGCATCTGGATTGCTAGCGATGGCACGAAGCTCGTCGCAACGACAGCGGCGGCCATAACCGCAGTCGCGACCCTCTTACTCAGCCCAAACATTGCATGTCTCCGATTAAGAGCGAAAAAAGCCTGCCGGATAACGGACAAAACGGAGAATTGTTCCCGAAAGACCCGAAAACGGCACCCACACTCCATCTCTACCGGAGGCGAAATGAACTGGACATTAACCGGTGACGATCGCCTTCAGGCAACGACCGAGAGCTTGGCCTGATCGCCCTGCAGCCGGTTGACCATGAAGTTCGAATACCATTCGAGGAACTGCATGACGCCACCTTCGTGGACCTGCGAATAAGGACCGGGCTCATAGGCCGGCGACCGGATGCCGAAGGCGTTCTCTTCGACGATGCGGCGGTCCTGGTCGTTGGTCTCGGTCCAGACGTGCGTCAGTTCCTCGAGGTTATAATCGACACCTTCGACAGCATCCTTGTGAACGATCCATTTGGTCGTCACCGCCGTCTCGTTGGCGCTGAGCGGCAGCACGCGGAAGGAGATGGCGTGGTCGCCGAGCAGATGGTTCCAGGTCGTCGGATAGTGGAAGAGCAGCATGGTGCCGATGTGGCCGATCTTCACGTCGTCGGAGAGCGGGCGCTTGACGGCGGGCCTGCCGGACATGGTGTAGCTTTCGGCATCCTCGATCAGCGGCATGCGGGCAGTGCGGAACTGCCCGTCCGGCGAGATCTGGAACTTGCTCGGTAGACCGGCGGCCTCGCAGCGCGCCCAGTGGCCGGCAATCTCCGGATCGTCGGCGCCGCCATCAGTGCCTGTCACGCTCGGCGCTTCCGGATAGGTGCGGCAGAGCTCGGGATGGTTTGCGGCGCAGTGATAGCACTCGCGATTGTTTTCCCAGACAAGCTTCCAGTTGCCCTTCTCGATGATGGTGCTCTGGAAGGCGATCTTGGCCTCGCTGATGTGGTGGGGCGCCATATAGGGTTCGACCTTGTCGCGCACGGTCTGGAAATCCGGCGCGACATTGGCGAGGCAGATGAAGACGTAACCGGCGACGATTTCGCAATGGACCGGTTTCAGCCCGTAGCCGCTCTTGTCGAAATCATCGCCCATGTGGCGCGCGAAGGCGAGCTTGCCGTCGAGATCGTAGGTCCACTGGTGATAGGGGCAGACGAGCCGTACCGACGAGCCGTGCTCCTTGGTGCAGACGCGCGAGCCGCGATGGCGACAGCTATTGTGGAAGGCGCGAATGACATTGTCGCGTCCGCGCACGATGACGACGGGATATTCGCCGATCTGGACGGTAAAGTAGGCGCCTGGCTTCGGCAGTTCGCAATCATGGCCGATGAACAGCCAGTCGCGATAGTAGATCATCTCCATATCCAGACGGAAATAATCCTCGTCAATGTAGAAGGGCTGTTCGAGACTGAAACCCTCGCGGCGGCTCTTGAGCTGGCGCAAAACGTTGCTGCGAATATCCATCTGCCTATCCTCGTGCATGTGGCTGCTACTCTTTTCGAGCACGGCAGCGGAAGCGCGCCCGCTTCCTTCTCCCTCCGGAGAACTGGTCATGGCGTTATTTAAGCACCGAGCATGCCGGTCGCTTGGTTGTAAAGCGACATCCGCTTCGAAATTGACGACAGGGAGCCGGGTCGTCCTCGGAAACCTTCACTCGCCTTTGATCATCGTCAATTGCGACATTTGATGACTCGTTAGACATAAGCGAATCCAATGTGGCCGGCGAGGCACTGTCGCATTTGCGACATGCCGCTCGCAAACCCAGCTCTCGCGCCTTCTTCGCGCTATTTTAACAGCGTGTTAAGCACGAAATCCTATCCTTGCCGACGACCCACACAGCGAAGACTGCGGAAGCCATGGCCAAACTTCGATATTTCGACACGCGGGAAGAAATCAAGCCTACAGAACCGCGGCTTTTCGCCAAGCACTCTGAATTCCTGCGCACCGGCCGCATCAGCCGCCGTCGCGAAGACTGGCTCCCGGACGAACGCCGCTATCTCACCCATGAGGAAGTGGCTGAAAAGACCGCACGCAAGCTGCAGGCCGCCGGCGAAAAGACCCACCAGAACATCAACGGCTTCCACCGCGCGATCCAGTTTCCGAAGATGATCTTCCACCGGACGCTGGCCGATAGCCCGCATCTCGGCTACTGCCACGTCACGGCCGCACGCACCAAATTCGCTCGCTACGACGAAGTGGCATGGGCCTTCTACATCGCCAACTTCTATTCCGACATCGGCGACAACGACAATTTCTTCGACAATATCGCGGTGCAGAATTCCCGGATGTATTTCGCCGTGGCGATCAAGCCGGGTGAAAGCACGCCGGAGAGGATGGTGGTCGACCGCTCGGTGCGGGGCAACGGCCTGCTCTTCCGCACCAACGATCCGCAGATCGCCATCCGCAACATCCTCCTGCTCGGCGCCCGCAACGAGCAGCTTCGCCAGATCATCCGCCAACTGTAGGTTCGCCGACAGTTGATCTACAAGCTTCGGGCGGGATTGATCGCGCCGCAAGGAAAGCCTAATGACTGCCGCAGTAAAACCGGGCAGGACATGGCAAGAATAATCGACATCAAGGCGGACAGGCAGACGGCACTCGAAGCCGGCTGCGCGGCGCTCGGCGAAGGCTTTGCGATCGCCATTCCGACCGAGACCGTCTACGGCCTTGCCGCCGACGCCACCAATCCGGCGGCGATCACCCGCATCTATGAGACCAAGGGGCGGCCACGCTTCAATCCGCTGATCTGCCACATGGCGGATCTTGCGATGGCAGAGACCTATGCCGAATTCGATCCGATCTCCCGCGCTTTGGCAGAAGCCTTCTGGCCTGGCCCGCTGACGCTGGTACTGCCCCTGAGGACCGGCACCGCGATCCATGCGCTGGCGACCGCGGGCCTCGACAGCGTCGGCATCCGCATACCGAAAGGTTTTACCGGCGATCTGATCCGGGCCTTCGGGCGGCCGCTTGCGGCTCCGAGCGCCAATACATCCGGCAAGGTGAGCGCCACAAGCGCTGCCCATGTCGAGGCTGATCTGGGGGCAAAGATACCTCTCATCCTTGACGCAGGCGCGAGTACCGTTGGCGTGGAATCGACGATCGTGAAGGTCGAAAACGGCGAACTGCGACTGCTGCGGCCCGGCGGACTGCCGGCCAAGGAGATCGAGCGGGTGGCAGGCAAGCGTTTGCTGCGTTCGAAGAAGGCAACCGCAGCGATCGAAGCGCCGGGCATGCTCGCTTCACATTACGCGCCGGGCGCGGCCGTCCGGCTCGAAGCCACGGCATTGGAACCCGGTGAAGCGTTGATTGCTTTCGGTCCGGACAGAGTGGCAGGGGCCGAGCAAGCGGCGATCGCGCTGAACCTCAGCCCGCGCGGCGATCTCTCGGAAGCGGCCGCCAATCTTTTCGACTACATGAAGAAGGCTGACGCCAGCGGCGCCGCCGTGATCGCCTTTTCGCCGATTCCCGACGAAGGACTTGGAGAGGCAATCAATGACCGGCTGCGGCGAGCGGCAGCACCGCGTGAGTGAGGAAGAGGGACCGGGCTCCATGAGCAGCACAAGCATTTCTCCAGAGATCATCGAACGTTTCACCGCCATCGTCGGCGAGAAATATGCGCTGCGCAGCGAAGCTGATCTCGCGCCGCACCTCATTGAAAACCGCGGCCTCTATCACGGCTCCTCCCCTCTCCTACTGAAACCCGGTACGGTCGAGGAAGTCTCCGCGATCATGAAGCTTGCCACCGAAACCGGCACGGCCATCGTGCCGCAAACCGGCAATACCGGCCTCGTCGGCGGGCAGACGCCGCGCGAGGGCAAGGCGGACGTCATCCTGTCGCTCGAACGCATGAACAAGATCCGCGATGTTGATCCGGTCGCAAACGTGCTGGTCGCCGACGGCGGCGCGATCCTGGCCGAGGTGCAGAAAGCGGCCGAGGCACATGGCCGCCTGTTTCCGCTCTCGCTTGGCTCGGAAGGCTCCTGCCGCATTGGCGGGAATCTCTCCACCAATGCAGGCGGCACAGCGGTTCTCGCCTATGGCAACATGCGCCAGCTCTGCCTCGGCCTCGAAGTCGTGCTGCCGACCGGTGAGATCTGGGACGGCCTTCGCCGCCTGAAGAAAGACAATACCGGCTACGATCTGCGCGATCTCTTCATCGGCGCGGAAGGCACGCTCGGGATCGTCACCGGCGCGGTACTGAAGCTCTTCCCGCAACCGCTCGGCCATCAGGTGGCATTTGCCGGGCTGTCCTCGGTCGAGGATGCGCTCGCCTTCTTCAACCTTGCCTCCAGCCTCTGCGGCGCCTCTCTCACCGGCTTCGAGCTGATGCCGCGCTTCGGCGTCGAGATCACCGCGCGCAATATCGATGGCGTGCGCGATCCGCTGGAAACGCCGCATGACTGGTATGTGCTGATCGACATCTCCACCTCCGATTCCGCCGAAACGGCCGAGAGGATGATGAATGCCGTTCTGGAGCAGGGTTTCGAAGCGGGACTTGTTCAGGATGCGGCAATCGCCTCCTCCGTCGCGCAGCAGAAGGCGCTATGGCACATGCGCGAGAGCATGTCGGACGCCCAGAAGCCGGAGGGCGGTTCGATCAAGCACGATGTTTCCGTGCCGGTTTCGAAGATCCCGCACTTCATGAACGAGGCTGCGGAGGCGGTGATGGCGGCAATGCCCGGCGCACGCATCTGCGCCTTCGGCCATATGGGCGACGGCAACATCCATTACAACATCTCGCAGCCTGTCGGTGCCGACAAGGATGCCTTCATCGCCCGCTGGCACGAGATGAACCATATCGTGCATGGGCTGGTGCTTACCCATGGCGGTTCGATTTCCGCCGAGCATGGCATCGGTCAGCTGAAGCGTGATGAGCTCGCGTCGATTCGGCCGGAAATCGAGATGGAACTGATGCGCCGCATCAAGCGCGCCTTCGATCCGGCCGGCATCATGAACCCAGACAAGGTGGTGAGCCTCTAGAACCTTTCCTGGGCTCTAGGAGGCTCACACTATTATTAAAGCAACGATGACGCCTGGCCGGTGCCGCCGGTCAGAAGCTGAAGCGCCGGCGACTGCTGCGTGTTGTTCTTGATGTCGTACATGGCTGTGAAGCGCTTGACCAGCTTGTCAACCTTCTTGGGATCCTGCAGGTCCTCTAGCTTCACGAAACGGCCGAGGAGATCGACCTGCTTGGCGACATCCATCGACGAAATCTGCGCCGGCAGGCTATAGGTCGTCTGGACGACCTGATAGAGCGCCTTGTCGCCGAGGATCTGGTAGAGCGAGGTGACGTCACCGGCTTTGCGCTTGAAATAGAGCGCCAGGCGAACGCCATCATTCTTTTCGCCCTCCTGGGTTTCCAGGGTCATCTGCACATACTGCTGCTGCGTATTCGCTTCGGCCTGCTTGTCCTGGATCGTACCCATCTTGGCACGGGTCAGGTTGCCGTCCTTGTCGAAATTGAAGGAGGCGACGATCTCCTTGAAGCGCGCGTCAGCCGTGGTGTTGAGATAACTCTTCTTGTCATCAGGATCGGAGGTGAAGATCTTCTTCAGCGTATCCTTGTCGTATTTCTTCGGATCGAGGCCATTTGCTTTCAGCACGAGATCCGTCAGGCGCTTGTCGGCCAGGAAATCGTCGAGCGAGGTTATGCCTGGAATGGTCTTGCCGAAATAATCCACTTCCTTGGTGGCATCCTTGGAAGCGCGGTCCTTTGCGGGGCCGTCTTTCATGAGCATGGTCACGTGCGACTTATAATCGGTCGCATATTTCGCCAAGGTGGCGGCAGACAGAGCCGACAGGGGCTCGGCAGCCTTGCCATCGGAACCGAAATTGAAAGCGCGCACCATCTTGGTGATACGGTCGTCCTTGAAGGATGCGACATATCCCTTCGGATCATAGGGGTCGCTGACCAGCAGCTTGCGCATGGTGGAGCGCGACACGTCGTTCGTCGTCAGGCCGTAAGCCTGCAGCGACATCTGATAAAGATCCGGATAGGAGTCGTTGCCGAGGAGCGTATCGGCGGTGGCATTGGTTTTCATGAAATCATTGATGCTCTTTACGCCCTTGGCGTCGTCCATTCGCGACTTGTAGTTCGCGATGATGCGGTCAATGAGATCGTCGCCCTGACTGTTGACGCGAGCGCCGTAATTGTCTGACGTGTTCGTCGTCTGCTCGCCCGTCTGGGCGGTGGTCGAAGTCGGCAGCGATCCATCCGAGCCGAAATTGAAAGCGGCGTTGAGATCGCCCTGGCCGACGGAAGCAGCATGGGCCGGATCGGTGAGGATATTCTTTAGCTCGGCGTTGCTCGTGTCGTAGGCTAGGCCGTAAGCCATTTTCAGATAGTCCGTCAGGGACGAGTCAGCGAGCAGCTGATCGACATCATTGACGTCGCCCATCCGGTCCAGAACGCCTTGTTCCCGCGCGTTAGCCGCCGAATTCACAGAAGCCATCTGTGCGGAGGTCTGCGCCCAACCGGGAGTGACAGTGCCGTCCGCCGCGAAATTGAACGCCGCCTTCACATTGGCATAGGGTCCGGTGTCGCTCTGATCGGTGAGAATGTTGCGCAAATCGGTATCCGAAACGCTCGTCGGAATACTGAAGGCATAACGGATGTAGCTGTTGAGCTTCTGGTCGCCCAGCAACTGATCGACGCTGGTGATCGAAGACATAGTGCTGCCGTAATAGGTGGCAGCGTCGTCTGCCTTCTTAGTCATCGCGGCCACCTGGCCGGCGCTCTGCGACAGGGTGTTTTGGGCGACCGTGCCGTCCTGGTGGAAATTGAAGAGCTTATAGACGTCGCTATAGCCCTGGGCAGCCGCGACCGTTGGATCGGTCAGAATGCTGCGAAGCGTGGTGTCGCTGATGTCGTTGCCGATCTGCATGCTGGAGCGCAGGAAGCTCACGGCTCTGCCGTCGGCTAGGAATACGTCGACCGCCGCGGTCGCGCCGTTGTTGGAAAGGTCGCTGAGCTTGACCTGATAATACGAAGAGTTGTTCGCAACGAGCTGATTGATGCCCTGAAGCTGGAGAGTATTTTGGGCGCCGACAACACTGCCATCCGGCTGCGTCTGGAAGGTGACCGAGCCATCCGCGTTGAAATTGAAGGCATCATGGATGTTCTGATGGCCTGCGGTAGCGGCATAGGCGGAATCCGTGAGGATGTTCTTCAGTTCGGCATTGCTGAAATCCTGACCAAGGCCGTAGGCATCCTTGATATAGGAGGCCAACATCTTGTCCGAAAGCAGTTCGTCGACGTTGTCGATCGGGCTGACGCCACCCGGCGGCTTCATCATGTTCGAGAAGTAGCTCGAGACGTTCGACGCGGCATTCACTATGCCCGTCAATTGATCGTAGGATTGCGCGCGCTCCGTCGGAGAGACCGTACCGTCGGATTTGAAATTGAAGGCCTTGTAGGCATCTCCCAAATCGACCGAACGGGCATAGGCCGGATCTGTAAGGACGTTTTTCAGCTGCGTAAAGCCCGGATCCATACCGAATGCGGCACGAACATAATCTGCAAGCCGCTTGTCGTTGACCAATTGATCGACATTGGTGATCGTGCCGATCTTGGACAGATAGTAGCTCTTGTTGAGATCGGACATCACCTGGCTGGTATAGTACACATCGCTCGCCGTGCCGTCGCGGTCGACGATCTGCGGCGCAGTCTTGATGTTATACTGTTCGATGACGTTGTTCTTCTGTGTCGCGGTCTGGGCGGCGCCACCGACTACGGGGGCGCGGAAAGCGTATAGCTCCGCGACCGTGTCGGTCTGGCCGGAATTCTGCACCGAACCATTGACCGAACCATCGGCGTTGAAGTTGAAATAAGAACGAAGTTCCTTGTATCTGTCGCCGACATAGTTGAGCGATGGATTAGGGTTGTTGAGGGGAGCGTCGCCGCCAAGTGTGGCCGGATCGCTTGTAAGCACCATCTTGATGAAAGCGTTATCGGCCGTTGCCGGATCGATGCCGACGGACTGCAGTGCCACCGTGCGCAGGCGCGGATCGGCTAGAAGGTCGTCGACCGACTGCACCGAACCGATATTGTTGCGGAAATACTGGGTGTCGCCGTTGTCAGGCTTGAAGTTGAATTGCTGCGCGAGCGCATAGAGCTTGTCACCGATATATGTCTTGGTCGGATCGTAAGCCGGATCGCTCGGATCAGGCGCATTGCCGCCAAGCTTGCTGATGTCAGTGGTCAGGACATTGGCGATGTAGTCCTTCGACATGTATGTCGGGTCGATGCCGACGCTCTTCAACGCGTAGTTCAGCAGCCGGGAATTGCCGACGAAGTCCTGGACGGTCTTCACGCCATCCATCTGCGCGCTGTAATATTTCGTTTCGGTGGCAGTCTGTTGTGCCGCGTCGGCAAAGGACTGCTTGTAGAGGCCGATCAGATCGTCTTCCTGCGCGTCCGTTTGAATATCCTTGGGCGGCGCATTGAAGTTGAAGGCGGCGGCGAATTCCTTGTAGCGCGTGTCGGAAAGTTTGTTGGCGAAACTGTTCGCATCCGTGAGATTGCTCTCCAGAACCTTCTTCATGAAGGCCTTGGCATAGATCATGTCATCAAGACCATAGGCTTTCATGGCGTAGCTGTAGAGCTTGTAGTCGCCAAGGAAGTCGTCGACGTCCTTCACCTTGTTGATGTTGTCGGCGTAATACTGGGCGTCTTTTTTGACCTGCGTCTGATTGGCGACGCGGTCCAGACTCTTAGGCATATCACGAGACAGAATGACGTATGCCAGGGATGCCGTGATCATAAATGCGCCCTTTTCAGCAAAGTCTTTAAAGAATGACGGACCATTGGTGCGAACATTTTGCCACGCAAAGCTTACCCGAGACTTACCTGAAGCTGTCCCGCTTTAAGACACGGGCGCGTTCACCATCCGGAAACCCTGCCATATTCAGTTTTGCTAACCATTCCGGGAGGCAGGATTTCTTTAACCGCAATTTTTAAGCTGTACGGAACGGGGGCCGCCTATTGTCAGACCACAGAGGACGAAAAGTCCCGAGGAGAAGACCGGAAACCGGCTCTCAGGTAAGACAAGGGTAGAAATGAAATGAAGAATACCGTTCTGAAGCCCGTCTGGGCTGGCACGACATTGCGTCTTGATCCGTCTCGCTTTCCGCAGCAGGTAAGCTACGCCATCCACGACCATGCCAGTGACGTCAGCATAACGATCGACGAACGCGGCGCGGTCCTGCGCAAGATTCTCCCCTCCAGCGGCCTGCCGCTCTCCATCGCCTTRCCGCGGCGCGTCTTCAAAGGCGTTGCAGCCCGCGCCATCGACCACGGCAATGGTGAAGTCACCGTGACGCTCGAGTTGCATCACGAAGATCCGGAACTCTGCATTCCGCTGCTCGTCGCCCACGATCTCGGCGATATCGCGGCCGACTGGCGCAGCTGGTCGGAAGCCTTCGGCATTCCCATGCTGATGGTGGAAGCCGACGGTGTCGCCCGCCCTCTCGAAGAACATCTTGGCGGACTGCGCACCAGCGAAATGAAGCCGCGCCGTCGTCACTCCTATTTCGCAAACCGCCGCCCGCGCTTCCTCGTGCGCCGCACGACCGGCAAGCTCGGCGTCATCATGAAGATCGAAGGCAAGGAAATCATCGCCCGCAGCTGAGCGATACGTTCTGAACCGATTTCAAAACCCGGCCATCGTGCCGGGTTTTTCATTTCGGGGTCATTTTTCACTTCAGATCAGGGAATGGCAAAAAGCAGCGAGACGAACAGGCCGAGAAAGATGATCAATCCGACTCGGGTGTTCGATTTAAAGAGCGCGAGGCACTGGGCGCCGTCGTTGATATCGAGCGTCCTGATCTGCCAGGCGAACATTCCGGCGGCAATCAACAGACCGACGAAGGCCAGAAGGCCGACACCAGCAAGCGCAAAGGACAGGAACATCAGCACCAGCGTCAGTCCGTAGAGGCCGACAAGCGCCAGACGCGTGCACTCGCCGAACAGGCGCGCGGTGGAGCGAACGCCGATCAGCTCGTCATCCTCCTTGTCCTGATGGGCATAAATCGTGTCGTAGCCGATCGTCCAGACGACCGAGGCTAGAAAAAGCAGGAAGGCAGAGAAGGAGAGGCTGCCGAAAATCCCTGCCCAGCCCATGAGCGCGCCCCAGGAAAAGGCAAGACCGAGGAAGAATTGCGGCCAGTCGGTAAAGCGCTTGGCGAAGGGATAGAGGGCGACGACCCCGAGCGACAGCACGCCGAGAAGCACCGCAAACCAGTTGAACTGCAACAGCACGAACAGGCCGACCAGCGCCTGCAGTCCGATGAATATCTTTGCCTGCCGGCGCGTTACACGACCCGAGGGCAGTGGACGAGAGCGAGTGCGCGCCACCTGCATGTCGATCTCGTGATCGACAAGGTCATTATAGGTGCAGCCGGCGCCGCGCATGGCGACAGAGCCGATAAAATACAGGAACAGATGGTAGAGCAACAGGGCGCCAGAAAAGACGCGTGGCTCGATTGCCGCATTGGCGGCAAGGGTCGCCGACCAGAAGCAGGGCCACATGAGGAGCTGCCAGCCGATCGGCCGGTCCCAGCGCGCAAGCTGCGCATAGGGCCACAGCCAGGGCGGCAGGATGCGATAAACCCAATTATCCGAGGGCGCATCGGCAACGCGCCCGTTGAGACCGTCAATCTGTTGCATACGGTCATCTAGCGATGGGCAGCGCCCACGGTCAAGACTCCATCGCCGGCGAGCTCCACCATCTGCTGCCCGATCGTATCCGCTTATGCCACAAGGCTCCTGTCCCGCGGCACGAAGGAGAGCATCGTCGGATCACTGGCCGGCATATCTATCGCTGACGCGCGGCCAGGGCACGCCTCACATCTTCCTCGGCCCCGTCCAGCAAAGAAACCAGGGCCTTGCTCGCGCCGGCGGAATCGCGATTTGCCATACTCTCCACGACCTGCTGATGCAGCGGCAGCGAATGGCTCTGGCCCTGCGGATTGTCGTCGGAAAGCCGGAAACTGATCACCAGCGCAGTCTCGATCAGCGCCGCCAACGAACCGATCAATTCATTGCCGGACATGCGTAGGATCGCCTGATGGAAAGCAAGATCCGGCACGGCAAAACGCGCTCCGTCATCGCCCGCCCGCTCCATCTCGGCGAGCAGACCACGCAAATGCTCGATCTCTGCCGCGGTGGCGCGTTCGGCCGCCAGCGCACCGGCGGTCGGCTCGATCGCACGGCGCAACTCGAAAAGCGAACGGGCGTCCTCGGCGGTGGTCCTGCCGCCGTAGCGCCACAGGAGCACATCCGGATCGAGAAAATTCCAGTCCCTGCGCGGACGCACGCGGGTGCCGATTTTCGGACGCGATTCCACCATGCCCTTGCCGGCCAGAACCTTGATCACTTCACGCAATACGGTGCGGCTTACCCCATGCGCGGCACTCCAGTCATCCGCATTCGGCAACGGATCGCCGGGCAAAAGATCACCGCGCACGATGCTCTGGCCGATCTCATTGAGCACCCTCGTGTGAAGGCTGCTGCCGACCATCCCCTCCATGCGCAACGGCGCCGCGAGAGCCAGACGGGCTTTCGCATTCTTCCTATTCTTCATACTATTCATACTATTGTCATATCGCTCCCCTATTACCGCTCTCATAGAACAGTCTCTTTAGTGACGTCAACTCGCAATACATGAATAAACTTKGATAAACGTGTTTAAGTAGAATCAGAGTCCCAGAAATGGAAGATTTATGATGGATTTACTGACAAAATTTCGAGCTTAGATCCCGATTTTATTCTATATTTCTGTGTCTATATTTTCAACATTTGAAAATGACGCGATTTATAACTCGAATATCGCAAATGTATAATCGCATTTTCGATCGGTTCGACTACGCGCGCTGAACCAGCACGCACCCCACTCTCCATGAAAGCATCACGACCGACCGGCCTTCGCGGCCTGTCAGCGGATCACTGCGCTTTCATCACGCCGCCTTCACCGCCGCCGCCTGCCATCAGGTCGGCGGCCCCTCTCGGCTGCGATCAAGCAGCCTTTGCCCTACGAAAAGGAAACTTGAAATGCCATTCATGACCAGAGGTCCCTCAACCACGGCGCCCATGGCGCAAGCGGCAAGACCGCTCGTCCTGACCGCTCTCCTCTGCGCGACGGCCATGCCTGCTTATGCCGTCGAGCCCTGGATCATGGTCGAGAAGTTTACATTCACCGACGATCCCATCACCTATCGCGGCCAGGGCGTGACGACGGACGGCAAGAACTGGTACTTTTCCGGCACGAACGCGCTGGACAAGGCGGACGGCAACTTCAACACGATAACGCGCGACAACAGCGCGATCGATCCGGCCCTGGCAAACCCGTTTGCCGGTGCGCCCAGAGGCCTCAATCATATCGGCGACATCGATTACGCCGACGGATACCTCTACATCTCGCTGGATACCAGCACCCGCGATCCGATCACTGGCGAGAAATACAACACGCCGGTCTTTGCGATCTATAACGCGAGCGACATGACCTATACGGGCAAGTATTTCGCCCTGACCCCTCCGCATGGCAAGCATGACGTCGCGAGCTGGGTGGCCGTGGATGCCAAGAAGGGCCTCCTCTATGGCATGGCCTATGACAACTCCACGGAGATCGCGGTCTACAATCTCTCCGACGGCTCCTTCAAGCAGTACATTCCCCTTTCGAGGACGATCGACCAGGCACAGGGCGGCAAGATCCTTGATGGCTGGATGTATTTCTCCACCGAAAGCGATACAAAATCGCTCTATCGCGCCAATCTGACGACAGGCGAAGTGGAAGAGATCGGCCAACTCGACACTCCCGGCGACCAGGAAGTCGAGGGCCTCTCCTTCGGCTGGACCAAGGATGGCTGGTCGCTTTATGTCATCAACCGCGAACAGCCCGATCCGCTGATCGACGAGTCCATCGGCTTCTATCGTTATCTGCGGCCCTACGGCAATGCGCTCTCCGGCGAGATCCATTCCAGCGTCAAGGGCGCCTTCATCCAGGACAGCCTCTATCTCGACGATGCGGTCGGCCAGCGCCTCCGCTCGGCGTTCAGCGCAGTGGGCACGCCCATGTCGGAGGTCACCTCCTATGACGAGAACGGTTTGACAGGCGCTATCAGCGACACCGAAGGCCTCGCCATCTGGAGCCAGGCGATCGGCGCCAAGAGCACGACCGAGGGAGCGGGCTACGCGGCCGATTTCGATCACTCGACCGGTGGCATCGTCTTCGGCGTCGATGCGGCGGTCGGGACATGGCGCTTCGGCGCAATGGCCGGCTACAGCAATACCAGTTTTGATGTCGATGCCCGCACCTCATCCGGCTCGAGCGATAACGTCCATCTCGGTATCTATGGCGGCACGCAATGGGGTGCGCTGGGCTTCCGCACCGGCGTCTTCTATACCTCGCACGATATCAGCACTAAGCGCCATGTCGTCTTCCCAGCCTTCAACGAGACCCTGTCGGCCGACTACGACGCCCGCACCACCCAGGCCTTCGCGGAACTGGCCTACCGGATGGATTTTGAAGATACCGCTTTCGAGCCCTTCGCCAACCTCGCCTATGCTCGCCTGAAGAGCGATGCCTTCTCGGAAGAAGGCGGCACGATCGCAGCGCTGTCAACCGGATCGTCCAGCATGGACACCGCTTTCACCACGTTCGGCATTCGCGCCTCCACCGATATCGATCTGCAGGATACCAAGGCGACCGTGCGCGGCATGCTTGGCTGGCGGCACGCCTATGGCGATGTCACGCCGAGCTCCAAACTCGCCTTCAATACCGGCGCAAGCTTCGATTCCGTCGGCGCCCCGATTGCCGAGAATGCACTGACCATGGAAGCCGGCCTGGATTTCAACCTGGCGAAAAACGCAACGATCGGCGCATCCTACGCCGGTCAGATTGCGGGCGATACCCAGGACCATGCGGTCAAGATCAATTTCAACGTGAGCTTCTGAACCGGGCCTGAAGTCCGCCGCAGGTCCGGGTTCTGAACACCGTTGAAAAAAGACGCCGCAGCGCTTCCGGGGTGCCTGCGGCGTCTTCCGTTTGATACAGTCGGGCGGCACGTTCGTGCGCGGCCCACCAGCCTTTACGACATTCTTTTCCGGAGTTCCCGATGAGCCGAGATGCCAGCGACAATCTTGTGACCTACGCCAGCTATCCGAGCCTCCAAGCCAGAAGCGTGTTCATCACCGGGGGTGCAAGCGGCATCGGCGAAAGCCTGGTGCGGCACTTTTGTGCCCAGGGCAGCCGGGTCGCCTTCGTCGATATCGCCGAGGAGAGCGGCCGCGAGCTTGTCGCTGCGATAGATGCCGATGGTCATGCCGCACCGCTCTTCATTCCCTGCGATCTGCGCGATATCGAGGCGCTGAAGCACGCGATCGGTGAAGCGGTTGCGCAGAACGGCCCGCTTCAGGTTCTCTGCAACAATGCCGGCAATGACGACCGGCACCAGACGGAGGACGTAACCGTCGCCTATTGGGATGACCGCATGGCGATCAACCTGCGTCATCAGTTCTTCGCCGCACAAGCCGCCCGACCCTTCATGAAGGCGCTCGGCGGCGGCTCGATCATCAATTTCGGCTCGATCACCTGGATGGTCGGCGATCCGGACTGCCCTGCCTATGTGACGGCGAAAGCGGCAATCTGGGGCATGACGCGGGCGCTCGCCCGCGAATTCGGCCCCGAGCGAATCCGTGTCAATTGCATGGTGCCCGGCTGGGTGATGACCGAACGGCAGATGAGCCTCTGGCTGAATGAGGCAGGCGAGCGGCAGATCGCCGAGCGTCAGTGCCTGCCGGACAGACTGCAGCCTTCCGACATCGCCCGCATGGCGCTGTTTCTCGCAGCCGACGACAGCGCCATGTGCACAAGTCAGCAGTTCATCGTCGACGGCGGCTGGGTGTGATTTGGACCCGTTCGGGCGGCTGGATCAGTTCAGCGTGAAATTGAACTTGTAGCTCGCAGACAAGCCGATCAGGAACTGGTTCTTCGAACCTTTCTCGCGCACAAGGCTGCTGTCAGCGGCCGGACCGGCAAGGCGCTTATATTCCGCGAAGGCGCTCGTCGACAGGTTCTCAGTCGCGTTCCAAGTGAGTGCGGTGCCGGCACCATAGGACTGGATGCCGCCCGAGGGATCATAAGGCTTCAGCCCGCTTGCGGCTGACTGCGCTTCGTTGACGCCGTAATAGGAATGGAAGTAGCCGCTCGTCGCAAAGGTGGCACGCGGGCCGCCGGAGAGCTGCAGATCGGGCGCGATATCGGTGAAGGCGTCAAGCGCCACGTCGGCCACGAGACCGTCATGGGAGCGGATACCCTGGCGGACTTCGGCGCGGGCGCGCAGCCAGTCGGTCGGATAAACCTCGGCAAAACCACCGATTTCCGCACCCCATTTGACCTTCTTCAGGCCGTGCAGATCGCTGTCGTCGTCTTGGTCACGCTCAGGCACATAGCGACCGACGATACCGGCGCGGAAGCCGCTGTTATCGACGAGCGCGAAGGATGGATTGTCGTTGCGCGAGGAAAAGCGCGGACCGGCGCCCTGACGACCGACCGAAATCAGCGGGCTGAACTTGAATTCGTTGCTTGAGGCGCCTTCGAATTTCGGCGCGGAAAAGCCTGATACGCCGACTTTCAGATACCAGTCGCCGGACCACCAATGGCCGCCTTCCTGGGCGGAGGCGGTGCCGAAAGAGGAAAGAGCAATAGCTAAAGAGATCGATACGACAGATCGATTAAACACATCCGCACTCCAGGAAACGCAATACAAGAACGGCCGCGGACGGCGGCGATCGGTACATTTATAGCGAGGGTGTTACCTCTATCTTAACCAAGGCGGAAAGATCGAAGGGATGGGAAATTACTTCTGGTTCCAGCGGCGGATGACCGGTTCGGTCAAATCGTGCTCATAGCCGAGAACGCTGATGCTCGTCGTATCCAGAATGAAACGGGAGCCGTCTTCCGGGGGCAGGCCGAGCCAGCGGGCGCCGAGCACACGCAGGAAATGCGAGCTCGAAAAGATCAGGACCGGGGCATTGGCCTGCCGCAATTCGGCAATGATGCGATCGGCACGAGCGCCGATATCGGCGGCGGCTTCACCATCCGGACAGCCGTCGCGGAAGAGCCGCCAGCCGGGACGTTTCGACAGGATTTCCTTGGTGGTGATGCCTTCGTAGGCACCGTAATCCCATTCGGCGAGATCGGGCTTGATGACGGCCCCCTCCCCGAAACCTGCGAGTGCGCATGTGTTGCGCGCCCGCTGCGAGGGGCTGGACCAGACAGCGGAGACGGAAAGACCTGCGAGCCGCGGAGCGAGCGCGCGGGCCGCAGCCTCGCCATTGGCGGTGAGCGGAATATCGCTGCGGCCAGTGTGCTGGCCGGATAGCGACCATGCCGTCTCGCCGTGGCGTACAAGAGTGATTTCGGGAAATGCGCTCATATCCGGCTCTCCAAAAAGAAAAAAGCGCGGGCCAGGCCGCGCTTTCAATATCAGAAGGTAAACTTTTCCAATGGCGGACGCGCCGCCTCGAATTCCCTAAGCTTTGCCTCGTTCTCCGGAATATAATTCCGGTTATCGGGCGTCGCGAACTGGTTCTTGGTGATCTGGATCTGCTCGATGAAGAGTTCATCCCAGCGGAAGCCCATTTCGGAGCCGGCCAGATAGAATTCCCACATACGGAAGAACTTCTCGTCGTAAAGCGCCACGGCTTCGGCCTTGCGGGCAACGAAGCGCTCGCGCCAGTGGCGCAGCGTATAGGCGTAATGCAGCGGGAGCACTTCGACGTCGCGCGTCAGCAGGCCCGCCTTTTCGAGCGGCACCAGTGTTTCGGCGATCGAGGGAATGTAGCCCTGCGGGAAGATGTACTTCTCGATGAAGGCGTTGGTGGCGAAGCTCGGCTTCGGACGCGCGATCGAATGCAGAAGCATGATGCCGTTGTCATCCAGGAGCTCGTGCACCTTCTTGAAAAAGTTGCCGTAATTGCCGATGCCGACATGTTCGAACATGCCGACCGAGACAATGCGGTCGAACTTCCTGCCGTTCATGTAACGATAATCCTGCAGCTCGAAGCGGACGCGATCGGCAAGACCGCGTTTCTCTGCCCGTTCGCGGGAAATCTTCAGCTGCTCTTCGCTGAGCGTAATGCCAGTGACGTCTAGGCCGGGCGTCGATTCCGCCAGATACATGGCCATGCCGCCCCAGCCGGAGCCGATCTCTAGCACGCGCTGGTTCGGCCGCAGCATGAGCTTTGCCGCGATGTGGCGCTTCTTGGCGACCTGCGCTTCTTCCAGACTGATACCGGGCGGATCAAAATAGGCGCAGGAATATTGCCAGTCCTCGTCGAGGAAGAGTTCGAAGAGCTTTTCGGAGAGGTCGTAATGGTGGGCGACATTACGCTTGTTGTGGTTGATCGGCATGCGGCTCTTGAGTTGCTGCATGGCAATGCGGCCGATCAGCAGGGCGGCCATCTTGAAATCGAAGATTTCGTTGGTGGTGTTCTGCTTCACCAGAGCGAGGAAGTCGTAGATGTCGCCCTGTTCGAGAATGAACCGGCCTTCCATATACATTTCGCCGAGCTTCAGCGTCGGATCGCGACGGATCGCATCCTCGGCTTCCTGATCGGCAAGACGAACGGCAACCAGTTCCCCGGTGCCGTCGCCAATCGTGTGGGTTTCGCCGTTGGCAAGAGTAAGGGCCAAAGAACCCTTTCGGACAATTTTTTGGACAATCGATAAGAATGCCGACGCCATGGACGCCTCGCAAATGTGACAGGATGGTCACATCAACTTAATAGCTCTCTTCTGCCTTACAAGCGCCGGATTTAGCACTCCGCAGATTCCATTGCCAAAGTGTGACATTTTTGCCATTTCGGGGCCTAAGCCCTTATTTTCGCTTCATCGCTTCGGCCAGCGCCGCACCGAAGGCGCCCTGGCTCTGCGGCTTTGCCGGCGTGGGCTTACGATCCTCCTGCGGGCGCTGGCCGGTATTGCCACGCGACTCACCACGCGGAGAGCCGGCCGGAACGCCGTCATCCTTGCGCATAGAAAGGCCGATGCGCTTACGCTTCACATCCACCTCGACAACGCGCACCTTGACGACGTCGCCGGCCTTCACAATTTCGTGAGGATCCTTGATGAAACGGTCGGCAAGCTGGGAGACGTGGACCAGACCATCCTGATGCACGCCGATATCGACGAAGGCGCCGAAGGCCGCGACATTGGTGACGGTGCCTTCCAGCACCATACCTGGCTTCAGGTCACTGATTTCATCGATGCCTTCCGCAAAAGTCGCAGTCTTGAAGCTGGGGCGCGGGTCGCGTCCGGGCTTATCCAGCTCGGCGATGATATCCTTGACGGTCGGCAGGCCGAACTTGTCGTCGATGAACTTGCGCGGGTCGAGCGCCTTCAGGGTGGCGCTGTCGCCCATCAGCGAGCGCAGATCACGGCCGCAGGCGGCAACGATCTTCTTTGCTACGCCATAGGCTTCCGGATGCACGGAAGACGCATCGAGCGGCTCCTTACCGTCAGGGATGCGCAGAAAGCCGGCCGCCTGTTCGAAGGTGCGCTGGCCAAGGCGGGCAACCTTCAACAGGTCCTTGCGGCTTTCGAAAGCACCATTCTGGTCTCGGTGCAGCACGATCGCATCGGCAATCGAACGGCCAAGGCCGGACACGCGCGACAGCAGCGGCGCCGACGCCGTATTGAGATCGACGCCGACGGCATTCACAGCATCTTCCACGACCGCGTCGAGCGAGCGGGAGAGCTTCGTCTGATCGACATCGTGCTGATACTGGCCGACGCCGATCGACTTCGGCTCGATCTTGACGAGTTCGGCGAGTGGGTCCTGCAGGCGTCGCGCGATGGAGACGGCGCCGCGGAGCGAAACGTCGAGCTGCGGGAATTCGGCGGCCGCGGTTTCGGAAGCTGAATAGACGGAGGCACCGGCTTCAGAGACGATGACCTTGGTGGGCTTTGGCGCAGGAAGTGCGGCCAGCATATCGGCCACGAGCTTTTCCGTCTCGCGGCTGCCCGTGCCGTTGCCGATCGCGATCAGTTCGACATTGTGCTTGCGGATGAGGGAGGCAAGCTCTGCCTGCGTGCCGCGCACGTCATTCTTTGGCGGGAAAGGATAGACCGTCGTTGTGTCGAGCAGCTTGCCGGTGCCGTCGATGATCGCAACCTTGACGCCGGTGCGGATGCCCGGATCGAGACCCATCGTGGCCCGCGAGCCGGCAGGCGCCGCGAGCAGCAGGTCTTTGAGGTTGCGAGCGAAAACGTGGATCGCCTCCTCTTCCGCCCTTTCGCGCAGTTCGCGCATCAGGTCGAGCGAAAGCGACATGGAGAGCTTCACGCGCCAGGTCCAGCTTACGGCATCCATCAGCCAGCGATCGCCCGGACGGCTTGCGCCGATCTCGTAAGCAGCGGCGATCATGCGCTCGACCGGCTTGTTCGGCGAGGCAAGCTCGGCATCGGCCTCGATTGTCAGCGTCAGCACTTCCTCGTTCCAGCCGCGCAGCATGGCCAGCGCACGGTGGCCGGGGGCGGTTGCCCAGCGTTCGGAATGATCGAAATAATCGGAGAACTTTTCGCCGGTCGCCTGCTTGCCGTCTACGACCTTGGCCTTCAGAAGGGCGGCATTGCGCATATGGGCGCGCAGCCTGCCGAGCAGATCGGCATTTTCGGCAAAACCTTCGGCGACGATATCGCGGGCCCCTTCGAGGGCCGTCTTCACGTCAGGCACATCGGCCGTGATATAGGCCTCCGCCAGCGCGGCCGGATCCTTGCCACGATCGGCGAGGATCGCTTCGGCAAGCGGGCCAAGGCCGCGCTCGCGGGCAATCTCGGCGCGGGTGCGGCGCTTCGGCTTGTAGGGCAGGTAGAGGTCTTCCAGCTCGGCCTTGGTGGCGGCCCCCGAGAGCTTCGCCATCAGCTCGTCACTCATCTTGCCCTGGCTGGTGACGGATTCGATGATCGTATCGCGGCGGGCTTCAAGCTCGCGCAAATAGACAAGCCGCTCGGCCAGCGTACGCAGCTGCGTATCATCCAGCCCGCCCGTCACTTCCTTGCGGTAGCGGGCGATGAACGGCACCGTTGCACCCTCGTCCAGCAGCTCGATCGCCGCCTTGGCCTGATCGGGCCGGGCGTTGATTTCGGCGGAGATACTTGCTGCGAGCGAACGAAGGTCAGCGGCCATGAGATTTCCTGCAGTTTATTAGGGTTGGCGGACCATAGCGGCGAAAAGCAGCAAGGCAATGCCTACCGCCGCTTTCCACAGCGGAAGGGAACGCTCCTGTGGGTTTAAGCCATATATCTGAGGCGCAATTGAGCCTTTCGCCTCCTGTTTTTGCGGTTGTGCAGATGCGGCATTCTTTGGTAGCAGAGGCGACCATTTTTGATTGCCCCTGCCCTGCAGGCGCCAGGAAAAGAGTACCATGCCGAACCTGCTTCTCGAACTTCGCTCCGAAGAGATCCCCGCCCGCATGCAGCGCAAGGCCGCCGGTGACCTCAAGAAGCTCCTCACCGATGCCCTGGTGGAAGCAGGACTGACCTATGAGGGTGCGCGCGAATACTGGACGCCGCGTCGCCTGACGCTCGACATTCACGGGCTGACGGCCCGCTCCGCCGATATCCGCGAGGAGCGCAAGGGGCCGCGCACCGACGCCAACGAAAAGGCGATCGAGGGCTTCCTGCGCGGCGCCGGCCTTTCTTCAGTTTCCGAGGCACAGGTCGTCAGCGATCCGAAGAAGGGCGATTTCTACGTCGCCGTCATCTCCAAGCCCGGCCGTGGCGCCGAGGAGATCATCGCCGAAGTCATGCCCGGCATTATCAAGGATTTCCCCTGGCCGAAGTCGATGCGCTGGGGCAAGGCCTCCTCGCAGCCTGGCTCGCTGCGCTGGGTTCGTCCGCTGCAGTCGATCGTTTGCACCTTCGGGACCGAGCATGAAGAAACGGTCGTCATCCCCTTCGAGATCGACGGCCTCGTTGCCTCCAACGTGACCTACGGCCATCGCTTCCACGCGCCCGAGGCCATCACCGTCAAGCGCTTCGACGATTACGTCGCGAGCCTCGAAAAGGCGAAGGTCATTCTCGATGCTGAGCGGCGCAAGGACATCATCCTGCATGATGCCCGCGACATCGCCTTTGCGAGCGGGCTGGAACTGGTCGAGGACGAGGGCCTGCTGGACGAAGTCTCCGGCCTCGTCGAATGGCCGCAGGTGCTGATGGGTTCCTTCGAGGAGGACTACCTTTCGATCCCGTCAGAAATCATCCGCCTGACCATCAAGACCAACCAGAAATGCTTCGTCACCCGCAAACAGGGTGAAGAGACGCTTTCGAACAAGTTCATTCTCGTGTCGAACATCCAGGCGAAGGATGGCGGCAAGGAAATCGTTCACGGCAACGGCAAGGTCGTGCGTGCGCGCCTGTCGGACGCGCTGCATTTCTGGAAGCGCGACCAGGGCAACCTGCCGGACCTCGAGACGCTGGAAGCTTCCGCAAAGAAATTCGGCCTCGACCTCGCCAAGCCGCTCGACCAGCGCATGGCCAAGCTCGATGCTCTCAACGTGACCTTTCATGCCAAGCTCGGCACGCAGGGCGATCGCGTCGAACGCATCCGGGCGATGGCCGCCAAGATCGCCATGCCCGTCGGCGCCGATTACAAGGTGGTGGATCGCGCCGCGGTTCTCTGCAAGGCGGACCTGCGCACCGAAGCCGTTGGCGAATTCCCGGAACTGCAGGGCGTCATGGGCCGCAAATACGCGACGCTGCAGGGCGAAGACGCCTCCGTTTCGACCGCGATCGAAGACCATTACAAGCCGCAGGGTCCGTCCGACCGTGTGCCCGACGACAAGGTGGCGATCACGGTGGCGCTTGCCGACAAGCTCGATACGCTCATCGGTTTCTGGGCAATAGACGAGAAGCCGACCGGCTCGAAGGATCCGTTTGCGCTTCGCCGTGCGGCACTCGGCATCATCCGCATCCTGCTCGAAAAGCGCGCCCGCGTGACGCTCTTGCCGCGCATCACCTCGCATATGCAGCGCATCGATACGGATATTGGCGCCAGCGTCGATACCGACGACCTGACGAGGCAGTTCGATCTGCTCTCCTTCTTCCACGACCGCCTGAAGGTCTATCTGCGCGAACAGGGTGCTCGACACGACCTCATCGATGCCGTGCTGACACCTGAATCCGACGACCTCTTGATGGTCGCCCGCCGCGTCGAGGCGCTGACGGCCTTCATCACCTCGGAAGACGGCATCAACCTGCTTGCCGGCACCAAGCGCGCCACGCAGCTTCTGGCCGCCGAGGAAAAGAAGGGCACGGTTGTCGCCGACGGCGTTTCCGAGGCATTGCTGAAGCTTGATGCCGAGAAGGAACTGTTTGCCGCCATCACCAAGGCTTCGTCGGAAGCTGCCGGCGCGGTTGCGCATGAAGACTTCCGCTCGGCGATGGAAGCGCTGTCGAAGCTGCGGGCTCCCGTTGACCGCTTCTTCACCGATGTGCTGGTCAATGACGAGGATGCCGCGATCCGCGCCAACCGCCTCGCGTTGTTGCGGATGATCCGCGCGGCGACGGGGACAGTCGCGGACTTTTCCAAGATCGCCGGCTAAACGGCCAACAAGTGAAAATGGGGCCGAATGGCCCCATTTTGCTTTTCTGCCTCATCGTCCCTTTTGCATCTTGGCGATGGTCAGCGTTTCGCCTGCGCGACCATAACCGCCGTCGACGACCTCATCGACGAGGACCATGGTGTAGGGGCGAACGCCCTCCCCGAAAAAGTCGACGAACATGGCCGTCGTTCGAAGAATGATATCCTCCTTCTGCTCTGCGGTCAGAGTACCCTCGGGAAACTTGTAGTTTGCGAATGGCATGATGTGCTCCTGCCTGGTTTACGTTGTGACCCGGCAAGCCTAGCGGCATCGGCAACATGCTTGAAATTGATATGAAGTATATGCATTCATCCACGCCATGGATTTGCACGGTATCGATCTCAACCTGCTCGTTGCCTTCGACGCGCTCATGAAGGAACGGAGCGTGACGAAGGCCGGCATTCGCATCGGCCGCACGCAACCTGCCATGAGCGCTGCCCTGGCGCGTTTGCGCAGCCTTCTCAAGGATGAGCTTTTGGTGCGGGGACCGCAGGGCCTGCAGCCGACACCAAGAGCGCTTGATCTCGCCGAGCCATTGTCGCGTGCTCTTGCCGATATCCAGCGCACACTCGATTTCACCCAGGCATTCGATCCTGCGACCTCGTCTGCCGCCTTCACGATCGGCCTCTCCGACCATCCGACTTTCGCGCTGCTGCCGCAACTCGTTGCGCATCTTGTCAAGGCGGCTCCGGATGCGACATTGCAGGTCCGGAATTTCAGCGCCCGCGACGACGCCATCGATCTCTTGGATGCCGGAGAGGTCGATGTGACGGTCGGAGTGCCGGCAACGAAAACGGGACGTATTCTGACCCAGCCTCTGTTTGAGGAGCGTTTCGTCTGCATCGTCAGGAGGGATCATCCGGCTGCACGACGCACGCTCGATCTCGACGCCTTTCTGGCTCTCCCACACCTGCTTGTCTCGCCGGAAAACGAGCGTTTCGGCCATGTCGACGCGGCGCTGGCAAAGACAGGGCTTCAGCGGCGGCTCGCGCTCACGCTTCCCAATATGTATGCCGCGCCGCTCTTGATTGCCCGTTCCGACATGATCGCCACCTTGATGGCCGGCGTCGTGGAGGCCTCCGGCCATGCGGACGAACTTGCCCTGTTGGAGCCGCCGCTCATGCTGGAGCCCATCCCCTTCGTCATGTCCTGGCATCGGCGCAACGATGCACATCCGGCGCAGCGCTGGTTCCGGAATTGCATTGCCGAGGTTGCACTTGATGTCAGGCGATGACGTCCGCATGAATCTCCATTAAACCTCATCCCATGATGTCCAAGATCCTCGTCAGTGCCTGTCTCATGGGCCACGCCGTCCGATATGACGGACGCGCGAAGCAGCTCGTCCATCCGGCAATCGAGCGCTGGATGCAGGAAGGCCTGATCGTGACGATCTGTCCGGAAATGTCGGCCGGCATGCCGGTGCCACGGCCACCCGCCGAAATCGGCGATGCGGCTGATGGCGAGGACGTCCTGGCAGGAACTGCCCGCGTCGTGGAGTTGACCGGT
The DNA here is from genome assembly GCF_056398305.1 of Rhizobium sp. 01T444. Classification (NCBI taxonomy): domain Bacteria; kingdom Pseudomonadati; phylum Pseudomonadota; class Alphaproteobacteria; order Hyphomicrobiales; family Rhizobiaceae; genus Rhizobium; species Rhizobium sp. 01T444. Next base: position 103,018 of record NZ_JBFTPD010000024.1, read on the forward strand.
GGCGACGTGACCGATGAATTCCTGCGGGCGGCGGAAAATACCGTGCGGCTTGCGACCGATACCGGCTGCCGCTATGCGCTGCTGATCGACGGCAGCCCGTCCTGCGGTTCCGGCTTTATCTATGACGGCTCCTTCTCGGGCAGCCGGCGGGCTGGCAACGGCGTTACCGCGGCGGCGCTGAAACAGGCAGGCATCGAAGTCTTTTCCGACCATGAGATCGATCGGCTCATCCAACGCATCGGCCCCAACAGCACGGCCGCCGGGAGTACCGGCGGCCGCTAATTTCCTTCGTGATGAAATTGCTTTTAGTCACCCCGTCTTTATGCGGCGCGGCGACCCTGATGTATGGCAGGAGCTGCGGCAGCATTGCCGACGCGGAAGCCACGGATGAGACCGAGTAGTTCATCGGTGTCGGCAGCCAGCGTTTCGGCCGATGCCGTGGTCTCTTCGGCCATGGCGGCGTTCTGCTGGGTG
>NZ_JBFTPD010000025.1:0-134804 GCF_056398305.1 Rhizobium sp. 01T444
AGCGCGCCATGGCAGAAAGGCGCCGAGCGCGCCATGGCAGAAAGGCGCCGTTGAGAACACCAACAAACGTATCCGACGCTTCATGCCTGGTGACACGGATCTTGCCAATGTCACCCAGCAACAGCTGACCGAGTTGGCGCATCATCTAAACTCACAGCCTCGCAAATGCCTCGGATACCGGACCCCCGCCGAAGCCTTTGCTGCCTATTTGCGCGAGGGTGGCTGATGCCCTACCCTCCAAGGCGGCCATGATGCACTTGGGTTAGCTTCTCCACCGCAAAGTTAGAATGTCCTGTTTCTGCAAAGTTGGAATGTCATTCTCCCCGGGTCCAAGCGACGTCTGGGAGATTGCGGATGGGATTGATAGCGATGAGCGAGCGCGATCTGCAGCGGATCGTTGCGGATTGGACTGATTGCGAGCAGCCCTGCTCAGAATCTTGTTCGATGGAGTAGCCCCGCGTTGAGTCCTCGATTGCAGGCGGCCGAGCGAGTTTAGGATACGAGGATCCTGTCAGAGGTGAGTCCCAGGCTGATTTGGACACGCGCCGCGGAAAGCCTCCTCCTGCGGCCGAGCCTTCGTCTCGGCCGACCCCTTCCGCGCGGTGGACCCGCAACGCCCCTAGAGTGAGAGCGCGGACCGGATTTGGCGTGACGGGTTGAGGGCTGGAGAAGAGGTCTCCGGCGCCCGTCATGGAGTTTGGTCCCATGACCCAGATTGAAATTCCTGACGCAGGTCGTGATACGAGCGGCGGCTACAAGGTTGATGTGCGCCGCGGCGAACGAGTGAGTCGCGTCTCGTCCGAGTGGTTCTCGCGCCCGGCTGACGAGCGTTACCTGTCCCTCACCGAGCTGGCGCGCTCCGTTCGCGATCGTGCCGACCACAGCCAGACGCGCGTCGTCGAGAGCGCTCGTATCCACGTAGAGGCAAACCGTGCCGATCCGGAGCGCCTGGCGCTCCTGCTTCCCGATGCCGATCGCCCTGTTGTGCCGACCCATTGGAGTTTCGGCCAGCTTGCCGGCCTCGTTGGCGCTCCGGCCGCCTACCTGCGCCAGCTTCCCGCCCCGCTCGCCGCCATCAACCTGCAATATGGCCTGACCGCCACCCGGGCTGAACATATCAAGACCCTCGAAACTGACGACGGGCGGCTGGAACTGCGCGCCGTCACCGGTCCCGATTATGGCCGGATCTTCGATCATGAGCTCGTCGATGCGGTGCAGCGCATCGCCGGCAACGGTACGGGTGACACAAGATGGAAGGTTCCCGGCATGCTCGACTGGTCGACCGGCATTTATAACCCGCGCGTCGATATCACCAAGGATACGACGACACTCTATGCGTCCGACCGCGACGTCTTCCTGTTCCTCGTCGATGATCTCAACCCGATCGAAGCCGGGCGCCTCCCCGATGGCTCTCCGGATCTATATTTTCGGGGCTTCTATTGCTGGAATTCCGAGGTCGGCGCCAAGACGCTCGGCATGGCGAGCTTCTATCTGCGTGCCGTCTGCCAGAATCGAAATCTCTGGGGCGTCGAAGATTTCGAGGAAATCGCCATCCGCCACTCGAAATATGCCACCTCCCGCTTTGCCCATGAGGCGGCGCCGGCCCTGCTCAATTTCGCGAACTCCTCTCCCCTGCCCTTCATCAATGGCATCAGGGCGGCGCGCGAACGGATCGTGGCGCACAATGATGAGGATCGCACAGAGTTTCTGCGCCGCCGTGGTTTCTCCAAGGCCGAGACCGGTCGGATCATCGACACGGTGCTGGCCGAGGAAGGCCGCCCTCCCGAAAGCGTCTTCGACTTCGTCCAGGGCATCACCGCGATCGCGCGAGACAAGCAGCATCAGGACGCACGTCTCGACATGGAGGCGAAGGCGAAGAAACTTTTAAATAGTGCCGGCTGATACCCCGATTGCCGGAGGATTGGCGGGCGCTCCGGCTTTCGATGTCCACGCCTCGCATTTTAACGGAACCGGCGGCGCTGCCCTCGAGAGTGAGAGGGCGGCGCTGCGCCTCGTGACGGGTTGGAGGTCGAAAGAGAGACTTTCGGCCGCCCGTCGCGGAGCAAAACCCGATGGCTATTGCAGTTGAGAAGAAGCCCCTGTCGTCCTTTCGCGACTTTCCCATCAACACGCCGGTTCCGAGCCTGCCAAGCGTTCGACGCGTGGGCGCGTTCGAGACGCGTGCCTCCAGGCGGGGCGTCGTGTGATGACCCGTCAGGACGCTTCCGATCTCGCCCGTCGCCTTGGCCGGCAGGCAGAGGCAGTGTGCCGCCATTATCTCTCCAGCGGCCGCCGCGTGGGGCGCTACTGGCTTGTGGGAGACGTGCACAACACGCCCGGCCGGTCTCTCTACGTCAGGCTTAAGGACTCGCCCAACGGTGCGGCGGGCAAATGGACCGACGCCGCCACCGGCGAACACGGCGATCTTCTCGACGTGATCCGTGAGAGCTGCGGTCTCGCCGCCTTCAAGGAGGTCGTCGAGGAGGCACGGACCTTCCTCGCCATGCCGCAGTCCCGACCTGCCCCGCCGATCACGCATCAGGTCCCGACACTGCATGGTTCGCCCAGCGCCGCGAGGCGCCTATTTGCCATGTCGCAGCCAATCGCTGGCACACTCGTGCAATCCTATCTGCACGAACGCGGCATCACGGACCTGCACGGAACCGGAAACCTCCGCTTCCATCCGCGATGCTACTATCGGCCCGACGAGCATGTCGCGCCGGAGGCCTGGCCCGCCATGATCGCGGCCATCACCGACCTGGATGGCAAGATCACCGGGGCACATCGGACCTGGCTCGACCCGACAGGCCGAGGAAAGGCTCCGATCGATCGGCCGCGGCGGGCGATGGGTCACCTTCTCGGCAACGCCGTCCGCTTCGGCGCGAGCGGCGACGTCATGGCTACTGGCGAAGGCATCGAGACCGTCCTCTCGATGCGACAGGTCCTGCCTGACATGCCGATGCTGGCAGCGCTCTCGGCAACCCACCTTGCTGCGGTCGTGTTGCCGGATACGCTGCGGCGGCTCTACATTTTGCGCGACGATGATGCGGCCGGCGACGGCGCATGCGACCGTCTGGTCGACCGGACGAACGCAGTCGGGATCGAGGCGATCGTCCTCTCGCCGCAGCTCGGCGACTTCAACGAGGATCTCCGCACTCTTGGTCTAGAGGCGCTGCGGGGGCAGACCCGAATAAAGATCGATCCGCGGGATGCCGCACGCTTCATGGAGCCGGCGGCGTAACCGGCGAGCGGAAACGTGCTGCAGTGCCGCTGCGCTCGTCGGGATGCTTCGGTCGGAGTTAGCTCGCCCCGGCCTTCGAGAGAGCGATCGGCCCACAAGCCGGCCAGCCTGGCAATGGCGCCGCCCGACTATTTTCCGGCGGCCACATCCCGACGCGGAAAGCCGCTTCGGGATGTGGCCTTTCCATCGCGAGACAAAATAGTCGGGCGCCGCCATCCTGCGCTATCGCTCCGGCCCTTCGCTGACGCTGCGGGTGCAGGTACATCCGGCCCGTGGGCTTCGTCGCCATGAAGGCCGCGACGGTCGCGGCCCAACCGACGGAGCATCCGATGAACGAGCTCGATTTCCACCCGCATGACGAATCCTCTCCCACCGGCCATGTCCTGGAGGAGCTGCAGCTCTACGGCTATCGACCCTTGGCGGACGAACCCGACCAGCGGCTCTTACCGGACGGCAACGCGATCGCGGGCGCCATTGCCGACATCTTCGACGCCTTGGTGGCAACCTTGGCGGATACGCGCCTCGAACCCGATCTCGACGATCTCCTCTGGTCGACTGTCAATGTCTTCCATCGAGCGGCCGGGCGTATCGCACGCGAACTCGACGATAACGAGCAAGCCCAGAAACGTTCCCAGCGGGAACAGGACGGCAGTGAGGTGAAGTCGGTCGAACTCGAACGCCTGATCGCCGAGGGCATGACGATGATCGAGCGCCGAAACGCCTTCGAACTGATGCGCGACCAGGCCGGCGAAAATTACGAGCGCCACGCGGGCAAGCCCTGGCTCCCGCGCGGCGGATCAAAGGTCAATCATCGCAATCTCACGGCAGCGATGATCGATAGCCGCGACTTCCTGATGGCGAGGAAGCGCGCCGAGCACGAAATTCTTCTGCCTCCCGGTCCGAAGATCATCATCACAGGTGGAGTCGACTTCAACGATCACCGGCTGATCTGGGCCAAGCTCGACCAGGTCCACGCTAAGCATCCCAACATGGTGCTGGTCCACGGCAAGGCACCGAAGGGCGCCGAGAAGATCGCCTCGGTCTGGGCGACACACCGCGACGTGGCGCAAATCGGCTTCGCGCCCGACTGGACGAAGCATGGCCGCGCAGCGCCCTTCAAGCGCAACGATCTGATGCTGGAGATCGTGCCGAAGGGCGTGATGCACTTCCCCGGCACAGGCATCAACGATAATCTTGCAGACAAGGGCCGGAGGCTCGGCATTCCGGTCTGGACGTTCGGAGGCGCATGAGCGCCGCCGCCTGGGCAGAGCGAGCGACGACGATGTGGACACTGGTTTCATCCGGCTCGTATCGGCCTAGGCCGGCAAGACGGCTTGGTTCTCGTCCCTTGCGCCACCCTTCTGCGGCGACCCTTGATCCGGCAGATCAGTAGACGCCATCGGCCGAAGGGTTCGCGGCCTGATCATCAGGGCCGCCAACAGCGCCGTCGTGGATTACAGACACGATTGCTGCTGCCAGAATGGACGTTAAGGTGAAGACGGCCCGGGATGAGATCCATCATCTTCATGAATCGGTGCAGCCGGATCGATTCAAACTTGTCGTTGGACGCGCCGGGTGAAGCTGGCCATCCTGCGCGCATGACAACCCATGCCTATCAGCTCTATTGCCAGCGTATCGACGAGACCCGCAACATGGCACGCTATTATGCCTTGTCGATCCAGCCGACGCTGTTCGGGGAGATTGCGGTCATGCGCAGTTGGGGTCGCATCGGCAAGGCCGGCGGAGAAAAGAGCGAGATCTTTTCCAGTGAACATCAGGCGATTTCGCATTTCCTGGCGCTCGCTCGAAGGAAGCGCAAGAGGGGATATGTTCCGGTTGGGATGGATCCACGGGATGTGAATTGAGCATCATGCGCAGAACTGGTCGTCACCGGCAAAGCCCGGCTGCCGAGCCTGATCAGTCGCGGGTGCCGTCTGAGGTCGAGGCAGGTTCGTTCGTCGGGCTGCTGCCGCAAGATCCTGATCCTGGCTGAGATCCAGATCGCCCCAGATCGACGGCTTGCGCGCGAGGGGCTTCGATTTCCCGGCCTGACCTCGTCTCAACGATGAACGGCTTTGTCTGGAGCATATGTCCTCCGCGGGCAAATCTCTCGGCAACGATATTCATTGCACCGGCCTTAGCAACTGGTGGAGCGCGAGAATGTTCCCTTCGCGCGGCCTCGCCGTCGGTCGGGCGCGCTGTGGTTTCCTGGATGTTTCCGGTGATGAATGTGCGGTCGCGCCAATCCCCCTCCTTCTCCTGTGATCCGGCAGCGCATCTGCGGGCTCGATGGGGCCTGTCTGACCGGACAGCGGCTGCGCCTCGATCGTGCTGCCGCAACGGCAGTCGCAATTTTCCCACCCCTGCCGGCTCCGCCGTCATTCCCCGCCAACTAACAAAATTGCGACTTGCCGTCCTTCATTGCATTTCGGCCCTATGGGTGCGGCCCGATCGTCCCCGGTCTTTGCGACAGCCATCGAGGCCGCGATGGTCGTGGCCCGAAACAGCGAAAGGAACAGGACAATGGCAACTATCGGCACTTTCACTTCCACCGAAACAGGCTTCTCCGGCTCGATCCGCACCCTCGCCCTCAACGTCAAGGCGCGCATCGCCCGTATCGATAACCCCACCGACAAGGGCCCGCATTTCCGCATTTTCGCGGGCGCCGTCGAGCTCGGCGCCGCCTGGCAGAAGACATCCGAACAGGGCCGCGACTACCTCTCGGTCAAGCTCGACGATCCGAGCTTCCCGGCCCCAATCTACGCGACACTCTCGGAGGTCGAAGGTGACGACGGATACCAGCTCATCTGGTCGCGCCGCGTTAGCCAGGACTGACAGGCACAGCCCCGCCGAAAGGCGGGGCTCTTCCTGCTAGATGTCGACGCCGGAGCCGGTATCGAATCCGGCTCCGGCATCCATGTATGCGGAGGTTGCGTCCTCCGGGACGCGGCTTGGCGAATTCGTTGCCCGTCGCAAATCGTTGACAGAGGTTAACCGGTTCCGTTGATCGCCTCGAAAGACGCACAGGAGCATCGAGCTCGCTTGCGTCTTAACGGCGCGATACGGGGAGCGGGTTGTCTGCTCAGATCCTCCCACTGTGGCGCGGCGAACAGGCAGCCTCAAGGATGCGCGGTCCCGCCAATTTTGCGCGGCCGGACCTTGTCCGTCCGCACAAAATCGGTTCCTCCGCGCCCCGCCTTGCGGTCGCTTCGCGATCCTTGACCCCGCCCACTCGCCACACCGCCGTTCGTCATCTTTCACCCTTTCAAGGAGACGGGACGATGACGTTTTCAATAGAAGAACAGATCGAGGAACTGCGGCTCGAGCTGTCGAATTCGGTCGATCCGGCCGAACGCCGTCAGATCATTGCCGAGTTGGATCTGGCACGGGCCGAACTCAACGTAGCCGTTGCGGAACAGTTAGACACGATCGATACCGAACCGCCCTTCTGAGGCCGGTGGGGCGAGCCCCGATCGCCTTACAAAATATCTCTGTCTGGCGCTCGCGGTCCTAATCTCTGTCTCAAGCCCGACTGCGATCTATTCAATCGGTCGCACCATGTCAGTGTGGAACCGGTTCTCGTTCACGCATGCGCGCATATCCTGCCTGCGAAACCACATGGCTCGTCCGCATCTCAGGGGCGCGTTGCCGGCGGTAAAGACAATCTGTTCGTCGGTTCGCATTTGCAGCACTTCATGGGGTTGGATCAATGGCCGGGACGCGAGCTGTTTTGATCGTGTTCGCGATGATCCCCGAGGCTGGAAACTGCGGCTCTCCTGATTGATCTCGACCGTCGTCGTGCCACATCGGCGTGAGATATAGTCGGCCGTCTCCGGATCGTTGATCGCGGCAAAGGAAATCCAGCTGGCGCTCTCGAACCATTTGCTGGCGGCGTCTCGACCGCCATAGGTTTCGCGCATCTGGCCGATCGACTGATAGATCATCGTCAGTGTGATGCCATACTTGCGGCCAGCGTCTCTGGCGGTTTCGAGAATGCGCATATAGCCGAGCCGCGCGACCTCATCGAGGAGGAAGAGCACGTGCCCATTCATTGCGCCGTCCCGGTTGTAGATCGCGTTCAGGAACGAGCCGATGATAAGGCGGGCAAGCCCGGCATGGTTCTCGAGGGTCTTCAGATCGATGTTGATGAACACATCGGTTTTGCCGGAGGCAATGTCCTCGGTCGAAAAGCTCGACCCGGACACGAGCGCGGCGTAGTTTGGATAGGAGAGCCAATGGGTTTCCTTGATCGCATTGGCGTAGACGCCTGAGAAGGTTTCCGGTGTCATGTTGACGAAAGCGGCGACATTTTCCCTGACGAAAGCCGATCCGGAATTGTCGTAGATTTCCTGCAGGCGCTGGCGCAGTTTCGGCTCCGGCTCTGACAAGTTTGCCCGCGCCTGGCGGAGCGTCTGATGGTCTTCGTCCGTATGTCCTGACAGGCAGATGTCGGCGATGATTGCGGTCAGAAGCTGTTGCCCGGAGGTTCGGAAGAAGTCGTCGCGCAGGCCGGCTGCGCGGCCGCTATCGCTCATGATCCAGGACGCGACGGCAGCAATATCTTCCTCCTTGCTGCCGCCGAATTTGCCGATCCAATCAAGCGCATTGAATCCGCACTGCCGATGATGCGGATCGAGAATGCGAATTCTGCGGCCGGCCGCTTCGCGATGGTCCGATACCATCGGGGCGACTTCGTTCGAAGGATCGAGAAGGATGAGGGTGCCGCCCCATTTGAGTGCCGTCGGAATTGTCACCGAGGTCGTCTTGAAACCGCCTGATCCTGCAAAAACAATCCCGTGAGTCGAGCCGAACGAGCAATCGAAACAAAGCAGTGGTGACCTGCCGCCGATTCCCCAGCTTTCCTTGTCGGTGCTACGAAACGACCGGCCGGCGTCAGGATCGCGATCGACACGGTAGCGCTCGCCAATGACAATTCCGCCCGTGTCGGGAAAGAGTTTGTGCGCTTCGGGCAAGGCCATCCAACCAGCATCGCCATGAATGGCACGCCGGCCCCGAACGCGCTTTGGCCGAACGTCGCAGAAGGCCGCGTTGCCCAGGAGCGCAACGCGCAGAGCGAAGCCGGCCGATATCAATAGAACCGCAGCGCCAGCCACAGTGCCTGTATCGATAGCGGTCATGACCGATCTACTGCCGAAGCCGCTCGTCGCAGACGGCTCGAGGCGTGATGCTTCTCTCAGGATGGCGATGGCGAGGCTCACAAGGCTTCCCGTTGCGACGCCCCACCCCGCATGTCTGATGCTTGCAGATCCGACGCAGGCAAACAGGAAGACAATGCCGGTCGCGGCCGCCACAACGCACGGCAGTGCGATGCTGGCCTGAATAAGAAAGAGCATCGTCGCCTGTGTCCTGGCGAGTCCGGCAAATGTCTCGTCGATCCCGTTCGTCGTGATCGTTCCCAAGAGCATCAGGCCGATGACGAGAGCGGGCAGCAGCATCCTATGCCCGATCATCACCGAAGAACTCCGCGCCGAGCTGCGCCAATCGCATCCGCTCTTGTTCGTCTCGTTTCAGTCGCTGAGAGAGCTCGATCAGAGCTCCCAGAAGCACGGCACGTTTTTCGAACCTGAGGCCCGCCTTGACGATCAGCCCGCCGAGCTCGATTTTCTCGCGTGTATCCTTTTTGCGGGCGTCGGATTTGGTCGCGCGTGCCATGCGCTCAATTCTCAGCAGACCCGCCCGTAGTCGCGCCAGGCGCGATGGGCGCTGCCTGAACCGGGCTCGCTTCGGATCGCCTGCCCTGCTCGCTACCGGCCGATGTCTCGCCTTTGCGAAATCGTCTCGTCAGCTCTTCGAAGGCAGCCTGAAGTTGGGCCTCTTCGACCTCGATCTCGCCAAGTCCTGCTTTCAGTGCAATGCGTCCGATGCGTTCGGCTTCACGGGTTTCAGCAAGCCTCAGCTGTTCCTGCAGCTTGGAAATCTCCTCGCGGATCCTGGAGGATGGCTTCTTCATTCCGCTTCGCCCTTTCATGCCGTTTCGAACGTGATCGGCATGACAGTCCCTTAGATCGGCGCGCCGATCTACTAACAGAAATGCGAGTTGGCGCAGCCGACACCTTTGCGCATGATCCCGGCCGATCCGAAGGAGCGGTCCTGAAGGGCGCAATTATACGTCGCTGGCGCGACGTGCTTGCTGAAGGTCCGGACTGTTTCCGTCTCCAACGGACGTTGTCGTTTCGTTGACCTCCAGGAGCCCTGCCCGTGGCCGTTCCGCATTTTTCTGTCAGCATCGTCGCCCGCGGCTCCGGCCGCAGCGCCGTGCTGTCGGCCGCGTACCGTCACTGCGCACGCATGGAGTTCGATCGGGAAGCCCGGACCATCGACTACACGCGCAAGCAGGGGCTCGTGCATGAGGAATTTGCAATCCCCACGGACACTCCGCCGTGGCTGCGGTCAATGATCGCCGATCTTTCGGTCGCCGGCGCTTCCGAGAAGTTCTGGAATGCCGTGGAAGCCTTCGAGAGACGCGCCGATGCGCAACTTGCCAAGGATCTCACTATCGCCTTGCCGATCGAGCTGACAGGGGAGCGGAATATTGCCCTTGTTCGAGATTTCGTTGCGACCCAGATCACAGCCAGAGGGATGGTTGCCGACTGGGTCTATCACGACGCTCCGGGCAATCCGCATGTCCATCTGATGACGACGCTGCGGCCGCTGACGCATGACGGTTTCGGGGGCAAGAAGATTGCGCTGCTTGGTGCGGACGGCAATCCGATCCGCAACGATCACGGCAAGATCGTCTACGAGCTCTGGGCTGGTGGCATCGACGATTTCAACGGGCTGCGCGACAGCTGGTTTGCCTGCCAGAACCGGCATCTGTCGCTTGCCGGTCTCGACGTCAGGGTCGATGGGCGCTCCTTCGAAAAGCAGGGCGTCGAGTTGACGCCGACAATCCATCTCGGTGTCGGAGCAAAGGCGATCGAACGGAAAGCGGCTGGTCGCCGCCCTGACGTCTTGCTGGAGCGGCTCGAGCTTCAAGAGGCGCGGCGTGCAGAGAATGCTCGCCGTATCCAGCTCACTCCCGATATCGTGCTTGACCTGGTCACGCGGGAGAAAAGCGTTTTCGACGAGCGCGATGTGGCCAAGGTGCTGCATCGCTACATCGACGATCCTGGCCTGTTTCAGAGCGTGATGGCACGGATCGTCCAGAGCCCGCGTGCTTTGAAACTCGAGGAGGCGCGGACCGATTTTGCCACCGGCCTGCGCTCGCCGGCGAAGTACACGACCCGCGAGATGATCCGCCTGGAAGCCGAGATGGCGAACCGGGCGATCTGGCTGTCGCAGCGCTCTTCACATGGTGTCAGACACAGAGTTCTGGAGGCGACGTTTTTGCGCCATCCGCGTCTTTCGGACGAGCAGAAGGTGGCGATCGAACATATTGCCGGCGGCGAGCGGATCGCAACCGTGATCGGCCGTGCCGGTGCCGGCAAGACGACGATGATGAAGGCGGCCCGCGAGGCCTGGGAGGCGCAAGGTTACCGTGTCATCGGCGCAGCACTTGCCGGCAAGGCGGCGGAAGGACTGGAGAAGGAAGCGGGCATCGTCTCTCGCACCCTGTCGTCCTGGGAACAGCGCTGGAGCCGGGGCCGAGACCGGCTCGACGACAAGACGGTCTTCGTGCTCGACGAGGCCGGCATGGTGTCGTCGCGGCAGATGGCATTCTTCGTCGAAGCTGCCACGCGGGCCGGCGCCAAACTCGTGCTTGTCGGCGATCCCGAACAACTGCAGCCGATCGAAGCGGGCGCCGCCTTCCGGGCRATCACCGATCGCATCGGCTATGCCGAACTCGACACGATCTACAGACAGCGCGAGCAGTGGATGCGYGACGCCTCGCTCGATCTTGCCCGCGGCAATGTCGGTCGGGCCATCGACGCCTATAGSGCCAACGACAAGATCATCGGCTCGCAGCTGAAGGCGCAGGCCRTCGCCAGTCTGATCGCGGACTGGGATCGYGAYTACGATCCGGCCAAGACCTCGCTGATCCTGGCGCATCTGCGCCGCGACGTGCGCGCCTTGAACGAGATGGCACGCGAACGGCTTGTCGAGCGCGGTATCGTGGAACAGGGCTTCGTCTTTGCGACAACCGAGGGCAAACGCCAATTTGCAGYCGGCGACCAGATCGTCTTCCTGAAGAAYGAGGCTTYGCTYGGCGTCAAGAACGGCATGTTGGGCAAGGTGGTCGAGGCAGCACCCGGCCGCATCCGCGTCCAGATCGGTGCSGGCGATGACAACCGGCAGGTGGTCGTGGAGCASCGCTTCTACGGGCATGTCGATCACGGTTATGCCACGACGATCCACAAGAGCCAGGGCGCCACCGTCGAYCAGGTCAAGGTTCTGGCCTCGCTGTCGCTCGACCGGCACCTGACCTATGTGGCGATGACACGCCATCGCGAGGATCTYRSCSTCTACTACGGACGCCGGTCCTTCGAAAAGACGGGTGGTCTCACACCAATCCTGTCGCGCAGGAATTCCAAGGAAACGACGCTCGACTACGAGGGCGGCTCATTCTATCGGCAGGCACTTCATTTTGCCGAAAGCCGCGGTCTGCACCTCGTTCGGGTCGCACGGACGCTGGTTGCGCATCGGCTGGAATGGATGGTGCGCCAACGAGACAGATTGATCGATCTCGGTCATCGTTTTGCAGCCGTGGGTGCAGAACGAGGGCTCGGCAGAGGCATCCATCCGCTCGATACCGGCGATGGAAAAAAGGCAAGACCGATGGTGAGTGCCATCACCACATTCGCTCGTTCGATCGATCAGGCCGTCTACGACAGGCTTGCCGCCGATCCCGGTCTTAAGAGGCAATGGCAGGAAGTCAGTAGACGCTTGCATACCGTCTATGCTGATCCGGAAGCGGCGTTCAGGAAGATCGACTTCGACGCGATGCTCGTGGACCGGTCGGCAGCAAAAGTGACGCTTGTCAGGATGGCTGAAGAAGCGGAAACGTTCGGAGCCCTGAAGGGCAAGGCCGGCCTGTTTTCGGGTCATAGCGACAGGGTGAACCGCGACCGGGCGCTCCGGAATGTCTCTGCTTTGAGCGACAGCCTTGGAGAATATCTGCACCAACACCAGATGCTAGAAAAACGTGCGCATGGCGAAGTGTCGATCAGCCGAAAGATCGCGGGCGTCGAGATTCCCGCCCTGTCGTCTCATGCAATGCAGATGCTGGAACGAATCCGGGACGCGTTCGACAGGAACGAACCTGCCTCCGTCATCCAGTATGTGCTTTCCGACCGGATGGCGACGGACGAGCTCGAGGGCTTCGCGAAAGCGGTCGAAGAGCGGTTCGGTGTACGTACCTTCCTTGGACAAGCGGCAAAGGATCCCGATGGGGAGGCATTCCGGACACTGACGGCCGAAATGAATCCGGCGCAGAAGGCAGAGATGCAATCTGCCTGGAGCGCGATGCGAACCGTGCAGCAGCTTGAGGCGCATGAGCGCACGGCTTTCGCGCTCAAGCAGGCCGACGTTGCGCGCCAAACAAGAACCAATGTGCAGTCACTCCGATGACGCGGTCTCCGTCTCGAACCTGCCTCCTGTCAAGCGCGACTTGCAGGCGCCGCCTCGCCATTGTCTCGATGCTCATCGGATTGCCCGGCATCATTGCCATTGTCGGTCTTTTCGGATTCCGTATCAATCTGACCCCGAGCGAGCCGATCGGTCTCTGGCGGATTGCCGAACTCGATCGGCCGGCGGCGGTGGGCGATCTTGTCTTCCTCTGTCCACCGCAGACGCCTGCCATGCGGCAAGCCCGAAAACGCGGATACCTGCGCGCGGGGCGGTGCCCAGGCGGTTTTGCGCCACTCATCAAGTCAGTCGTTGCCGTTGCCGGTCAACATGTCGAGGTCCGAGGCAGCAGCATCGGCATCGATGGTACCTTGCTCGACAGCTCCAGACCTCTGAAATTCGACGGTCGCGGGCGCTCTTTGACACCCTATCGCGGAGGGACGGTGCCGGCTGGTGCCGTTTTCGTCCATTCCTCCTTCGGGGCATCCTTCGATTCCCGCTATTTCGGACCGGTGCCGGCATCTGGCATCCTCGGTCTGGCGATACAGGTGGTGACCTATGCACCGTGACCGCCTGCGCCTTCCGGTGCTGTTTTGCAGTTCTGCTGCGGCTGGCTGGATTGGCTGGAGCGGCGAGCCGTCCCTGCTTCCAGCCGCGATGGCTTTCCCCGGCATCTGGTCGCTCGCGCGGACGCGATGGCAGGCTTCGGCTGTTTCATCGGCCTATTTTCTGGCAGCGTCCAGCGGGCTGCCGCAAGGGGTAGCGACCTTCTACGCCGCGGACCTGTGGCCTGGCCTTCTCTTGTGGCTCATGGCCTCGACGAGTTTCGTGACGGTGCATACGATTGTCTGGACGGGAAGCCGCGGTTGGAAAAGAGCCTGCTGCTACCTCGTCGCCTGCCTCGTCATGGCGATCCCGCCCTTTGGGATAACGGGCTGGGCCAGTCCCCTGACGGCTGCAGGTGCTCTGTTTGCAGGCTGGTGCTGGCTGGGATTGATCGCGACGGCAGCCGGCCTCGCGGCCATGACGACACGCCTTCGACCGGCTGCTGCCGTCACCATTGTTGGATTCTGGCTTTGGTCCGCCGCGACCTGGACCGATATTGAGATACCGAACGACTGGCGGGGCGTCGAGCTCGAAATGGGGTCAGCTCTGGGTCGCGATGCCGGTTTGGCACAGCAGCGTGATCTTCTTGCAATGGTCGCAAGGGCGCAGGCGAACCAAGTCGATGTCGTTATCCTGCCGGAAGGTGCGCTCGGCTTCTGGACGCCGACCGTGGAGCGCCTGTGGCGGCGTGCGCTTGCTGGCAGCGATGTCACCATCCTTGCCGGGGCGTCTGTGGCAGATGCCTCAGGCTACGACAATGTCCTCGTGCAAATCGGGCGCGCAGAGAGCCGCATCCTCTACCGACAGCGCATGCCGGTGCCGATCGCGATGTGGCAGCCCTGGAGGACCTGGGTGGGCCAGAACAGTGGCGCGCATGCGCATGCCTTCCAGCCGGCCGATCAGATGGTGGGCGCAACGCGCGTGGCGGTCCTGATTTGCTATGAGCAACTGCTGGTCTGGCCAGTCCTCCAGTCGATGTCCGGTGCGCCCGACATTGTGGTGGCTATCGGCAACGGTTGGTGGACATCAGGCACATCGATCGTGGATGTGCAACGCGCTGCAGTCCTTGCCTGGGCGAGGCTATTTGCCAAGCCAGTCGTCTTTTCGTTCAACACCTGATCCGAGGAGCAAGCCATGCTGGACCCTGCCTTGATTGCCAAATGCGCGGACCCGTCTTTGAAACCTGCCATCGTCGAGACTTTCATCGCGTCTGCCGGATCGCTGGATCCGCTGGCGATAACGGTTGTTTCGCAAGGACGTTTGCTTCTGCTGCCGAAACCGGTCGATGCGACCGAAGCGATCTCCATCATACGCCGCTACGCAGGCCACGCAGTCGTCAGGGTCGGGTTGACGCAGATGCCGGCGGGAATTGGCGCAAAAACGAATGACGATCTCGATCCAGCTCTCTTTGATGATTGCAGGAATTTGCAGC
This sequence comes from Rhizobium sp. 01T444, assembly GCF_056398305.1. NCBI lineage: Bacteria > Pseudomonadati > Pseudomonadota > Alphaproteobacteria > Hyphomicrobiales > Rhizobiaceae > Rhizobium > Rhizobium sp. 01T444. The sequence continues at coordinate 14,805 of NZ_JBFTPD010000025.1, forward strand.
TTGGGTCTGCCCTGTTTGCCAAGGTGATGCGCATTGTCGCCAAATGGTACGGTGATCCGCACGATGAGGACGCCGCTCGGGTCATCTTCGAGGATGCGGTGCTTGCCTGGAAGACGGGTTTTTTTGAGGGAGCGAAGGTCTTTGCCGCCGAGGAGCCCGATGGTGGTAGGCCAGACGCAAACGCCAAGCCTGGAGAGAATGCAAATCAAGAGCCGACCGTGGCCCTGCCTGCAGACAAGGTCGATATCGGTGGAGCGGCGATGCGGATCGACCTCTCCCGACTCGGCGCCGGGAATTAGCGCGTCTGCTGGACGTCCTGCCACCGGCGATCGGTCGATCGCATCAGATCAATCCGAACTCCTTTGCCAAGGCGGTCGCCTGCGGCAAGGTCGTCGCGCCGAGTGCCGCTTTCGCATTTCTCAGAAAGAAGACGACGTTTGCGTAGGAGGTGTTTTCGATGACAGCAATCGCCTGCATAGATTTTCCTTCGGCCGACCATCGCAAGCAGGAAATCTCCTCCGACTTCAGATTGACTTCGCGACGGGCCGTTGGTCGCATCGCGATCGTGCTCAGGCGCACGTGCAGTTGGGCTATCGCGGCGGCGGCCAGCACCGGATTGAATGCCCGAAGCGCTCGGGCATCGATTTGGCTGGACGCGAGAGTAAAGAGAGCAAGCCTCCCGTAGCCGGTACTGACGGGGATCGAAATTCCCGATCGGATGCCGAAATCCGCAGCTTCCGCCATGAATTGCCGCCGCTCCCTTGATGTTGCGGCGACAGTGAGGATCGACCATGGGAAGGCGGCCATTTTGACCTTGGCCTCGCGCACGACCGGATCGACGCGAGCATATGCCTTCTCGAAATAACGCTTCTGCCACTCGAATGGATAGTTCGAAATCGCCTTGGTGTTGTCTGCGTGGAGTTCGAGATACGAATAGGCAATGAACCCAGCCTCGACCGTGAGCTTTGCGAGAATGTCCGTGGCAGTCTGCTCGTCTTGCGCGAGAGCCAGTCCTTCCGTCAGTCTATCGAGCCAGATGTCCACCATGGCTTATCCTCGTCGGCGTTTCGTACCGACACGCCGCGATTTCAACATAAGGTCGCTTCTGTTGGATGCGCAACCGCAGATATCAAGGGCAGCGACTGAAAAGCGTCATCTTGAGAACGTTTCGAGGCTCCACCAAGGCTACACCGTCTCAGTTTCCCGCTCGTCGGTTCAAGCGAGAGATGGCAGGACGGCGCGGAGATTCTCGTTCATACCGCTGAGGCATTAATCCCAGCCAATTGCTATTAGACGTGTGGAGTCCGCGTCGACACCCTTTTCCCGGGAACACCACCAACTGGGAGAAACCGACGTTGCGAAGAGTCCAATCACAACCCCTTCTCATTGCAGCCCTTGCTGTAAGTCTGCCTGAATTCGCGCATGCCGAAACGCTTGTGGTCAATAGCTATGGCGGACCTTACGAGGCCATCATTCGCCAGGCCATCATCGAGCCGTTCGAGCGAAAGACCGGCGTCGATGTCGTCTATGACGCTGTCGGCTCCGCCTCGCAGGACTATGCCAAGATCAAAGCGACCAATGGACATCCAGGGTTCGACGTCGTCGTCATGACTGCTTCGCAATCGCTCCAGGGCTGCCGGGATGGCGTGCTCGACAAGCTGGACGGCTCCGCGATCCCCAACCTCGCCGCCCTCAACGCAAGCCTTCAAGGTGCAGCCGGCCCGTGCGGCGCCGTCCACGAGGTCCAGTACCTGTCGCTGCTTTACAGGACCGACAGGCTTGGCTCCGCGCCAACCTCCTGGACGGACCTCCTCGGTCCAAATCTGGAGGGAAAGATCGTCCTGCCGACCTTTCAGAATATTATGGCCGTCTATCTCCTGGAAATGATGTCGATCGCCGAGGGAGGCGGGCTGATCGACAATATCGATCCGGGCTTTGCGGCGATGGCGCGGCTTGCCAAGCAATCGATCGGCTTCGAGCAATCCTCTGCCATCCTCGAAAGCTACATCAAGGATGGTACTGTCTGGGCGATGCCCTTCTGGAACGGTCGCGCCCAGCTGCTTGTCGACGAGGGTCTGCCCGTCGACTATGTACGGCCGAAGGAAGGGACCATCCCGCTCATAGCGACGCTGAACATTCCTGTCGGGTCAGAGCATAAGGCGGCGGCTAGATCCTTCATCGATTTCTTTCTCGAAAAGACCAGCCAGGAAGCCTGGGTTACGGGCTACAAGGTCGGCAGCGCTCGCTCCGACATTGAGGTTCCGGAAGCCCTGCGCCGCCGGCAGATCACGTCTGGAGAGGATCTCAAATCGCTCAAGCTGCCCGATCTGACGGTGCTCGGCGGCAAGCTTTCCGAATGGGGCGAACGCTGGGATCGGGACGTCGTCTCGCAGGCCCGTTGAGGAGTTTTCATGGTAACGCTTGCTGCCCCTGTCCCGGCCGTTTCCGGGCGCCTAACTGTGCGAATACCGGCATCGACGCTGCTGGCGCCGTCCTGCCTCCTGCTTGCGATCTTCTTTGCGCTTCCAATGGGCGTGATGATCGGCATGAGCTTCCTCGATAGCCGAACCTTTGTCCCGACATTTGCAAATTACGAACGCTTCTTCCTGGACGGTTTGTCCATGGCCGGTTTCGTTCGCACGGCGATCATGTCCGCCCTCGTCGCCATGGCCGTAACACTGTTCGGCTATCCAGTGGCCTATTTCCTCGCCCGTTCGCGATCGCGCTGGCGAACCGTCGTTTTCGCGCTGGCGCTCGCGCCCGAGCTCGCCGGCGTGGTGCTGCGCACCTATGGCTGGCTGATCATCCTCGAGGATCGTGGCTTCATCAATGATGTGCTGATCCATCTCGGTGTCATTTCCACGCCGCTTCCCCTCTCGAAGAGCCTGTTTGCGGTTGTCGCCGGGCTGACACATGTCGTGCTGCCCTTTGGGATATTGTCGTTGATGACGAGCATCCAGGGGATAGACGTCAACCTCGAGCGGGCTGCGCAGATGCTTGGTGCCTCCAGAGCGTCCGTCATCCGTCACATCGTCCTGCCGCTGTCGGTGCCCGGCATTGTCAGCTCGCTATTGATCAGCTTCACGATGGCGGCCAGCGCCTACGCGACGCCTGCCCTTCTGGGCGGCGCGCGCTTCAAGGTGCTCGCGACGATGATCTCAGAACAGGTGCTGTTCTATATCGACTGGCCCTTCGCCAGCGTCATGTCGATCGCGTTGCTGGCGATGATGCTGACAGTCTCACTGATCGGGATCCGCTGGGAAGCAAGCCTCAAAGCACGCAAATCAGCGCGGAAGGGACAGACGCAATGACGAAATTGATCGCGGTTGGTTTCTGGTCCCTGCTCGCTCTGGTCTTGGCGTTCATCACACTTCCGCTGCTGGTCGTCGTCGCGGCGTCGATCAGCCCAAGTGCGACGGTGACCTTCCGGCCATGGGAATGGACACCTGTCTGGTATGGCGGTCTCTTCGAGGAACGATGGGTTCAGCCCTTCCTGTTGAGCGTCCAGATTGCGACGATTGTCGCGGCGATTAGCGGCGTTCTCGGCACGCTTGCCGCCTTTGCGCTCGTCTACGAGCGCATTCCCGGCTCAAGCGCGATCATGGCGGCACTTTTGTCGCCGCTTTCGGTTCCGCAGATCGTCAAGGGGGTGGCGATCGTCTTGTTCCTGTCGATCATCGGTCTGCAGAAGATGCTCGGTACTCCGGCGCTGATTGCCGCACATGTCGTGCTTGCACTGCCGTTCGTCATACGGATGGCTGCAGGCGCACTTGCGAATTTCGACGAAAACCTCGATCGGGCAGCGCAGATCCTCGGCGCCAGCAAGCACCAGCGGATGTTCTATGTGGTCCTGCCGCTGATCAAACCGGGCGTTCTGTCCGGCGTGACATTCGCCTTCATCATCTCATTCAACAACATTCCGCTGTCGGTCTTTCTGGTCCGACCAGGGGACACGACCCTGCCGATAGCCGTCATCAATCACCTCGAATACAGCCTCGATCCGATCATGGCGGCGGTCAATGTCGCATCGATGGCCTTCATCCTGGCGGTGATCCTGATCTTCGAGAAAGTCGGCGGCTTTTCCGCACAGCTTCATGGAGGAAGCAAATGAGCGAATTCGATATCGAACTCCTGTCGGTCAGCAAATCCTTCGCAGGCCTCAGCGTGGTCAGGGACATAAATCTACAAGTTCCGGCGGGCGAGTTCGTGAGCATTCTCGGTCCCTCTGGCTGCGGCAAGACAACGACGCTGAACATGATTGCCGGTTTCAGCGCGCCGAGCCAGGGCGACATCCGTATCAGCGGACACAGTCAGGTGAAAGTTCCGCCCGAAAGACGCAATCTCGGCCTGGTGTTTCAAAACTATGCGCTTTTCCCGCACATGACGGTTGCCGAAAATGTCGGCTTCGGGCTGCGCATGCGAGGCGCGCCACGTATCGAAATATGCGCGGCCGTAAAAAGCGCGCTACGCAGCGTCCATCTCGATGGCTTCGGCGCACGTTATCCGGCGGAACTCTCCGGCGGCCAGCAGCAGCGTGTCGCGCTTGCCAGGGCGATTGCCCCCAAGCCGTCCGTCCTGCTCCTCGATGAGCCTCTCTCCAATCTGGATCTCAAGCTGCGCGAGGCGATGCGGGTCGAGTTAAAGGAGATCCATAAAACGCTCGGCATGACCTTCATCCACGTGACGCACGACCAGGAAGAGGCCATGGCGATGTCCGATCGAATTATCGTGATGGACGCCGGCGCAATCGCCCAGCAGGGCACACCCGGCGACATTTATCGCAATCCCACCTCGCGTTTCGTTGCCGATTTCCTAGGTCGGTCGAACATCCTGCCGGTCAGCGCATATTCTTCCTCGGCCGCGGGCGTGAAGCTGTCGATCGAAGGCAGCCCGATCGTTTTGAGGGCGCCATCCGGTGCGGCCGATGGCGGCGTGATCAGCTTCTGCTCGATCAGGCCGCAAAGCCTGACGCTCGTGGCCCCGGCAGCACTGACCGATGGCACGAACTGGCTCGAAGCGACGATCCACAGAGTGATCGATCTTGGAGACCATGCCGAGCTGGAGGTTGTGGTGGAGGGCGGACACCGGCTGGTTCTGCACCATCCAGGCAGTGCGATGGCGGCCCGCTCCTATCAGCCTGGCCAGGCCGTCACGATGTCGGTCGATCCGGCCGATGTACGTCCCCTTTCCCGTTAGGAGTAACCGATCGCGCCCCATTATCAATGCACGGCGATTGATATTGGAACCGCGGTTCTACGCCAATCTAGGATGGCTCCGGTCTCAGTGAAGACCATAGAAGGAGATTGAAATGCTGAAGGAAAGACTGAAGGCGGTGCAGCAGGAGAGCAATGTCTGCGCCGACATCGAGGGGTTCGATTTCAACAATTATGATGCGCGCGATATTGAGGATCTGCGCCAATACTGGCTCCAGTATGGCGTGCTACGCTTCAAGCGGACCCGGATCAGCGATGCCGATCAGGTGGCATTCTCGCGTCATTTCGGCGAGTTCGTGATCCATCCGAAACAGTTGCAGGAAGGCGGTCATCCCACCCATCCTGAGATCCTCGTCATCAGCAATGCGACGAAGGATGGGAAGCCGACGGGCGCCATGGGCAACAGCGAGGCGACCTGGCATACCGATACCTGGTTCTATGAAAAGCCGCCCGCCGGCGCGATCCTGCGGGCGGTCAAGGTACCGCCCGCAGGCGGCGATACATATTTCCTGTCCACCTACATGGCCTACGAGACGCTGCCGCAGGTCCTGAGGAAGCTTGTCGCCGGGCGTCAGATCTTCTTCCAGCACGTCTATGACAAGACCGGCAAACTCCGTCTCGGCGAAGTGGCACCCGCCAGTCAGGATTTTCGCGAGTGGAACGGCATGGTCCATCCGCTGGTGCGCACGCATGGGGAAACGGGCCGAAAGGCGCTCTATCTCGGCGGCACGGCTGACGGTGCCTGGATCGTCGGCATGCCGATCGACGAAAGCAACGCGCTGCTTGCCGAACTCTGGGATCATACGACCAACCAACAGGAGGTTTTCGTCCAGCGATGGGACGAGGGCGACATCATGATGTGGGACAACCGATGCACCATGCACCGGCGTGACTCCTTCGACCCGGCGTCGATCCGCATCATGCATCGTACGACGACATCGGGCGAGCGCCCGATCTGATCTCCCTTTAGGAAAGACCGTGACATGACACCCTTCTATCGGGCCAATGAACGCCAGCTTTGCCTACCCCCGGATCTCCTCGACATGCTTCCGGTCGTCGAGACCGCAACGATCGGACATGTCGAGCATCTGGGCTTTGTTGGCGCCAATGTCCGTCCCGTCTTTCCATGCCGGGCTTTTGGCCCCGCCTTGACCGTCGCGGCGCCAGGCCGCGACGGCGTCATCATCTACAAGGCGATCGACATGCTGAAGGCGGGCGACATGCTGGTCATTTCCCGCGTCGATGGCGACGATGTTGCCTGTGTCGGCGGCGGTGTTGCGACCGCTGCCAAGGCCAAGGGGGCGAGCGGCATCGTGATCGACGGCCCCTGCACCGACGTCGAGGAGATCAGGGACATCGGCCTCCCCGTGTGGTGTCGCGGTGTCTCGTCGCGCACCACAAACCGGATCTTTGCGATCGGCGGGTCGATCAATGTTCCGATCGCCTGCGGCTCGGCCGCTGTGCTTCCAGGCTATGCCGTTCTTGCAGACAGCGAGGGTGTCTTCGTCGCCGATGCCGAGCGCATGCGCGCACTTGCTCATGTTGCGATCGCCCGCCAGCAACGCTCGGCCGTGCTGCGCCGCCATCTTGCTTCCGGCAGCTCCATTTTCTCATTCGATCAACAGGACCTCGCATGAAGATCTCTCTCATCCAGATGAATGCCCGGCCTGATCGGGCCTATAATCTCTCCGAGGCAAGCCGCCTGATGTTGAAGGCGGTGCGCGATGAGCGCCCCGATCTCATCGTCTTGCCGGAACATTTCGATTGGACGGGAGGAACGACGGTCGAGAAGTCGGCGGCCGCGGATCTTGTTCCCGGCGGCAGGGCCTACAACATGGTGCAGCACTTTGCCGCCGCGCACGGTGTTGCGATCCATGCCGGCAGCATCCTTGAGAGTGTTCCCGGTCACGATCGGATCTTCAACACGAGCGTCATATTCGACGCTTCCGGAAGGCAGGTCGGTACCTACAGGAAAGTGCATCTCTTCGACATCCTGGCCCCGGACGGCAAGCGCTACGCGGAATCGGACACTGTCGCGCCCGGAAACCACTTGCTGATTTATGAGCTCAATGGGTTCAGGATCGCCTGCTGCATTTGCTACGATCTTCGCTTCTCCCGGCTGTTCGACCGATTGGCCAGCCATCATGCTGACGTCTTCATCCTCCCGGCTGCATTTACAAGGCAAACCGGTCGCTATCACTGGGAGGTGCTGTGCCGGGCGCGCGCGATCGAGTTCCAGGCTTTCCTGGTCGCCTGCGGACAATGCGGTTCCTATACAGCGCCCGACGGCGAGGAACGCCACATGTTCGGAAACTCGATGATTTGCGACCCCTGGGGGCAGATTCTGACCCGGGCCGGCGATGAGGCAGGCGTGTTCAGCGCGCGGCTCGACCTGGAGCGGCTGAAGCAGGTGCGGTCGTGGATTCCGATGGACGATCATCGCGTCAATATCAGCGGCATGCCGGTTGCGATTGCCAAGGCAGGCACGGTTGGCAAGCCTGCCCTCGCCCGTGAACATCGAGGCTAATGTGCCGCGCCTTGGCTTCTCTCCCTTGACCTTGCCGATCCTTGCGACAAGTCACGGGCAAAGAGGAACCTCATGCGGATCGATCCCACAAAAGCTCAATTCACGTCGATGCAAACGGTAGCGATACTGGTCTCCTTCGCTGACACGCTGCTCGCGTTGCTGAAGGATTTGGGCGAGGACGATTGCGGGGAACTTGCGCTGCTGGTTGAGGACGTGTCCCTGACCATGCGACGGCTGGCACCCGATATCGGCGAAGGCGATCCAGACGTCGCCTTCGAGGTGGTCACCTCTTGCGCTCGCCTCATCGGCGTATTGAGGCATGTCACACAGCGCCGGCCAAACCGATCATCTTGGCACTGACGAGACGCCGTCGAGGGGGTACTATGGATCGACCACAAAAGACACGGACTTTCGAGCATCTTTTTGAATCCAGAAAGCCGCCTGCGGATGGAGAGGCGGACGCCTGTCTCGAATTCGAGAGTTTCCAGCCCTTCGCCTTGTCCGCGGACGGCAAAGTCAGTGTCCGCCTAGCCCTCACAAGCGACGAGACACTCGACCTTTCGACCAACACGGTCTGCGCCGCCAGACTCGCCGTTGCCCTTCTCGACGTCGTTTCAAGGTCCGGTGACCTGCTCGTCGACCTCGCGGTTTATGATCCCGACAGCGGCGATCAGCGGGTCAGGATCAAGCCGGCGGCAAGCAGTGCCATCAAGTCCGAATCCTAGGCCGATTTTGGCGACGTCCCAGGCAGCCGAAGCGCTACCGTGTGTCACACGAGGCCCACTGGGCAATCATCAGGCATCCGGAACTCACCGCGACAAAGAAAGAGAGAGCCCTGTTGTGCGCTCATCTGACCCTGTTGACGACTCTCGAGCGCTTAATCGCTTAATCGCGCGTGCGAACCTTCTCATCCGTCAGCAGCCTTTGAAAGAGACGCGCAGGGCCCCCCAATGGAGGGATCGTCCTGCGGCGTCGGCGAACAAGGTTCATGGAATAGAATCCGATCGTATCCCAGAGACGAATTCCACCCGAGCGACAGTCGCACATGTGATCGATAGGCCTTTTCGCGATCGCCGCAGCCGATTGCACCCTTATCACTAAGCGTCGGAACAATTTGTATTTTTCGATGTTTTAGACGGGCAACAAAAGGAGATGACTATGAACAAGACCGCCGCACTTTCCCTGGGTCTTTTGCTTTCGGCAACGGCTGTCTTTGCCCAGAGCGAGACGCCGTCGACGACGCAGACCACACCTGCCGTCAATACGGAACACAACCCGGGCGCCCCCGTGGCCGGCAAGAACAGTTTCACGGAGGATCAGGCAAAGTCCCGCATTGAGGACGCCGGGTACACCGATGTCACGGGGCTTAAGCTGGACGATCAGGGTGTTTGGCGCGCCGCCGCAAAAAAGGATGGCAAGGACGCGGCCGTTTCCCTGGACTTTCAGGGCAACGTGACGCGGGCCAAGTAACAAAGATCCAAATTACAAGACATTAAGGAGACCCACATGCGAACGATTACAGGACTGTATGATCGCTATGACGACGCCCGCGCAGCCGTGAAGGCATTGGAAGATGCCGGAATTTCGTCTGACGACATAAGCATTGTAACGAATAACGCCCACGGCGTGGATATCGAGGGACAGGGAAGCCATGCCGCCGAAGGTGCAGGAACCGGCGCCGGTGTCGGCGCGGTGGCGGGCGGAGCCGGCGGACTATTGACCGGGCTCGGCCTGATGGCCATTCCCGGCGTCGGACCTGTTGTTGCGGCTGGGTGGCTAGCTGCAACTGCCGCCGGCATGGCGGCTGGCGCAATTGCGGGCGGGGCCGTCGGCGGCATTGTCGGGGCAATGATCAATGAGGGTGTTCCCGAAGACGAAGCAAATTTCTACGCCGAAGGAATCCGCCGGGGCGGCTCGGTCGTAACCGCGAAGGTAGAGGACAGCAGGGTAGCCGAGGCGCAAGCCATTCTTGGCAGGTCGCGTCCGGTTGACTACGCATCGCGTCGGGCCAGCTATCAGGAGCAGGGCTGGAGTCGGTTCGATGAGGCGGCCCAGCCCTATACGCCTGAACAGATCGAGACCGAGCGCCAGCGCGATCGTCGTCTCTAATTGTATTCCGAGGATTTTGGCGGCTCTCGCCGCCAATTTTCCCGTACGCTCTCCGTGGATCCGTAACGCCGCGCCTTCGGCGAGGTTTATTGATTGCTGTATCCGACGATCAGGAGCAGGTTCGATCTGCCAGTTGTTTTCGGATCGAAGCAGATACCCTATCCGCAAGCGGGCTCGATTGCGCGGGGCGCACCTCGCTGCGTAGAGGCGCATTCTTGCGAAAAAGCTACGCACAGCCTGAATAAATTGCGAACGTTAATTGTGTTCCGCCCTGCGGCGCCCTCGCGGGTCGAACCGACGACATCGCGTAGAGCGCAGTCAGGATAACGCCTTTGCGAGACTGCGACGAACGCTGTCGTCGGAAAACGGTTTTCCGATGATATCGACCGAACCCTCTAGACCCGCGCCGACAGCGTCCGGGCGACCGGTAACGAAGATCACCTTGATCTGGAAGCGATCAATGAGCCTCCGCGCGAGGGCCGCTCCGCTCGAACCGTCGGAAAGGCCAAGATCGACAAGTGCCGCATCAACGCGAGGCGCGTAGGCGAGCGCCTGCTCCAGTGTTGAGGCGGGCCCAACGGCCTGATGACCCTCCTCCTGGACGATCCTCTGTAATTCAAGGGCAATGATAGGCTCGTCTTCTGCGATAAGAATGCGCATGATCTCCTCGTCATGGTTTAACTACGCTGTCAGCCTCATCCTTAGGCGGATAGTGATCTACTGACGTTCGAAGGGAACAGAATGTGGGTTGGATGAAAGGCAACGGTCATGAGAACCTGTTTTGTCCGACTTTGTTCCCAATACGCAGAAAGACCGCTCAGGAGTCGCCTGCCGAAAAAAACGTTGGTGGTGCCGTGGGCAATGAATTGACCCGCAAGGCGAACATGCTGCTGGCCCTTCATCCCGCGAGGAGAGCCAAGGCGCGCTTGTATTTCTCCGCATCAAGCCCCGCCTGCTCGGCCTGAGCGAGATTGTCTTCCAAGTCGGCCTGTTTGACGGACCGCGCAAGCGGGTTTGCCGCTGCTCTGCTGACGAGGTGGGCGTCGTCCTCGTCTGCCTTGCGCGTAAGAGCATCCACGGCCGCGATGATTTTGGCAGCGAAGCCTTCTTCTGACAGACGATCAATTGTCCAAGCCGGTGCCTTTTCCGGAATGTCATGTAAATAAGCGACGATCTTCTCATCCTCGCTCACCAGGCGATCGGCAACACGCTGGCAGTGATGAAAATAGGGATTGCCAGCTTTGTCTTGCTGCCCCTCGTGAGCGACCATGGCAACTTGCCTTGCATGCTCCAGATGGTGATAGTCCTGCATGAGAATTCCTCCGCCTTCGCAAGCTAACGCGGATGTTGCCATAGAGTTCAACGGCGAGCGAAGCATGAGCTTCGCGGGCTGATTACAGAACGGGGCAATTCGCGGGAACTTCTTTTGCCACTGACGCTTAGACGTTTAAATTCAGGCGCAGCGATCAGAATCGATGTTTGCATGTTGCCAGATCGCCGGCATGGAATCCTTTGAATATGAGATAATTCGTCGTCAACCGGGTAATGGCATCTGATGGGAAGTGGAAGTCTTCACCTCTTGAGGGGAAAGCGTATCCTCATCGTCGAGCATGAATATTTCGTGCCCGATGAAACCAGAATGGCCCTCGAAAGGGCCGGCGCAACTGTTATCGGTCCTGCTCCTTCCGTCGAGATGGGTTTGGCCCTAATCGAAGAATATGTGGTCGAAGGCGCAATCCTAGACATCCGGCTTGAGGGTCAAACGGTTTTCCCAATTGCGGAACGTCTCCAAGACACCGGAATCCCATTTGTCTTCGCCACTGCCTATCTTGGTAGTGGCGTTCCGGAGCACTATGGGGGGTATTATCTCGCTGGCAAGCCGAACGCACTCGAGGAGATCGCGAGCGCGCTCTTCGATCCTTCCCCGAGAATCCAATAAGGCCCGTACGTTAGCGTACGGATAAGGAACGAAGAAAGGTCAAGTTTCTTTATCCGCTTTAGATGGAGGAACGGATGAATGAAAACAGCAGAGAGTAATTGTGCCCAGCTAGAACAAGAACTGGTTGCGTTAATTCCGGCGTTGCGCAGTTTTGCGCGAGCCTTCCAAAGGAATCCTGGCGACGCCGATGATTTAGTACAGGAAACCCTTCTCCGGGCACTGAGTCATATCGATCGCTTCCAGCAAGGCACCAGGCTTAAATCATGGGTTTTTACGATCATGCGAAACACTTTCTGCACCCAGTATCGTGTAGGAAAACGTGAGTTTGTTGGCAGTGAGGAAACTGCGGCCTTGGATGGCTCGGTGCCGGCCGATCAGGAGTGGCACATGCGGGGGCGGGAACTTGAAGCGGCCTGCGCAGCACTCGCCGAACCTTATCGTTCCGTCTTCGAATATGTGCTGATTGAAGGACATTCGTACGAAGACGCGGCCTCCCATTTCCATTGCGCGACCGGCACGATCAAGAGCCGGATAAACCGTGCGCGGCTAAAACTGAGCGACCGGCTTGGCGAAGAAGCGGCGCGGTAGGACAGGCAGCGGCGTCCTCGCATCGCAATGGTAATGCCTTCATTTTTCCGGAGGACCCTTCGACCTTGTCATGGTTCTAATAATTGGGCACGGCACCCGATGCTCGGCGACGACCTCTCGATGAACTATAGCTGAATGCTGATCCCTGCTACATTGCTTTGACGTGTAGCATCGACCCGTGGTGATCGAGCGCACCCACCATGCGACCGATACCCCATCGGGGGGTGGGCGCGGCGATCGTCCCCTCGCCGCAAAGAAACCAAAGCCGAAATCGACAGTAGGTCCTTGCCGAGTAAGCCGAGGGGCCGATGGAAATATGGCCTCGCGGACTATGCCAGAAGCTTGAGCAACTCTAAGCCGGCGGTTGGTTTGGCGACAAAGGTCACGCCCGCTTCCATATCCTTGTGAGAAAGCTTGACAAGGCCGGACGTCACGATCACCCGCGTTGAGGGCCAGTGAGAACGCACCTTGGCGACGAGGCCAAGGCCATCCATGCTGCCGGGCATATCGATATCAGTATAGAGGGTGTCGATGACATTGTTCTTCAACAGAACGAGCGCCTCGTCGGCGTTGGCGGCCTCAAGTGTCTTGAACCCAGCCTGATCCAGAAAATCGACAATGTTATAACGGAGCTGGAATTCGTCCTCGACAATGAGGACACTTCGAGGCTCGATTACGCTTGCCCTTGGTCTTTCCATCACTTCCCTGCCGTCGGCGGAAGCCTGAGTTTCCTCCAGAAGCTCGCGCTCGAGTACCGCTTGTTGCCAGTGGATCTCGTCCTGGCCGAACGGTCTTCCTGCCTGCTCCCAAAGCGAGTAGGCCCGTGCTGCGATCCATTCATTGCGATTGTTGTTCATGAATTCCGTCCCGTCTTTAGCGGCTACGAAACGCTAAACCCCGTCGAGAGTTCCTGTTGGTGAGCAAGTTCGCCCGCTTAAGCCGCCGTCCGTACGCTGGCGGACAAACCGCCGCCAAGAAGGTGCTTGATGCACCATCTTTCGGGTTCGTCATTCCCGTTGAGTTCTCTCCCTTTGACTGCAATGGCGGGAGCGAAAGCCCGTTGCCGGGGAGGTCCCAACCGACATTTGCGCTGGTCAAGGACCGAGCTGCTACGCGCAATAACCTGGTCGGCGCTATGGGTTGTGCAGCGGCTGGTGCCTCATCTTCTGGCAATTGTGAAATTCGCAAGATTGATACATCGAATTTGTAGGCCTTGAGAGCGACGCCGGTGGAGTGGAAGCTCTACCGGATTGAGGCTATTCGCCAAAGTCTAGCGCTGCTGCTCTGCCTGCTGTCTCGCTGCCTTTAGCCTGGCACTCTTCTCGTCACGGCGCCTTCGTTCATCTTCAAGCGCGTCGCGAGCAGCGCGATTTGTTTGTTCGAACGCCTCTCTCCTCTGAGTAAGCGATGTGGACAGGCGCCGTCGGGGCGTGGCATTGTCGTCGGCCATCTACTGGTCTCCCGTTGATTGTAGGGAGGAAACGCACCAATAGCTCCAACGATACACGGCCGTACGCTAGCAGACGAATTGGCCATGGTCTGCAAAACATTAGCGTCTAAAGTAGTGGCTGGCTTTTCTTCCAGTCGCGATACGGTGCCAGCAACTGCCCCGGAAACCGGCGCTCAATCTCTTCTTCGACCAATGCGATTCGAGAGAGAACCTCTTCGCGCTCTTCTCCCTCAACGTTCTCACTGAGGACTTCAAGTTGTCGCATCGTCGCAAAGACCTCTTCAATGCTCATAGCGGTAATATGGGATGCAAGCTCTTCAACCGATTGCGCCACAAGGTCGGTGTACAGCATACGTGTCTCCGTCTCTGATCAATCAGGAACTTCGACTTCCGGGTATTGTTCCCTGTTTTAGGAACAAGAAGCCCTCGACCCTGAATGGCGTCCTCGGCAAGGGACGTCGAGGTCATTTCCTTCAGGCAAGATTGGCTGACAACATGATCCTGCGGAAATCATCTCGCGCTGGCGGCTTTCTTGAGGAAGGTCTCCGTCTCAAGAAGGTCGAGCTGCACCGAAAATCGGTCGCCAAGCAGCTTGAGCGTCGCATCGTGGGTGTCGTCGGCGCCGCTGCAAATTGCATCTGTGAGCACACGTATACGATATCCGAGATCGATCCCACCTAAGACAGCGGCGAGCACGCATACGTCCGTTTCGCCGCCGGTGATGACAAGCGTCTCGACGGCTTCGGTCTGGAGCACGCGGTGAAGCTGACCACTCATCCAGGGAGAGTAAGTCATTTTATCAAAAATACGGGCCGGTGGCACGAAACGGCGGAGCTCGGAAACGAGATCGATGAGATCACGGTCGAGACGGTCGAGCGTCATGTCCTGCCATTTGCGATAATATGCCTGCCAGGCGCCCGCATCTGTTCTGCGCGTAACGGTGGAATGAACCGGGTGAAGATCGTTTGATCCGGATAGCGGCCGGCGATCTCCACGATGGCTGGGGATACTTTCGACATCCATGCAACGCGCCACGGCGTGTCCTCCGCAAACATCCGTTGCATGTCTATGCACAAATGAATCCAATGTCCGCTCAAGTGCCTGCCGTCCTCTGCCGAAATCCTTTCTAACTTCGCTCGGTCGTAGAGGTTCCAAGACCGGGTTCGATGGAAGAACCCTGCCCCACCGTCAACGTACTCATCGGAATTTACAAACCTCGCTTCTTTCCTTCGTGCGGCAAACTTGCGGGTATCGCGGGGCTGGATCGACGAACAGCGTCCGTCCCCGGCACGCACCCTTTCTCAACTGCAAAGGTGCCCTTCTCGGCTCGCTGCTCCGCTCGCCAAGCTGATTTGTCTGCTCGCATGTTTGGCCGTGGGTCGTCTGCACCTTGAGCCCCCGCCGCGGAAAGCTTCCAAAGATGACGATCCGTCCATTACGATGGGAACCTCAAGAGCGCCTTCAAGTTTTGAGAACGCAAACCCATGGGAGGCACAAACATGCAAGTTAAAGACGTAATGACGAAGCAGGTGGTTACCGTAACCCCCGACGCCAGCATTCGGGACGTTGCGCGGCTGATGTCGGAGATCGATTCCGGCGTTATTCCGGTCATCGACGGGCAAGTATTGGGTATTGTGACCGACAGAGACATCGTCGTGCGTGCCGTTGCGGAAGGCATTGATATCGCGAGACCTATCTCCGACATCATGACGAGCGGGATTGAGAGCTGCTTGGAAACCACCGAACTGCGCGAGGCGGCCCATCGAATGTCGGAACTTCAGATGCGGCGACTTCTCGTGTTCGACGATGCTGGATCTATTACGGGCATCCTGTCACTCGGGGATATCGCGCGCTTAAATGAGGAACTCGCGGGCGTTACGCTGGAGGAAATTTCCGACGACGAGACCCGATAGGGTCGCGCGCTCGCCAGAAAACCTTTCTCGCGGAATGCGTCGCGCAATGCAGCGTCGTTCGAACAACCCCCAGGAGTATGGATCCGGTCGTGTCGCAGACGTCGCCTTTCCTTTCCTCGTCGCGGCCCGATCGACTGGTGAGCCAACCATCGTTGGCAACGGTGCGGCAAAAAGGAAACCGGCGCTGTTCAGCAGGTTCCGCGCATCCGGTATCTCGACACCTGCCGTCATTGCTATGGGCCATCCGGTTTCCCCCACCCTGTCGCAGGTCACTCGAATTCCTTTCTATCTCTTTTTACCGGAGGCCGACGCCCAGCAATACCCAGGACAATGATGCAGTCCGCTGGCGCCAACCGAAAGAATGCCCGCAATGTTCTCACGAGTGGTGGCCACGATTGTTTGCCCGATGCGACCGCCGTTAGCGCAAGGAACCAATTCAGCGATCTGAAGTTTGAGTTGCAGCGCAAAGGAGGTAGAGCATGAACACCCTTATCAAAGTTGCACTTATACCATTGCTCCTGAGTGGCGTCTCCGCGCCCTCCGTGGCTCAGGCGCAAGTGGAATTTCATATCGGCCCCGGCGGCGTCGACGTGCAAAACCGTGATCGTGATCGATATGTCGATCCGGATTACGATCCCGGTCCGCGCCGGCGCTGCGATCCGCGTGATGCATTGGATAACGCACGCGATGCTGGTCTTCGGCGTCCACAGATCATTCGCGAAACCTCGCGAAGGATCACCGTCCAAGGCTTCACGCGCAGCGGAAGGCCCGACCGCATCAGCTTCGCCAATGTCAGGGGTTGTCCCGAAATCTAGAAGGACATCTGCTGCTATGCCGAAGCCAACCAGCAATTTGTGATGGAGAGCGGGCAACCAGTTTTAATGCCAATTGCAGCAGGCGCCAGTGACCGGCTGGGTTTCTCCTAGCCGCGAACGAGCGCGGTCAAGGCAGTCGTTTCGGTCCGCATCCGTACAGGAACATACTGCCTCTGCCTGCATTAGGGTTGGTCTTCGCTGGCCGCAGGCGCCGGCGAACATCATCAATCGATCCCGTAGGAGGAACTATTATGGCATCGACAAAGACCTTGGACGACCTCTTTCTTGACACTCTCAAGGACATATATTTTGCTGAAAAGCAGATCTTGAAGGCGCTGCCGAAGATGGCCCGTGCAGCCCAGTCCGAAGAAGGCAAGGCGGGGTTCCTTCAACACCGCGACGAGACGCAGGCTCAAATCGAGCGCCTTGAGCAGGTTTTCGAACTTGTCGGCAAACCTGCGCGTGGCAAGACCTGTGAGGCGATCCAGGGCATCATCGCCGAAGGCGAGGAAATCATGGAGGAATTCAAGGGTGCGTCCGCCCTCGATGCCGGCCTGATTTCGTCGGCCCAAGCCGTCGAACACTACGAAATCGCGCGCTACGGCACGCTGATTGCCTGGGCGAACCAGCTCGGCCTTAAGGATGCCGTGCCACTCCTGAAAGCAAGTCTTGCTGAAGAAGAAGCAACCGACAGGAAGCTGACGCAGCTCGCGCAAGCACAGGCCAACCCTAAAGGCCAAAAGGTCGCCTGACCACGATCACGTCAGCAAGGCCGCCCGAAATGGGCGGCTTTTTTCGTATCACGAGGATGTCAAATGGCTAAGAGGTCATCGAAAGTCGACCGATCGGACACGGTCACGATCCACGATCAGAAACTGCATCGCGGCGCCGGCGGCGAGCTCCACCAGATCGCCGAGGATGGCGCCGAGGTCTTGACGACGTCACAGGGCGCCCCCGTGGCGGACGATCAGAACACGCTGAAGGTCGGCCCGCGCGGACCGGCCCTGATGGAGGATTTCCATTTTCGCGAAAAGATATTCCACTTCGACCATGAGCGCATTCCCGAGCGTGTGGTCCATGCCCGCGGTTACGGSGCGCACGGTTTCTTCGAGACCTATGAATCCCTGTCGAAATACACGAGGGCCGATCTCTTCCAGCGCCCCGGCGAGARGACGCCGGCCTTCGTGCGCTTTTCCACCGTCGCCGGCAGCAAGGGATCCTTCGATCTCGCKCGCGACGTGCGCGGTTTTGCCGTGAAGATCTATACCCAGGAAGGAAACTGGGATCTGGTCGGAAACAATATTCCGGTCTTCTTCATCCAGGATGCCATCAAGTTTCCGGATATCATYCATTCCGTCAAACCCGAGCCGGACCGCGCCTTTCCCCAGGCGCAATCGGCCCACGATAATTTCTGGGACTTCATCTCGCTGACCCCGGAAAGCATGCACATGATCATGTGGGTCATGTCCGACCGCGCGATCCCGCGATCGTTCCGCTTCATGGAAGGCTTCGGCGTGCATACCTTCCGCTTCGTCAACGAGAAGGACGAATCCACCTTCGTCAAATTCCATTGGAAGCCCAAGCTCGGCCTGCAATCGGTSGTCTGGAACGAAGCCGTCAAGATCAATGGTGCCGATCCCGATTTCCATCGGCGCGACCTGTGGCARTCCATTCAATCCGGCAACTTCCCGGAATGGGAACTCTGCGTGCAGCTCTTCGATCAGAAATTCGCGGACGAGTTCGATTTCGACGTRCTCGACCCCACCAAGATCATTCCCGAGGARATCCTGCCCGTCCAGCCGATCGGCCGGCTGGTGCTAGACCGGATGCCGGACAACTTTTTCGCCGAAACCGAGCAGGTCGCCTTCATGACCCAGAACGTGCCGCCCGGCATCGATTTCAGCAACGATCCGCTGCTGCAGGGGCGCAATTTCTCCTATCTCGATACGCAACTGAAGCGCCTCGGCGGGCCGAACTTCACGCATCTGCCGATCAATGCACCCAAGTGTCCCTTCAACCATTTCCAGCAGGACGGGCACATGGCGATGCGCAATCCCGTCGGCCGGACAAATTACGAGCCGAATTCCTCGGGCCAAGGCCCGCGGGAATCGCCCGCCAGGGGTTTCCGCACCTTCGAAGCCGAGGAAGCGGGCCAGAAGGTGCGCCTGCGTCCCGAAAGCTTTGCCGACCATTACAGCCAGGCGCGCCAGTTCTTTATCAGCCAGACGCCGCCCGAGCAGCGCCATATCGCCGCCGCCCTCACCTTTGAACTCAGCAAGGTCGAAAACCCCGTCATCCGTGAGCGGATGGTCGCCCATCTGCTCAATATCGACGAAACGCTGGCGGCGACCGTTGCAGAAAAACTCGGACTGCAATCGCTGCCGAAGCCGGCGGACGCTGCCATTCCGACCCGTCAGGACCTCGAGCCCTCACCGGCGCTCAGCATCGTGAAACGCGGTCCTGGACGCTTCGAGGGGCGCAAGCTTGGCATCCTCGTTACTGACGGCGTAGACGCCAAATTGCTCAAAGCCCTGAGCAAAGCGATTGCCGACGAGAAAGCCGTGGTGGAACTGATAGCTCCCAAGGTCGGCGGCGTAGTCGCATCCGATGGCAGTCTTGTGGAAGCACACCACATGATCGACGGGGGTCCCTCCGTGCTTTTTGATGCGGTCGCGCTCCTTCCCTCGCGGGAGGCGATGGATGACCTTGTCAGAGAAGCAACCGCTCGTGACTTCGTCGCCGACGCGTTCCAGCACTGCAAGTTCATCGGCTATGTTGAAGCGGCCCTGCCCCTGCTCGACCGAGCAGGGGTTTCTGATGCGCTCGATGAAGGAACGATCGTCGTGCCACACGAAGGCGAGCTCACCGCTTTTATCGGAGCGCTTGGAAAAATGCGTGTGTGGGCGCGGGAACCTTCTGTAAAGCTTGGAAAGGCATCCGAGCCGGTGGTTGATCCTTGAGTTGTGGCCATATGACCGAGTTGCATATGGCTGCGAGCCGGAACGAGGAACCTATTCGGCACGTTGTTGCGCCCTTTGCCTCCTCGTGCCGGCTAAGACCATGCAACAGCAGCAGTTTCGAAAAGGAAGATACATGGTTCGACAGGGCGGTTGTTTATGCGGCGCGGTGCGGTTCCAGGTTGAAGGGGAGCCCTATCGCACCGGACTGTGCCACTGCGCGGATTGCCGTAAGGAAAGTGGTTCATCGTTCGTCTATTTTGCCCACTGGTCGCGTGACGCTTTTTCGGTGACCGGCGATCTCAAGGCATATGCGGGGCGAAGCTTCTGCCCTCATTGCGGTTGCAGGCTGTTTTGCTTGAACGAGCAGGATGTCGAAATCCGGCTGGGCTCCCTGGACGAGGCGCCGAGCAGGATTTTCCCGCAGATGGAGGTCTGGACGAAGCGTCGCGAGCCCTGGCTGCACGCTTTTAGCGGAACCGGGCAATATGCTGAGGACCCGCCAAAGAACAGCTGAGCTCGAAATCGCCCAGCGTCAGGCGGCAAGATAAGGCTGTTGTCTAAGGTCGATTCGTGAATTTTGCACCGTGGCCGGCGATGCGATAAAGGCCCGGCGAGCCTGCCTGTCGCGACCAAACAACGTTTCGGAACTCATATGAGGAGCACTGCGTTTGAGCAGTTGTAGCGACCCACGACCCTGATGAGCCGTATGGACAGTACCCTCCCGACTTCCGCCAAAACCTACGTTGGAACTATGCCGCCAAAGATTTTGGCGGGCGGCCCGTCCACTGACTACCCCTTCGGTGGAACGGCGCATTCGGTAGAATTTCTTGTCAACGGCAAGCTCTACTTTGAACGCCTTGCCGAGACGTTGCGCCAGGCGTGTGGTTCCATCTTCATCATTGGGTGGGATTTCAATCCGGACATAATGCTGGAACCCGGCAGATCGACTGAAACCCTCGGCAATTTGCTGAGGAGCGCGGTTGAAGCCAACCCCACGCTTGATGTCAGGATCCTTGTGTGGTCAATGGGGCCGATCTATTCGCAAAAGTCGCTCCGATCCTTTTATCGCACTGACTTCCCGGCCCATCCGCGCATCAAGTTGCGCTTCGCCTCCCACAAGCACTGGTACGCCTCTCATCATCAAAAACTTGTCTGCGTCGACGACGATGTCGCCTTCATTGGTGGTATTGACCTGACCTCGCGACGGTTCGACGACCGACGGCATGCTCCCTGCGATCCACGTCGGCAGGACCCGGACGGAAAACCACACGATCCATTGCATGACGTCCAGGCCATGGTCACGGGGGAGGCCGCCTGGCAGATCGGTCGCATCGCGCGTCGCCGATGGACACATTCGAGTGGTCAGGAGGAAACGCTTCCTTATGT
This sequence comes from Rhizobium sp. 01T444, assembly GCF_056398305.1. Taxonomy (NCBI): domain Bacteria; kingdom Pseudomonadati; phylum Pseudomonadota; class Alphaproteobacteria; order Hyphomicrobiales; family Rhizobiaceae; genus Rhizobium; species Rhizobium sp. 01T444. The sequence goes on from NZ_JBFTPD010000025.1 coordinate 35,705, forward strand.
TGCATCGCAAGGCCGCCAACTATCGAGCCGCTCGGTATCGATCAATAACATTCCTGCCCGCTTTGCGCTGACCGAACGGGGAATGGGGATTGGCGGTGGCACACGAGACGGCATACGAATGACGCTCGAGATCATCAAAGACGCAAGGCACAGCCTTTATATCGAAACGCAATATCTGGCGTCCCAGACGATTGCCAAGGCGCTCGCCGCGCGCCTTAGCGAATTGGACGGCCCGGAGATCGTCATCATCTGTACCCGCAGCTCGCACGGATTCATCGAGCAGTTGGTCATGGGTCGCAACCGCCGTCGGGTCATCCGCTGCCTCAAACAGGCTGATCGCCACGATCGGCTGCGGGTCTTCTATCCATCGGTGCCCGGTGTGGAGGGCGAGGCAGAGGTCCTGGTTCATTCGAAACTGCTGATCGCCGATGATGCTATCGTGCGGATCGGCTCGTCCAACCTAAATCACCGGTCGGAGTGGCTCGATACCGAATGCGATATGCGCCTTGACGCCACAACGCCCGACCATCTCGAGGCAATCGCCGATCTGCGTAACCGTCTGCTTGCCGAACATCTCGGAACGTCGGCAGCCACGGTCGCCGATCAAATGCGCCAGCTTGGCTCGATGATTAATACGATCGAGGCTTTGAACGGCGGTCCTCGGTGCCTGCGAGCGCTCGACACGGATATTGGTCCCGGCCGCCTGGAGCCGGTGATTGGAACCTTGCTCTTCGACCCGCAGGCGCCCGCCTTATCCTGATCGGGCCTCGGAGGGCGGTCGCATCACGGTCTTTCCATCCTTGCGCGATTGGCCTTTGCGCGGCGCGAATTCCGAGATCAGCAGCAAGCCCGTCCCCAGCATGAGCGGCAGCACGAAATAGATCGCCCGGAACGCAATCAGTGCGCCGATCGTGGCAGCATCCGGAACGACGTGCCTGACCGTTGTCTCCAGGACGCCGAGACCGCCTGGGATGTGGGTCGCAAGGATCGCCGAATTCGCCAGTACGAATGCCGTCACCGAACGGAGAAATGCGACCTCGGCGAAGGCGCTCAAAAGTGCATGCAGGCATGCCGATACGAACAGGAAATTCACCGTCCCAATCGCGACTTGGCAGATAGCGATCGGGAGCGGAGGCAATTCAACCGACCAACGCCAGAGATGGAGGCGGGCCCGCACCAGACCGGATGCCGCCACATAAGTGAGGGGCGCCAACAACAGGGCAGCACCTGATAGCCGGGCGCTGCCTTCAGACAGCCGCAACAGAGGCGCTGCGTCTGAAGCGTTGACAATCAGGGCAAGGGCGCCGAGCGTGACAAGTCCAAGGCCGACAGTGATGCCGCAGAAGAGAACGATCTTCGCCACGTCCTCGGTCGATAAGCCCCAGCGGGAATAGAAACGATAGCGGAAGGCGCCGCTGCTCAAGCCGGCAAAACCGATATTGTGACCGAGCGAAAGACTGACGAAGGACGCGAGCGCGACCTGCCGATAGGCGAGTTGTTTGCCAAGCGACCGGACCGCCAGAAAATCGAAACCTGTCAGGCAGATATAGGAGCCGGCTGCTGCGAGCGTAGCAAGCAGCAAGCTTTGAACGGGGATGCTCGCAAAGGAATCCAAGATCTCGCTTGCGCTATATTGGCGGAAAATCCGGTAGAGAAGAAAGGCGGCGAGGCCGATTGCGGCAACGAACAGGCCTTTCCAGATCAGCGATTTAAGAGTCATGCATGCTTTCCCGGACGCGCGGAATGGCGTCGTGAAGTTGGAACGAACGAGGCGCTGTTGTGTTCCTCGCAGGGGATCAGAGGTTTGAGGACGCCCTTGGCAGAAAACATCACGCTCATGACCTATAACGTCCACAGCTGCGTCGGCACCGACCGGAAACTTGATCCTGGGCGCATTGCTCAAGTCATCGCACAGGCCAAGCCCGACATTGTTGCACTCCAGGAGGTCGATGTCGGCCGGTCGCGCACAGGGGGGCTGGATCAGGCGAGGGCAATTGCCTCGCTCTTGAAGATGCAGGCCCATTTTCACCCGGCACTAACCGTGGCGGAGGAACTCTACGGAGATGCAATCATCACGGCACTTCCGACCGGCGCAAGAAAAGCCGGTCTCCTGCCCTCGATGGGTGAGCCACGCGGGGCGATCGCGCTCGAAATATTCGTCAGCGATCAAAAGCTGCTTGTTATCAACACCCATCTCGGTTTGCGCGGGCGCGAACGCATACAGCAAATGAACACATTGCTCGGTGCCGGATGGATTGGAGATCATGACGGTCCCGTCATCCTCTGCGGCGATTTCAATGCGATCCCCGCATCAGCCGCCTACAGGGCTGCGGCCCGCCGGCTTCGCGACGTGCAACAGGAAAATCGGACCGGTTTCCGTCCCACCTTCCCGTCCCGGTTCCCTGTTATGCGGCTCGACCATATCTTCGTGACGGAGGCAATAGGTGTTGTCGACGCCTATGTCCCGAATGACCCGCTCGCAAGGATGGCTTCGGATCATCTTCCGCTGGTTTCGATACTTGCTCTTTCGCGATAATGGGTGTCGGTGACCAGCGGCGGGGCCTGTCTGAGGGCTATTTAGTGCCCGACCCAGGCTCTGCCATTTTTGCATGCTGATGCGCGAGTACGCTGGCTGGCGTCACATTGGCGACGGCGGCCTGCAATTTGTTCTTCCAGCCGCTGACGACATCACCTTCTCCGTCGAGCATGGCGTCATAGCCGATCCGCGCCACATCGGCCGGATCGTCCTTCTTTGCCTGACCGATCGACGTATCCATCAAGTCGGCTCGTTTGAAGAATTCCGTTTCAGTCGCACCGGGCATCAAGCAGCTTACGGTTACGCCGCTGCCTCTCAGTTCCTCGCGCAGCGCGAAGGAGAAGCTGTTGATGAAGGCCTTCGTGCCGTTTGTAGACGGCCTGGTAGGAGCCCGGCATGAAACCGGCGATCGAACCGGTCAGCAGGATCCGCCCTTCACCACGGGCGCGCATATGATTGCCTATTTGCTGAACGAGATAGATCGTACCGGTGATATTTGTGTCCACCACCTTGCGCACGTCGGCGAAATTCTGATCGAGAAAACCCTTACCAAGACCACGGCCGGCATTCGCCATCAGGAGATCGACGGACCGACCGTCGGCCTCGATGCGCTCGATCAATCTATCGACGCCCTCAAGAGTCGAAAGGTCAGTCTCGATGGGCTCGACCGCGACACCGAAAGCTTTCAGTCGGGACGCCGCCTGCACGATGCGGGCTTCGTCGGCGGCGATGATGAGATCGTAACCATCGCGTGCGGCGCATTGGGCAAGCTCGAAGCCGATGCCGGTGGAGCGCCGGTAATAACGGCCATGCCTTTCGTCGAAGCAGTTTCGGCCATTTTGTTTCTCCTAGGGCTTGAGGACAACCTTGATGCAACCATCCTGTTTGTCGCGAAACGTTTTGTAGAGATCAGGACCGTCCTCCAAAGACGCCCGATGTGTTATCACGAATGAAGGATCGATTTCGCCTTTCTGAATGCGCTCCATCAGAAGCGGCAGGTAGCGTTGGACGGGCGTCTGGGCCATCTTGAACGTCAGGCCACGGTTGATTGCAGAACCCATCGGGATCTTGTCGAGATAGCCGCCGTAGACGCCGACGATCGAGACTGTGCCGAAGTTCCGGCAGCAATGGATCGCCTGACGCAAGACGTGGGGCCGGTCGGTCCCCATGAAAGTCGCGACCTTGATGCGGTCGATGCGCGAATCCCAGCTTGCCGAGGCGTCCGCCTCGGTGCCTACCGCATCGATGCAGGCATCCGCCCCGCGGCCGCTCGTCAGTTCCATGACCCTGTCGTAGATATCCTCATCCCGGAAATCGAGCGTGATGGCACCCGATCTGTGCGCGAGCGCCATGCGCTCCGGCACGGTGTCGATGGCGATTACCCGTTCGGCACCAAGAATAAAGGCGGACTTGATCGCCATCTGACCCACTGGCCCGCATCCCCAGACTGCGATCGTCTCGCCGGGCTGGATGTTGCAGAATTCAGCCGCCATGTAGCCGGTCGGAAAGATGTCGGAAAGAAAGAGAACCTGCTCATCGCTCAGACCGTCCGGGACCTTGATCGGACCGACATCGGCATAAGGCACGCGCAGATATTCCGCCTGTCCGCCGCTGTAGCCGCCGAGCAGATGCGTATAGCCGAACAGGCCGGCGGGCGAATTTCCCCACATTTTGGTGACCTTTGAGGGATCGGGGTTGGACCGTTCGCAACCTGAGAAGAAGCCCCGCCTGCAGAAGAAGCACTCGCCGCAGGAAATCGTAAAGGGAACGACGACGCGATCGCCGACCTTGAGCTTGGGATTGTCCTTGCCGACTTCCACGACCTCGCCCATCGTTTCGTGGCCCATAATGTCGCCACTGTGCATGTCGGGCATGACGCCATTGAAAAGGTGAAGGTCCGAGCCGCAGATGGCGCAGGCGGTAACCTTAATGATCGCGTCGCGACCGTCCTCAATCTCCGGATCGGGTACGCTCTCGCAGCGGATGTCATGTTTGCCGTGCCAGGTAAGCGCCTTCATGCGTCGTCCTCCTCTTGTCAATTCTGCTGCCTTTGTTCCTGCATTGTCGCAAATCGGAAGCCGCTACGGCACGCGACGATCTTTGGCAGGTTCGGTTGATGATCCCAAACCTCAGCGTGGCGACCTTGTTCCCCACAAATCGTTCGCCGGTGCTATTGCGATCCCGATGCTCGCGATCATCGCGAATCCGATCGTGTTTCTTGCGGGGCCCAAGGTCGCCGGGTTGACAAGCAATGGCTGAGGCGCCTTCAGCATTGATGATCGCAGCCATTGAGACGGGCTCGCGCGCAGTCAATACAGCGGTTCAATCGGCCTGGCGCCCTAGCGTGTCGGCAACATAAGCGCCGCGTGTGCCCATCGGCCGCGGCGCGCCGGTCGTGGTGTCCCTTGTCGTCTGATGCTCAAGCTCGGCATTGAGCTCGGCGCCAATGATGAGGATGGTGACGGAGAGCCAGATCCAGACCAGCAGGCCGATCAACGCGCCGAGTGTCCCGTACGTGGCATTATAGTTGGCGAAGTGGTCCAAATAGAAAGCAAATCCAAGCGACATTGCCGACCAGGCGATCGTCGTCAACACCGCTCCCCAGGTCAGCCAGCGCAACCTTGCTGGTTCGCGGCTCGGTGCGAACCGATAAATCGTCGTGACCGCGCCGGCGACGATGATGAGCAGCAGCGGCCAACGGCCAAAGAGGGCGAGCTTCTCTTTCAACCCGTCAAGCCAGACATAGGACAGAATGAGCGGTATGACCGCAATCAGTGCCACCACCGCAATTGCGCCGACGATGGCGCAAAGCGTAAAGGCAAGGCCTATAAGGTTGAGGCGGACGAGGCCGCGTTTTTCCTTTTCCTCGTAGGCTACGTTCATCGCGTCAAAAAGGGCGAGCGTGCCGCTATGAGTGCTCCAAAGCGCGAAAGCGAGGCCGACGAAAAACGTTATTCCCAGACTTTCTTCCCGTCGGCCGGCGAGCGCCCGGATCTGGTCGGCAACGATGTCAAAGGCTCCGGGTGGCAGCATGATCGCAAGCTTGCGCAGATGATTTGCGATGGTCATCGGATCGGCGGCGAGGCCGTATAGGGAAACGAGAGCAGCAAGAGCGGGAAACATCGCTAGCAACAGGTAGAAGGTCACACCGCCCGCGATCAGCATCACCCTGTCTTCGCTGACCTCCCCGACGACGCGCCAGAAAACGTCCCGCAACCCCCGCATTGGGATTTCTTCCGGAACATCGGCCTCTCTGCCGCGACCAACATCGTGACCGGGCGCAGCATTTATCTGCGATCGACCCCTGCCCCCTCCAAGGGACAAAGCGAGGCCGGCAACAGCCGCAAGCCCCAAAACAATCTTGGGTACATTGTGCCGTTGCATTCCCATATCCATCTGCTCCGTTGCTTGCCGCCAGGCCCTATGCAATGAGGTCAACCAGATATCAAAGCTATCGCTGATCGCTCAGTCCGCGGCTGCTGATGGCGCAATCGTGCAAAAGGCCGATTTGTTCCAATCATCTCATTACTCTTCTGCTCGAGGGTCTGCCTGATCGTCGAGCGCCAAAAATATGAACGCGTTAAGACCGGAAAGGCTCCTGTCTGGCCTCGGGACCATCGACCCGCGACTGTGTCCTCCGGTGAGACCAAAACCGCCGAAAGTATTAGGGTCACTTGAAGTACAGCCGAAGGTACTCGGAGCCTCGTCCGTCGAAACATCGTCCCTTCTGCCCCGTCGGTCGTGTTGATCAAGTTCACCAGATGGCCAGACCATCAGCGCGGCTTTCCAACTGTTGGCAAGGTGAAATCCGGCGCCAGTGCGTGGCAAGCTGCAGAAGGCTGAAACCGAAGACGAGGTCAGAAAAGCTTCGGAATGCTCGCCTTGGTCCTGTCCGCGTCGCAAGTGCGAACCAACCTCGTCGCGGCTCAGTTTTGTCCCAGGCCACCTCGCCTGAAGTCAGGGGTCCATATATCCGGATGCCCGGATCGTCAGGTTGGCCTCGGTGACGGGTATCGAAAAGATCAACGCGCCCGTTGCCAGCGACTGTGCCGGCACGTAGTCGAATGTCGCTTCCGAGACCTCTGTCCCGCCGTCCAGCCTTTTGGCCTCGCCTTGAACGTGCACCGCAGAGGCGGTCTTATTTGCATCATTTTGGACAGCGAAACGGACCTGATGGTCTGAATCCCCCGCCATAGGCGGAAGCCTTTTGATCGAGAGGCGAGGCGGCAAAGGCGATTGTGTGATCGCCTGATAAAAGATGAAACCGATCATGGCTGTCACGAGCAGCGTACTCGCCAGCCCGACCGCCCATTCGACAGGGTGGGGCTTGTTTGCGGTGCCGTTCGGCTTATCGTCCACTGGACTCCTCATAGTATCAGTCGCGCGGCGGCCGCGCCGATCGAACACGGCAGGCCAAGAACGATGACGGCGGTGAGCATCGGCCAGATCGCCGCATCTCCAAAACGCTCGAAAGTCCACAATGCGTATGCGCTGACAAGAAGGGACATCACATATCCCGGCAGTGTGAAGCGGATGATGACATGCCAGGCTGGCACCTCGTCGCCGATCTCATGTCCGCCCTTGAAGGAAACGGCATAGACGAAACCGTGCATGACAAGGAGGGAAAGTGCAACGACAGCCAGGACGTGCCATGGCGTCATTTTGTAGGATAGCAGGATCATCTCCTCGGTCGGCGCGACGTTAAGGCCAAGAAAGAGCGCGCCAATCGCCATCAGAAACATCTCGCCGGCATAGTCTGCCGGCCCCTCCTGGATCGGATCGTCGTCGTCCTCGGTGTTGTCTCCCGTATCGCCGTTCAGCTGGCTACGGGCAAGAAGTGCGCCGATGCTTGCCGGAACAGCCTGCACGGCGATTTTTCCAACGACCTCGTGAAATGGCTGACCAAACTGCAGGACACCGACCGCGGTCAGGACTGCGGTGGAGGAGACGATGCCAATTGCATAGGCGATGGCCGCGTCCCGGATCGCATCGCTCCAGGTATGGGTAGCCTCGAAACCGACATTGTTGGACAGAACAATGAGCAGCGGAATGTTGAGGAGAAGCAAGATCAGTAATCGGCTACGATCCATGTAGAAGCCAAGTTCCCACATCTCCATCGTCATGAACATCGGCAGGGCAAATATCAGCGCGCCTGCAAGCCCGCGGCCGAGTCCCGCAGCAAATCGGGTGCCGTTCCATTTTCGGGATTGTCTCTGCTGTGCGTTCAAAGCCATGATCGCCATAAAACTAGGCAAGCGGTGGCGCCTGGCCAGTGCCAGGAGCGGCGCGCAGGCAACATTGGCGAAATATAGACATATTTGAGAGATGCAGGTCGCGTGAGGCTAGGATCTTCACGATCCAAAGTCGAGCATGACCTGGTTCCCGCCAGGACCGTCTAGGACGGCAAGGCATCCTTGAACCGGACCGTGGCGGCAAGCAATCCTTTCTCGTCAACGATTTCGAACGTCTGTCCGTCCATTTCCCGGCCGGACTTCAGCCGTTCTGCCATGAGTTCACGCGCATGCGCCTTTGCTTCCTCGATTGCGACGGCAACGTTGGCGCACACGCTTCCTTCGGGGTCGCAGATCAGCTCGTCGCCATTCCTGATGTGAAAATAGTATCGCATGCTTCACCGTTTGGAGTTGCCACGTCCGTTCGCTCCGATCAATCGCTCGTATTCATGCTCGGGAACGCCATAAGAGCCGGCCGCAAATTCTTCCAGACCCGCACGGTTGCGGACTATGATCGACCCCCTTAGCGAGCGGATCAGGTGATGGCCTTCAAGGACGTGGAGCGAGGTCGTCACACCGGGGCGGCGCGCCCCTAACATCAGCGCGATATAGTCGTGCGTTATCGCCATCTCGTCGGTGCGAAGGCGATCGTGGCACATCAGAATCCAGCGTGCCAGTCGTTGCTCAAGCAGGTAGCGGACATTGGCAAGCGCGGTGTAGGCGACCTGGGTTGCGAAAACATGCATGTATTTGATAAGGGGGACCTGAAAGTTTGAACTCCTCATGGTCGCTTCGCGCATCGCGGCGATCGGAACGCGGTAACCTGCTCCCCCGACATTCATTTCGATCAGGTAAGGGACCGTATCGTCGCCGATGATCGTGGCAGTGGGCACAAAGCCTTCCCAACCGAACATGCCGGCTTCCGCCATCTGGCCTGTCGACGAAACAGTCATGACAGCCCCGACGCCGCTTTCGAGAAAATAGACGTGTTCGAGCTTTTCCCGAGGCACGGCAATCCTGAATTGCGACGGGAGATCGACCATCTCCAGGTAGGGCGCAAGGAGGCCAAAATCGTCCCGCTCGAGAGCCGTCAGCATACGATTGGATATTTTGTCCTGGCTAGGCCCCATCTCTTCCTCCCATCGCCACTGGCCAGGAGCACGCCGCAGGGCCGGCCCGGAGGCGTATCAATCTCTATTGAACGCCATTTCAGAGCTCGTGGTTCCGGTCGTGCTCGCAGATAAACATCATTGTCGCCAGAGGCGGAAGATCCGCGAGAAGCGATTGACCACGACCATGCGCCTCGACGGGCTGCGTGTCCCGGTCGCCAGCTCCTACGCCCGCGCCGCCATATACGGCCGCATCGGTGTTGAGTATTTGCCGCCAGCGGCCGGAAAATGGGACACCGATCCGGTAACCGGGCCGTGACATCGGGGTGAAGTTTGAAACCACCAGTATCGCAGAGCGCCGTTCGTGGTCATAGCGCAGCATTGCGAGGACCGAGTTTTCCGCATCGTCGGCAACTGCCCATTCGAAGCCGTCAGCTTCGGTGTCGCCATAGTGCAAGCAGGGAAAATGTCGGTAAATGCGGTTGAGATCCCGCACGAGCCGCTGCAGGCCAGCGTGAACAGGATCATCCAGAAGATCCCATTCGATGGAACCGTCATGGCTCCATTCCGATCTCTGGCCGATCTCGCATCCCATGAAGATGAGCTTCTTGCCGGGGTGGCCCCACATGAAACCGAAAAGGGCGCGCAGATTGGCCAGTTTCTGCCACTTGTCCCCCGGCATCTTGGAAAGCATCGACGCTTTCCCGTGAACGACCTCGTCATGGGAGAATGGCAGAATGAAACGCTCGCTATAGGCATAAATCATGCCGAAGGTCATCGAGCCGTGATGGTATTTCCGGTAAATCGCATCGTCGGACATGTAATGAAGCGTGTCATGCATCCAACCCATGTTCCATTTCATGTCGAAGCCCAGGCCGCCTGCTTCAGGTGACTTGGTCATGTTTGGAAAGGCGGTCGATTCCTCCGCGATCATCAGTGCATTCGGGTAGCGTTCGTGGACGATGCTGTTGAGGTGCTTGAAGAATTCGATGGCTTCGAGGTTTTCGCGCCCGCCATAGCGGTTCGGTACCCATTCGCCATCCGCGCGGCTATAGTCGCGGTAGAGCATCGATGCGACGGCATCGACGCGCAATCCGTCGATATGATAGTGCTCCAGCCATTCGAGCGCGCTGGCGATGAGAAAGCCTTTGACCTCGTTGCGGCCAAGATTGTAGATCAGGGTATTCCAGTCTTGATGAAACCCTTCTCGCGGGTCTTCATGCTCGTAAAGCGCAGTCCCGTCGAACTGCACCAGGCCCCACACGTCAGTCGGAAAATGCGCCGGAACCCAATCAAGCAAGACACCGATACCGGCGCCGTGGCAGCGATCGACGAAATAGGCAAAATCCTCGGGTGTGCCGTAGCGACCGGTCGGTGCGAAGAGACCGAGTGGCTGATAGCCCCAAGATCCACCGAAGGGATGCTCCATGATCGGTAGCAGCTCAATGTGAGTGAAGCCCATGTCGCGAACGTAGGGAATGAGCCGCTGCGACAGCTCTACCCAGTCGAGCGCGCGTGCGCCATCCTGCATGTCGCGCAACCAGGAGCCGGCATGAACCTCGTAGATCGAGAATGGCTCGCCCAGCCGGTCCGCCCCCCGCCGCCCCCCGTCCATCCATGCGGCGTCACTCCAGGAGAACGGGTCGATCGAGGCGACGACGGAGGCGGTCGACGGCGCCGGCTCTGCCGCCCGTGCCACCGGATCAGCCTTCTGGGCGAGAAGATTGCCGTGCCGATCGAGGATCTCGAACTTATAGCGCTCACCAACGGTAAGATGAGGGATGAATATCTCCCATATGCCGGCCTGCGGGCGAAGTCGCATCGGATGACGGCGGCCGTCCCAGGAATTGAAGTCGCCGACGACCGATACGCGCCGAGCATTCGGTGCCCAGACGGCGAAGCGTACGCCGGCCACTTTGTCGACTTCAAGCGGGACGGCGCCCAGTGCTCTGGTGAGATTATAATGCGTGCCTTCCGAAATGAGATGAAGGTCGAGCTCGCCAAGCAGCGGCCCGAAACTGTAGGGATCATCTGTGAGCTGGACCCCGTCTGGCCAGTGGATCCTCAGACTGTAAGGGCCATGGTCGGCAAGGATTGCTCCAAAGAGGCCGGCCGGGTGAACGAGATCGGCCGAAGCAAGCAGTGCACCACTCTGGCGATCGATCACCTCAAGTCCCAATGCTCCAGGAAGAAAAGCTCTGAAGCTGAAGCGGCCGTCACCGGCCGGGTGCATGCCGAGGATCGAAAAAGCATCGCCATGCCTTCCCTCGGTGAGAGCTTGCAGCGCATCCGCCTCCACACCGAAGAAGATGTCGGCGAGGTCGGTTATCATAAGCGGGTCTCCGAAAGTCGGGTCAGGATGTTGGCAAAGCCATTGAGCGGGATCGGCAGCCATTTCGGACGGTTTCGCGCTTCATAGGCGATCTCGTAGGCGGCCTTTTCGAGGAGGAAAATGTCGAGGACGCGCCGGATCTCTTCCGAGGTCTTCGGCAGATCGGGTGAGGCTGAAAGCGCCTTGACATAGGCCTGCAGGAACACCTGTTCTGCGCTTCTGCCAAAACGGGTAATGACCTCACGACGCCGTGCATCGTGGTGATCGGATATCGCGTCATTTTCGAGCATGGCAGTCGCCGTCAGGTAGTCCAGCGAACGCAACAGGCCGGCAGCGTCACGGAGTGGGCTTGTCTTGGCCCTTCTTTCAGCGAGGTTGCGTGCCGGTTCTCCCTCGAAATCGATGATGACGGCATCTCCTTCGGTGACCAGGATCTGGCCAAGGTGAAAGTCCCCATGCGTCCGGGTCAGCAGCGTGCCTCTTGCCTGGCCAGCGAGATCTCCGGCGAGTTTGATGATCCGGTCCTGTTTGCCAAGAAGAAGCCCGATACGCTCACGAAGGTCGCCATCGACGTCTTCGCCGATGTCGACCAGTTTGGAAAACGCATAGGCGATTTCGCCGGTGACGGATTTTCTGATGACATCGACGTCCCCATCGCCCGCCCGGAACGGTGAAAATGCCTCGTCTTCGGTCGGTCGTGACAGGAGCACATGCAGTTCACCAAGCCGCTCTCCGACCATGGCAACGAAGGTCAGTAGTGGTTGCAACTGCTCGTCGGCCGTCTCAATTGCGGTTTCGGTCATGACGATCTCGTCGGCAACCCGCCGGAGGTTGCCAAGCATCCAATTCCACGCATCACCCTGGTTGCGGATGGCACCCTGGACGATGATCAGGGTCGAGCGCCTGCCTTCGCCATCGGTGCGTACAACCTCGCCAAGCAACGGTGCGGTATGTTCATATCCGTGCTCGGTCAGATGGCGGGTCATTTCGACTTCGGGATGGACGCCGATGAAGATATGGCGGATGAGCTTGATCATCGCCAGGTCGCCGACAATGAGCGAGCTGTTCGACTGTTCGGCCGATAGCCAGCGGATTGGCATGTCGTCGCTCAGCGCCAGACAATCGATCCGGTCGGTACCAACGAACTCGATCTGGCCTGTCCGACCGCTGACGATCGAGCGGTCGCAGAGCCCTCTCAGGATGCCGCGTGCCATTGTTTCGACCGCAAAACCATCGGTTAGGAAGCCGACACGCCTGCCCTGTCTTATACGCGCAAGCGACAGCTGTTGGCCAAGCACGTTCGGCGCCGTGTCGTCCCATTCGGCTGCCAGCGGCAGCTGGTAGGTTTCGACATGATCGGGAAGCACGGCCTCCAGCTCGCCGAGCACGACACCCTCGGCAAACGGAATGGGTGACGCCGAGACAAGCCGCGCCTCTTGAAGGGGCTGGTCCTTGGCGCCGAACCAGCGGCGCTTGGACAGATAGGCCGGCAGAATATCGCGGCTGAGGATCGCCGCATGCTGGGGCTGTTCGACGAGCTCCGTCAGACTGCGCCGGACGACGAGCGTGAGGAAGTCGGCCAATTGCTCGGGCGGGGCCATGCGCCAGGCGGGACCATCTGCTTCGGCATTGAGCTGGAACCAGAAAAATCCATAGGGAGGCAAGGTCAGCAGATAGGTCAGCTGGCCGATCGGCGGGAAAGGCGACATACCGGTCAGCTCGATGGGAATGCGGCCTTCGAAGGCTGATAGGTCGAGCTCGACAGCCTGGGGGAGCCGCGAGAGATTGACCACGCACAGGATGACTTCGTCGTCATGCTCGCGAAGATAGGCAAGAATGCGCCGGTTGCTCGGCGTGAGAAAACGCAGCGTGCCGCGCCCGAAGGCGCTGTGGCGGCCGCGCAATGCCAGCATGCGCCGGGTCCAGTTCAACAGGGAATGGGCATCGGAGACCTGTGCCTCGACATTGAGGGCCTCGAACCCATAGAGCGCATCGGCAACCAGCGGCAAGACGAGGCGAGCGGGATCTGCTCGCGAAAAGCCACCATTGCGGTCGGGCGACCATTGCATCGGCGTTCGCACGCCATCCCGGTCGCCAAGATAGATATTATCGCCCATGCCGATCTCGTCTCCATAGTAGACGACGGGCGTACCGGGCATGGACAGGAGGAGCGCGTTCATCAATTCGATACGCCGGCGATCACGCTCCATCAGCGGCGCCAGGCGGCGACGGATGCCCAGATTGATCCGGGCGCGCTTGTCGGATGCATAGGTCTCCCAGAGATAGTCGCGCTCGGCGTCGGTCACCATTTCCAGTGTTAGCTCGTCATGGTTCCTCAGGAAGATCGCCCATTGGCAGGTCTCGGGTATGTCGGGCGTCTGCCGCATGATGTCGGTGATCGGAAAGCGGTCTTCCTTGGCGATCGCCATGTACATGCGCGGCATCAACGGGAAATGGAAAGCCATGTGGCACTCGTCACCATTCCCGAAATATTCGCGTGTGTCCTCCGGCCACTGGTTTGCCTCGGCTAGCAGCATCACGCCTGGATGGGTGGCATCTAGCGCTGCGCGGATCTGTTTCAGGATCGCGTGAGTTTCGGGCAGGTTCTCGTTGTTGGTGCCCTCACGCTCCACTAGATAGGGGATCGCGTCGAGCCGAAAGCCGTCGATCCCGGTTTCGAGCCAAAAGCGCATGATATCGATGAGCTCCTCCATCACCCGGGGATTGTCGAAGTTCAGGTCCGGCTGATGGGAATAGAAGCGGTGCCAGTAATAGGCACCGGCGACCGCATCGAAGGTCCAGTTCGATTTTTCCGTATCCAGGAAGATGATGCGGGTCTCGGGAAATTTCTGGTCATTGTCGGACCAGACGTAAAAATCGCGGTCAGGGCTGCCGGCCGGCGACTGCCTGGCGCGCTGGAACCAGGGATGCTGGTCGGATGTATGGTTGATGACGAGCTCGATGATTACCCGGATATTGCGTTCGTGGGCGGCCGCGACGAATTTGCGGAAATCGTCGATCGTCCCGTAATCGGGACTGACATTGCGATAGTCGGCAATGTCGTAGCCGTCATCGCGCCGTGGCGAGGGAAAGAATGGCAGGAGCCAGATGGCGTTGACGCCGAGCGCGGCGATATGATCGAGTTTCTGATAAAGGCCCTCGAAATCACCGATCCCATCGCCGTTGGCGTCGTAGAAGGACTTGATGTGCAACTGATATATGATCGCATCCTTGTACCAGAGCACGTCGTCAGTGATCGTTTTTCTGTCTTCCGTGAAGGCTATGTCCATCTCAGGCCTCCCCTGCCCTGACCCGCCATATGGCGAAAGGCAAATGGGCCGGGTCCAGCCTGATCGTTTGCCATTTTCCGGTTCGCGTGAAATTCTGGCCAGTGACGAGATCCTCCAATGCGAGCGTGCCTGTATCGGCCACACCGTACTGCCAGAGCGGGAACTCGACGTTGCTTTCCTCGATGCCGTTGGGATTGAGCGTCACCGCGATCAAGAGGGCGTTGTGGCGTCCGGCCCCCGCCTTTTCGAAAAACATGATCTTTTGGTTCGACGAGGGCAGCAGCGTCAGGCCGAGATGCGATTGCAGCGCGAGATTGTCCCTGCGGATCCGGTTAAGCATGGCGATTTCCGCCTTGATATTGCCCGGGCGGTCGTAGTCCCAGGCGCGGATTTCGTATTTTTCGCTGTCGGCATATTCCTTGCGCTTGGCGTCGGGGCGCCCTTCGCAAAGCTCGAAGCCGTTATAGACGCCCCAGAGACCGGAGAGCGTTGCGGCAAGCGCAGCGCGTATGACATAGGCAGGACGCGGCGCGTTCTGCAGGAAATCCGGGTTTATGTCATGCGTGTTGACGAAGAAGTGCGGGCGGAAAAATTCGCGAGCCTCGCTCGTCGTGAGCTCGCTCATATACTGCTCGAGCTCCCATCTTTCGTTGCGCCAGGTGAAGTAGGTGTAGGATTGTGAGAAGCCGATCTTGGCCAGACGATACATGACCTTCGGGCGGGTGAAGGCCTCCGACAGGAATATGACGTCTGGATGGCGCGCCCGGATATCCCCGATCATCCATTCCCAAAAGGGAAAGGGTTTTGTATGCGGGTTGTCGACGCGAAACAGCTTGACCCCTTCATCGACCCACATCTCGACGATGTCGCGCAGTTCCGCCCAGAGCGCTGGTATGGCGTCCTCGGCGTAAAAATCGACATTGACAATGTCCTCGTATTTTTTCGGAGGGTTTTCGGCGTAACGAATGGTGCCGTCGGGGCGCCAGTCGAACCAGCCGGGATGTTCGCTCAGCCAGGGATGGTCGGGAGAGGCCTGGATTGCGAGATCGAGCGCGATTTCTAATCCAAACCGCCTCGCTTCATCAACCAGGCGCTCGAAGTCGTCGAAGGCGCCGAGCTCAGGATGAATGGCCTCGTGGCCGCCGGCTTCCGATCCAATCGCGTAAGGGCTGCCGGGATCGGCGGGGGCGGCGACCAGTGAATTGTTGCGGCCCTTCCTGTTGGTGCGGCCGATCGGATGGATCGGCGGGAAATAAAGAACGTCAAACCCCATGTCGCGGATCGCCGGCAGGCGTGCGATGACGTCCTCAAACGTACCGTGGCGGTTCGGATCGCCGCTCTGCGAGCGCGGAAAAATCTGGTACCAGCTCGCGAAGGCCGCCTCGCGCCGCTCCGACTCGACGCGATACACAGCTGATCGGGACTTGAAGGGCCGCCGATCGGCAAGACTCATCAGCTCGGCCATTCGCGGGGCAAGCAGGATGTCGAGCTTGCCCATGCCTTCACGGCGCTCGAGTTCGGCCAGGAATGCGCCAAGCTCGGTCCGTTGCTCGATCCTCATGGTGTCGGCGGGCTCAGCCGCGGCCCTGGCAATGAGTTCCTGTCCCTCGATCAACTCCAGCCGCAGGTCGAGCCGGGCCTCGTGCTTTTTAAGAAGTTCGTACCGGAAGATGGCGAAGGGGTTTTTCCAGGCTTCCACGCAAAATTCGAAACGGCCTACCCGATCGAGAACGAAACTCCCTTGCCATCGGTCATTTTCGGAAAGTGCCATGCGTGCCTCATGCCATTCCCCTTGGCCGCGTGGACGATAGAGAAGTGCCGCTGACAGGGGGTCGTGACCGTCGGTGAAGATATCGGCCTCGACCATGACGGCCTCGCCGATGATGCGTTTGACAGGAAACCGACCGTCGTCAACCTGCGGCTCGACTTTTTCGATGGCGATGCGGGGCGATCGCGTGGCGTCATTAAGCACCAACTCCCCTGCTTCGGCCGTTATGGCGGGACGAGCTCGGGTTGCAATGACGCAGACCTCGCCGGGGCCGAGACGTCGGCCGGCCGAGACCGCATCGACGGGCACGAATGGCGAGACCAGGCGATTGAGGATCGTTTCGGGGACGGTGCCTGGGCGACGCAAGTCCCTGTTGACTGCTATCAGCCGCACCTCCTCGGCAGTCCTGATATCTGGCCTGTTGGCCTGCGCGATGACCGTCACCTGAGGTGACATCTCGCTTTTGAGAAGCAGTCGCGGCCTGGACGCGTCGTTGTCATCCGATATCAGGTTACGCAACTCGGTCGAAATATCGAAGGCGCCTTCAGCTTTAACACGACGCAGACCGCCACCATGGCCATGCGTCGGATCGAGCGGCAGCATTGCACCGAATTCGAAGCCCATCGGCACGAGAAGTCCGTCGCCGAACTCGACCGCCAAACGCAGCGCGCGGCGCGACCGTCTCTCACGGATCTCCCTGCTTTCCGTGCCGTGAGCAAGCCGCTTGGCGAAAGGCGCTTCCGGAAAGGCAATCTGCGGTCCGAGCGAGCGCTGCAGCCGATATTCCTCCAGGATCCAGCTTTCACGCAGATCCCACCAAGCAAACGACGAGAAGCTGCCATCGAAGCCGCAGTCGCGCAAAGCATGGCGCAGCGCAAAGTCGGTTCCCGGCGTATAGGCAAAATAGCGTGTTGTTGGGTTTGCAGCCCTGGAGGCAGCGATCAACTGCTGCCAGTCGCGGGGCGACAACACATCCAGCCCGACAATCCGGTAGCCGGCAATGCCGCAAGCGGCAAAGACTGCCAACCGAGCCTGCCACTCCTCGATCACGGCGCTTGGGAAAGGCCCGGCTTCGAATGGCGTCACCGGCGATCGTCGCGGGTCGAGAGACAGCGATTCCAGATCACGCTCTTCGCCACCCCGGCTGACGGCAAGGTCCAGCATCAATTCGACGCCACGTTCCTTTGCATCCCTTGCAAGGCTGGCGACGGCTTCGTCGCAGGGCCCTTGCAACTGAAGGGCCGGATCGAGCGCCTGGTAATCCAGCGCTGAAAAAAGACTCTCTCCGGTTCTCAGAAATGGTGGGGCTGAGAGTACTGTATCGAAACCCAGAAACCGGGCATGATCGAAGACCTCCAACCATCGGTCCCTGCCAGATAACAAAAGCGGATTGACGTAGTAGATCCGCGGAGGATTGGTGGAAGCGGTCGGTTGAGATGCTGTCGTCATCACTCGGTGGGTCTCCACGCGTCCAATCGAATGGCCGATCTTGCAATTGCCGAGTTCAACCAGCGAAGGCTTTAGTTGTTCCCTGGCGACGCGACACAGGATGAGGTCGACCGGTGGATGTCGCCGACGGTTCCATTTTATGAAGAGACATTATGTCGGATGGGCTTGGGGGCCCGACGGTTCCCCGCCGACCCCGTCCTGTGCGACTATTAACCCGGCACACGGTAGCGCGAACTGAAATGGGACAAGCTTGGGCCGCCCGTTTCGATATGATCGGTGACGGTCTTTGCCAGCGCAGCGAAATCGTAGGGCTTGGTCAGAAAAGCAGCACCCCTGATATGCGAAATATCGACCTTGCGCCCTGACGTCACCCATATCGGAACGGATGATCTTGTCCTCCTCACAAGTCCGGCAAGGTCGAGACCTGTCAGGCCGCCAGGCATGTCGACATCCGTGATGAGCGCCTCGATCTTGTCATGTCTGAAAAAAAGCAGCCACCGCTTCGAGGACGGTCCCGCATTCGATCACCACGTGCCCCGCATCGATCAACGCGTCGGCGAGCGCGAAGCGGATCAGCATTTCGTCTTCCACGATCAGCACTTTTGCCATTCCCGCACCTCTATGTGTTGAGATGACAGAGGAACGTCGCGATGTCCCATTCCGATACAATTGACGACCAGAGACCTGCGTTTATGGTTAATCAATCGTGAATGAATGGTCGGCCTTGGATTACACGGGCTGACATTTGGAAGTGTGGCTTGTCGAAGGTGCGGAGTGGCAAACTCGATCCGCAGGGAACCACCTGCAAAAACCCCTCCCCGGCCGGGGCCGGTGCGCTATCGCGTCGAGCCGTAAATCCATGCGATGGCTGCGGTGATGGCAACAGCGGCAAGCGGATTGCTTTTGATCCACCCTCTGGCACCGTCAAGAAATCCTTCCTGCTTTTGCGGTTCGCTTGCTGGCGGCGCTCCGGCCACCGACGTGCTGGATTGCGAGACCGGATCGGAGGCTGGAAACGTATCCTCTAGGGCCTGGTCCAGCTCCCCCTTGTTTTCCTGCTCCTTGTTCTTGGCCTTGTCGAGTTCGTATGCCTTTACGGCGGGGGATTTCACGGCGTTCATGTCTTTTCTCCACGTGTTCGCCCTTTTTAACGTCGTCCCGGTTTTGAAGTTCCGCGGCTGGCCGCAAGGGCGCTTTGAGGCCCTGAGACCAGAGACGTTCTGGTGCTTTGCCGGCGCCAGCTTGGCATCTGCTGGCAGCGGCAGATTGGGCGGAGGATGAAGTAGTCGGGATCCTCCATGCCGAAACCGAAAGCTCTTCGGCGTCGGAGATCGCCGACCGGCAGGCACGACCGATCGGCTTGGTCCCGTCTTCTTCGCTACGACCGCGCAGGACGGTTGGGCTTATACGGCTTAGAAAAAGCGCTCCCGATAGGAAAGGACGCCTGGAGGCGGCTCACTGTCCGAGGGCGGCAGACGCGTGATCCAGGGTTCCGGCATGGGCTAAATCTGGTTGTCCCGTGTGCGCGGGTCGGCGTTCATGTCGCACTCCGGCTTGTCGGTCGGACAATTCCAGAACCGATGACCCTACGCAGAACCAATGATATTATCGTCGGCCAACGTCGGTAATCCCGGCTGTTCCTGGCCTGCCGGCGCGCGGCCGAAATCGCTTCGACGATCGGCCGCGATCATCGGCGATCATGTCAACTTCCCGACCAGAGCCGCATAGTCGGAGAACGTGAAACGTTGGCCACGCTGATGGGCCTGGTTCGCCAGGCTTAGGAGGTGGATCGGAAACAGGACGGCGGCCTGATTGGCCTCGGATAGCTGATGGGTGTCGTCCTGCTCGACAGCGCTTCTTGCCCGTTCGAGTGCAGCGCCAATTTCCTTGTGCTCCAGCACGCCCCTATCGGCCAGCGTCTCGCAGAGCGAGGCGAGCGCCATGACCATGCCTTCCAGTTGAAGATTGGCGGTATTCAAATTGTCCTCCAGCGATGGGGTTGGTGTGCGATCCTGGCCCGTCAGGCCGTTGGATCGCGAACGGATTTCGGCACTTCTTCGAGCAGCAGTCTGAATTCGGTGATCGGCCGTCGATCTTCATCGAAGAGCTCGACCGAGACTATATTAAGCGGTGCTTCAGGCAGGCCGTCGCGGGCCATCTCGGCAAGGGCAAGCCGTGCCTGCTGCTTTGCATCCTCAAGGCTTGGAAACTCATGTGCAAGTTCGGTCGGTTCCGGGCTCGTGCGATCGATGACCTGAAAGATGAATTTTGGCATCGCGACCTCCATGCCCAACAACATCGGACAGCTCTCTTTGTTCCCGCGCGAGAGGATGCTGCTGTCGACAAGCGATGAAAGTCGACGTGACTTGCCGGCCGAACTTGCCTGTTCGGGTGCAGGGTCCGGGTGCTTCAGTGGAAATTGCGGCTTTTGACCTTCAGAGTGTCGATATGCAGGTCCGGGATTTATCCCGAGCCGGATACTATGCCGAGCTCATTCCCTAAAGCCCGAGATTTCCGGTAAACCAAGCTCAATGGCTCGGCATAGTAGCTCGCACTGAAAGGCAGGATTCGGCCCAAAGCCGTCATTGCTTGCCACGAAAGATATGGGTCGTGTTATCGCGCTCAATTGGGACAAATCCAATCGTTGGCCAGAATGCTTCCGCCTCTGGGCCTGCGGTATAAAGTACGATCGGGCGATCGAAAGCTTTCGCATGTTCAAGAACAAACAACGCGATCTGTCTGCCAACCCCTAGCCT
This sequence comes from Rhizobium sp. 01T444, assembly GCF_056398305.1. Lineage (NCBI taxonomy): Bacteria > Pseudomonadati > Pseudomonadota > Alphaproteobacteria > Hyphomicrobiales > Rhizobiaceae > Rhizobium > Rhizobium sp. 01T444. The sequence continues at coordinate 56,176 of NZ_JBFTPD010000025.1, forward strand.
TCGATAGGCTGGCCGAACGTAGAATCGCCTCATACGCAGCCAACCGCTATCCATGAAATCCTGTGTCGTGCCGCCAATACCGGCGACCTCACCATCGATTGTGGCAAGAGCTAGAATTTCCCCTGGGCGCTCAAAGCGATTGGCCCCGCTGCGCCATTCGTCTTCAAGCACAGAAATCATCTCGAAGCCTTCTGCCTCCGCCTCTAGCAGCAATTGATCAAGCTGGTCGGGCAGCTCTACAATCTGCCTAACCACAACAGCATCACGGTCGCCCATCATCCGAATTCCACCTCTGTCAGCGCTGAACCTTCTTTGTTTTGAGCGAGCTGAACCTTTCCTGTCTTGTCGCGCAGAACGATAAAGCGCATCCGCTTTTGGTCGCGAATGGCGTCGACAAATCCATGAATTGTAACGCGATGCCCAATGCAATGGGACAGATCGGCAATGGCTGGATGGCTTAACGATAAGGTATCAGACATGACTTTCTCCGGAAAAGCCGGGAGGAAAAGCCAAAACCTGAAGCCCTTCCGAAACCGGCAGGGCTGTGATGATCAGTGAGCTACGCTAAAATGCGCACACGCCGTCCACGACCCCAAGGGGGCCATTATTATTGACGGCGATGTTACGCTGCGTGCTCATGTTCGTGATCTATGCATAACGGCAGGCCAATGTAAATTACTGAGCGGCGCAAGTATCCGATTTTCGGAAAGAGAAAAGTTCCCGAACGCCAGAAACGAGGATCAAAACAACCTTTTTCGATGCTCATGAACATGTCGTCTTTTGGCGCATTCTTGCCATCGACGCTGCAGGGGTCTCCTGAAAATCAGTAACATCCTACGTTCTCCAGCCTCGGAAGCGTGCTTGCGGGTCACTAACAGCAAATAGAGGTCAAAGCTTCTCCAGGAAGGAGAGCAGGTCGTCTCCGGCCCTGAACCGACCTGGTGAACAATCCTGGAAAGGCTCGATCTTCGCGAGCGCGGCCTCCTTGATAGCCAGATGCGCGTGTAGATATGGCTGTGTCGACTTGGTGGATTCGTGCCCGAGCCACAAGGAGATAACCGTGCTGTCGACGCCCGCATCGAGCAGTGCCATTGCCGCACTGTGTCGAAGAACATGGGGCGATATTCTTTTTGCGCGAAGCGAGGTGCAGGTCTTCGACGCAGCCAGTACGTACTTCGCCAAAAGGTATTGGACTGCATCCGGGCTCATCCGGCCACCGTGAATGGTCGGAAACAGGATCATTCCATTTGCGATGGGCGGCTCATCCAACCACCTTGTGATTGTGGCATTCAAGACTTTGGTGATCGGGGTGCATCGCTCCTTACGACCCTTCCCAAAGCAGCGGATATATCCCGCTGTCCCGACCGTGATCGCAGCCCGGTCAAGCCCGACCAGCTCGGACAGGCGCATTCCTGTTTGCAGGGCAGTCAGCAGCAGGAGGTGGTCTCTGCGACCGAGCCAGGTCTTCCGGTCTGGGGCAGCGAGAATTGCGTCGATCTCTGTCCTCGTGAGAAACTGGACCTCGCGTTTCGCTCCGATCTTGCCTGGTATCGCGAGGACACGCTGGATTTGGCCGCTATAGGCTGGCTCCTCGAACGCCAGGAAGCGAAAGAAGCACCGGATTGCCGTCAGCCGAAGATTGAAGGTCGCCGGACTGGCATGGCGCTCCAGGTCCAACTCGTCGAGGAACGCCACCACCAGCTCTGCATCGAAGTCATCCAATTGCAGATCGGACGGATACCTGCCGGTTCGACGATGGGTGAACTTCAGGAAGAGTTTGAATGTATCCCGATAGGAGGCGATTGTGTGTGGGCTGACATTACGTTGGCGGGCAAGACGCTGGGTAAAAAAGCGTTCGATCAGCCTTGGCAGAGGATTTGTCATTGGGCGGCCTCCCACTTGGCTTCCAGTCGACGCTTTGCCTCATCTAGGAGATCGGGATGGGCGCTCAGATACCAGTAGGTCGCGTCGGAATGATTGTGCCCGAGATAAGTCGATAGCTCTGGCAAGCGTCGGTCGATGTCCTCGTCCGCCTGATACCAGGCCAGCAATGTCCGAACGGCGAAGGTGTGCCGAAGGTCATGTATTCGGGGGCCGTTACGCTCGTGCGCCTGTCGCAGGCCCGCCCGACGCGTCCATAGGATGAAAGAAAAGTGCGGGTTGGCATGGATCAGAGCTTTCCCGCGATCTCCCACGAAAAAGTAGTCGCTCGCCTGCCTGATCGGCTGTTCGTCTCGCATAGACGCATATCGTTGAAGCGCCAACGTCGTGCTCGGGTGCAACGGGACGATACGGGTCTTCCCGAACTTCGTCGCGCGGATCGTCAACGTGCCCGTTTCCAGATCAGCGTCCGTCCGGAGCAACCGCGTCGCCTCGGAGAACCGAAGCCCGGTCGAAGCCAGCAAACCGAAGAAATAGTGATATGTCGGCCCCCGGAAGCTTCCGGGATGTAGGTCGATCATTGACTTCATCAGATCAGCGATCTGTTCGTCAGAATAGACGAATGGGCGGGGCCTTCGTTGTGGGGGAAAGATTTGGGAGGGCGGTATCTCTGTCAGGGGGTCGACCACCTGAACATGGCGGGCAAATGATCTGACGGTCGACAGGCGCGATGACCACGTCGCAGGTCCACACTGGTGGCCTGCCCAATCGACGGCAATCTTTGCGGTGATCCGCTGCTCCCCATGAGCTGCCGCATATCGCACGAAATTGCGAAGTCGGCTTTCCTGGCTCCGGAGCTTGAACCCAAGCGAGCGTCGCAGGGTCAGGTATTGTTCAAGGGCTTCGGCCATCTCCATCATAGCACTTCTCCTGCCCATGACCGTGAAAGAGATCGAAGGCGCTCGATATCGAATTTGGCATATATCCTGGTGGTGTCAGGGTCCTTGTGGCGAAGGAGTTGAGCAAGTTCAGTCATACCAACGCCGGACCTGATGGCCACAGTAGCAAAGGTGTGTCGGAAGATGTGGGCATGATGAGACCTGGTGCCCGTAACCTCCGCCCGCTTCAGGGCCCTGCCAGCTATCAGAATGACCGGCGTCGCCGTCGTGAACGGCGTACATGGGGTCAAGACCCTGTGAAATATCGTCCGAGACCCGGATATCGGCCGCCCATTCAGAACGTAGTCCGCGATTGCCGCTCCGACATCATTCGGTAAAGGCATGGTCACAACCCTGCCGCCCTTGCCATGGACACGAAGGAGCCCCGACTGCCAATTGATGTCATCGAGCGACAAAAGGGCCACCTCGCTTGCACGCAAGCCAAGCCTCGATAACAGCAGGACAACGGCATGGTCTCTGCGTCCAGATACCGTGGAAAGATCGCAGTTCTTCAAAACGGCATCGAGTTGCGCGACGCTCATATATGCAGGCAACGCCGAGAAACGCAGGTTCCTCGGACTTGGCACCGCCGGAGATAGGTTTTGCTTGATGTGTCCTGAAGCGTGCAAGAATCGAAGCAGAACCCGGATATGCCCGAACCAGGTTCCGAGGCTGTTGCTTGAGTAGCCCGCGAAGCTTTTGGTCAGATAGGCCCGCACCTCGACGTGAGTGAGCCGGGAGATACCTGAATAATCGTCCCAGACCCCCAGAAGAAAGCGACGAACACACCACATATGTCCGGAAATCGATTGCTTCGAATAGCCTCTGCGGCGGAGTTCCGCGCCGTAAAGTGCCAAGACGGCCTCAGCCTGGTGGACTGGCTCAGTCGTTGGGCATAGGGCACCAGCGGCGATAAGCTCGACCTGCAGCCGTCTCAGCGTCGCTCGATTGCCATTCTGAAGTTTGCCGTCTGCCTCTCGTCTAGCGATAAAACGTCCGAAGTCGGCAGGCTCCATCCTTCCAGGCTCTGCCTCGTGGTGATCGATCTGGAACTTGATGAATGCGCCAACAAGCCGGACGGATCGAATGATGGACTCCTTAGTGTAGCCCTTGTCCACCATTGATAGGACGAGGGCATCCACGCTTTGCCGATGCGGCCAATCCTCGATCAGCTTCCAGCACTGCATCCCCGCGAAAGAAGGTACGGTCATTTATGTCGTCTCCGCTAAGTTGAAGTTGCAGAGACAAGCTACTATGCCGAGCCATTGAGCTTGGTTTACCGGAAATCTCGGGCTTTAGGGAATGAGCTCGGCATAGTATCCGGCTCGGGATAAACGCCCTTATGCCGAACTCGGCATAACGGGATCAAAATGTCGCGCGACTTCATCGCCGCCGCCGCCGTTTCGCGCGGATCGGCTCTTTGGGGAGAACCATGGGCAAACTCGTCTCCCCTTCCCGTCGCCAGGCGGAATTCCACATCCCGGTCAGCAAGATCGTTCAGGCTGCTCGACATGTCGAAGAGTTGCTGGGCAACGAGATGAACGACATCGCCCTCCCGCTGGATGCGCCCGTTGATCGCCATCATCGAGGCGCCGAGCGCAATCCGTCTCGACCGCTCAAAGAGCTTGGGCCAGATGACGACATTGGCAACCCCTGTCTCGTCTTCCACCGTCAGGAAAATCACACCCTTTGCCGAGCCCGGCCGCTGACGCACCAGGACCAGTCCGGCCGCCATCAACCATCGGCCGTCGGAGGCCGACATTGCCTCCGAACAGGTGACGATGCGGCGCTCGGTAAGCTCTCGACGTAGGAAACTGACCGGATGGTCCCGAAGCGTCAGTCCTGTATGCCCGTAGTCGAGGACGACGTTATGACCCTCAGCCATCGGCCGGAGGTCGACGGCTGGCTCCTGTTGCTCTCCGACCGTCCTTTCCTCCCCTGCGGCGGCCGCCGCAAAGAGCGGCAATGGCTCATCTCTTAGCGCCTTGATCGCCCATAGGGCATCGCGACGCTCGAGGCGGAAGGAGGGTCGGAAAGCATCCGCCTCGGCAAGTTCCACCAGGCAGGCGGCGGGAACACCGGAACGACGCCACATGTCGTCGACACTGTCGAAGGGTTGATCGGCTCTTGCAGCGACGATCCGGGCGGCATCAGCCGTTGCCAGACCACGTACCATGCGCATGCCGAGCCGAACTGCGAGCCGGTTGGAACCCGCGACCGGTTCCAGCGTGCAATCCCAGCGGGACCGGTTGACGCAGACGGGCCGGATGGCGACGCCGTGTTCCCTTGCGTCGCGCACGATTTGGGCCGGCGCATAAAAACCCATCGGCTGGCTGTTCAACAATGCCGCACAGAAGACATCCGGATGGTGGCACTTCATCCAGTTCGAGGCATAGGCAATCAGCGCAAAGCTTGCGGCATGGCTTTCCGGAAAACCATAGGAACCGAACCCTTCGAGCTGACTGAATGTCTTTTCGGCAAATTCGGGCTCATAGCCGTTGCGGATCATTCCGGAGATCAGCTTGTCCTTGAAGCGGCTCACCCCGCCGGTGAATTTGAAGGTCGCCATGCTTTTTCTGAGCTGATCGGCCTCACCGCCGGTGAAGCCCGCGCAGACCATGGCGACCTTCATGGCGCTTTCTTGAAACAGCGGTACGCCGAGCGTCTTGGCGAGAACGGATTCCAGCTCGGGCGTCGGATATTCGGGCTTCTCCTTGCCCTCCCGGCGACGGAGATAGGGATGCACCATGTCGCCCTGGATTGGACCGGGGCGGACGATCGCGACCTGGATGACGAGATCATAGAAGGTTTCGGGCTTGAGGCGTGGCAGCATCGACATTTGCGCGCGGCTCTCGATCTGGAAGGTGCCCAACGTATCGGCCTTGCGGATCATTGCATAAGTCTTCGCATCTTCCTGCGGGATGGTCGCAAGATCGAGATCTACATTCTTCTCCTCGCGCAGCAAGGCAAAGCTCTTGGCCATGCATGTCAGCATGCCGAGCGCCAGTACGTCGACCTTCATGAATTTGAGTGCCTCGACGTCATCCTTGTCCCACTCGATCACCTGCCGATCGACCATGGAGGCCGGCTCGATCGGCACCAGATCGTCGAGCCGGTCATGGGTCAACACGAAGCCGCCCGGATGCTGGCCGAGATGGCGTGGCGCACCCATCAGCTGCTGGGCAAGGCGGAGGGTGAGTGCAAGCCGGCGGTCGTCGGGATTGAGGTTTAGGTCCCGGACATGTTGTTCACCGACGGCCTCGCTCCAGGCCCACACCCCCGATGAAAGTGCCTTGATCAAATCCTCGGGCAGTCCGAGCGCCTTGCCGACGTCACGGATGGCGCCCTTCGTCCGGTAGCGCGTGACAGTGGCGCAGAGTGCCGCCTTATGGCGCCCGTACGTCCTGTAGATCCACTGGATGACCTCCTCGCGCCGTTCGTGTTCAAAGTCGACATCGATGTCGGGCGGCTCGTCGCGTTCCCGGCTGACGAAACGTTCAAACAAAAGGTCGTTGGTGTCAGGGTCGATGCTGGTAATGCCGAGAATGTAGCAGATGGCACTATTGGCGGCCGAGCCCCTCCCCTGACAAAGGATGCCCTGGCTGCGGGCGTAACGAACGATCGAAAACACCGTCAGGAAGTAAGGCGCGTAGCGCATTTCCTTGACGAGATCGAGCTCGTGGCGGATGGAGCGAAGCACCTTCTGCGGCAAGCCATCGGGATATCGCGCCGGGATGTGTTCCCGGACATAGTGTTCAAGCGACTGCTGCGCGTCCATGCCGGCAACAATTGCTTCCTCAGGGTACTGATAGGTCAGTTCTTCCATGGAGAACGTGCAGCGCGCGACAATCTCCATCGTCCGCGCAAGCGCTTGCGGATAGCGTGCAAACAGCCGCTGCATTTCCTCCGGCGACTTGAGGTACCGGTCGGCATGGCGTTCGCGCTCGAAACCGACATCGTCGATCGTCGTGCGGTTTCGAATGCAGGTCACCACGTCCTGCAACTGCCGCCGGGCGGGCTCGTGAAAGAGCACGTCATTGGTGACGACGGTTTTGACCTTGTGGCTGGCAGCCATCACGGCAATTTCGTGCAGCCGGAGCTGATCGTTCGGCCGGCGTCTGAGGCTCAAAGCTACATAGGCTCTGTTTTGGAAAATCTCCGCCGTCTTTCTGAGCTGGAGGGCGCATGTCTCATCGGCGAGATCCGGCACCAGGATGGCGATCAGCCCTTCCGCATAGAGAGCGACGTCGTCGAGCGTCAGGATGCATTTGGCCTTCCCGCCCCTGCTCTTTCCGAGCGTCAGCAATCGTGTCAGCCGCGAGTAGGCCGCACGGTCTGTCGGGTAGACGAGGATCGACATGCCGTCCGTCAGGTCGAGACGACAGCCGACGACCAGGCGAAGACCGGTGGCTCGCGATGCCTCCAGTGCCCGCACGATACCCGCTAGCGAATTGCGGTCGACAATGCCGAGAGCCTCTATGCCGATGGCCTTGGCGGTCGCAAACAGTTCGTCGGCCGAGGATGCGCCGCGCAAAAAAGAAAAATGCGTCGTGACCTGCAGCTCGGCATAGCTCATGTGAAGGTTCCATGCATGAACCAACGATGCGATCCGGTCTCGGGGTCGACACCGTCGCCAGCGCGATAAATCCAGTAGCGTTCACCGGTCTCGTCCGCGACGGTGAAATAGTCGCGCACGGCGACCCATTCCGACGATCGCTGCCACCATTCGCCGAAGATGCGCTCGGGGCCGTCGGCCTGTTTCACCCGGTATCGCTTACCGCGCCAGGTGAACCACACGGGAGGGTGGTCGGGCAGCAGCGCCATGACCTCGATCGGTTCCGGGCGATCCATCAGCCGGACCGGGCGCGGCCAGTTCAACGGCCAGCTCTGTCCCTGCTCTTCGGCGACAGGCGAGATGCTTTGCAGTGATCGCTCCGCAACGTCGCTGGCCACCGGCGCGACGCGGTAGAGACGGAATTTTCCACGATTGCCGAGAATGTCGACGAAAGCGCCGATATCGACCTTGGCCTCTTCGATCAGGGCGGAAGCAAACTGCCTGTCTTCAAGCGGCTCGACCATGATGGCAGCAAGGCTGAGCTTCTCGATGCCGAAGCCCGGATCGATGCGTTCGATCCGATCGTGCAGGAGTTTGGTCAGCCAGGCAATGTCGCGGACAGGCTTTGCAGTTCCGGCCCTCAGCGCCTGGACCGTATTGTCGACCCGGTGGACGATGAGGTCCGTGCGGCGTACGCCAAGGCCCCTTGCCTGAAGGACACGGCAGAGCCTGTGCACCAGCAGCGAGACATATTTGGCGATCGTCTCCGCAGCGCCGATCGGATCTGCGAAGGACCGTGACACTTCGACGAAGTCGGGCGAGCGGATTGGATCGATGGGCTCGGCTACCCGGCCAAACATCTGGTCGAGCCTGCGCGTGATCTCCGGGCCAAAGCGCAGGGTCAGCGGTGCTCTTGGCGTTGCCGCCAGTTCACCGACGGTGCGAAACCCGAGGATACGCAAACCTGTCACGACCTCCGCGTTGAGACGAAGCGAGGCAATCGGCAGATCGGTCACGGCATCGACTGTCCGGCCTGGTGCCACCACGCTTGTCTCGTTGCCGATCGAGCGCGCCAGCGCATGGGCTGCTCCCCAGCTGTCTGCGACCGCTGCCCGTGCCGCCAGACCTTTGGCGCGGAAGCTGTTGACCAGGCCTGACAGCATAGGCCCCTCCCCGCCCTGCAGATGGTCGGCACCCTCGGTGTCCATGACGATGCCGTCAGGTGGGTCCAAGGCAACGACAGGCGAATATCGGGTAAGCGCCCAAAGGGTGATGCGCTCCAATACCGCAAGATCGCCTGCAGGATCGGCATCGACCATGTTAAGTCCCCGCACGAATGCCTGCGCCTTGGCGGCCGGCATGCCGATAGTCAGGCCAAGCTTTGCGGCGTTTGCGTCGACCGCCGACAGCCATCGCTTCGACCCGCTCTTTGCGACCACGACAAGCGGTGCGTCAGCCGGAAGGGACGGATCGGCGCGTCTGATCCGATCTGTCCGCAGCGTCGGAAGATATACGGAGACGACCCTGGCCATCACATGCCTCGACGATGAAATCTGTACTTTCTCCGGCCTTGATCCTGATCAATTCGGCGAGCCACCTGGCTCTACCGATGCCGGGAACGGGCAGCGGCTCGGACGGCAAGACCGAAACGCGCCAGCGCGAGGCAGCGGCCGTCGGATGCCCGAAATCACTTGCCTCCGTCTGGCGTCGCCAGCGCCGGATGATCAGCCCGAGCGTTCCGGATCCCTCCGCGGCCAGTTGCAGACGGCGTGAAACGACCATTGGCAAGCGCACCGTTTCGGCCACGACCGCGCCAAGCCCGCCGAAGCGCAAGGCCTCCTCACAGGCCTCAAGCACATATTCCTCGTGAACCGCCTCGACATAGATCACGCGATCCGGATGAAGGCCGGTCTGCGCGAGCGCCGGTGCGAAGAGATCGGGACGCGCCAGGCACCACACGACCGTGCCCTTGGTGCGGGCCGCTATGCCTGCGACAAACAAGGCAGCAGCAGCGCCGTTGACGGCGCCGGCCCCGCCTCCGGCGAATTCGTGGATCGCGCCATAGGCAAGGCCCCCGCCGGGAAGCTTCTCGTCGATTTCGCCGACACCGAAGGGCAAGACCGCCTTCGGCCGGGCGGCCGCCCCTTCGAGATGCTGGATACGCTCTCGAAGCTCATAGATAATTCGGTTTGCGCCTGGCCGAGCCATTGTCCGGTCTTCATCATGTTAAACGTATCCACACCGCAGGAAAGCGGATATGTTCTTTATTTGTTCCTAATTCAAACGTGAGTCAACGTAGCTGTTGAGGTGAATATTCCTAACCGGGCGCTATCCGCACCACGGAATGGCAAAAAAATAGAATTAGTTCAACCAAATGAACGGATTCGAACGAACTTGAAAAATGTCGGCATAAGAAAAAATACCTATTGTTTGCTGGCCCCTTGCCTCAGCTCGCCATGCCCGTCTGCAGGCAGATCCAGGAAATCCTTGCCGCCGCGGCGATGATCGACCCAGTCGCCCGACGGGCCGCCCGGCTCCTGACCGGATGGCAAGCTTTTGCCTTGTGAAAAACAGGGAACTTTTGGTTTGGTCTGACGTTAGAACGCGGCAGATAGTTGGCCGAAGCTGATGGCTGGAAGAACGATGCGCGTCCAAACACCCATTTTTACTGTCTCCGCGCTCGCAATTTTGGTTGCGCTTGTCGCGATCAATCCATTCGGTCGTCATCTGGTCGACCCCCGCTCGACATCTGCAATTATAAGAGAGGGTCATTGACGAATGCGCCGCTCGATCTCGTCTGCGGCGTGCTCAGCAGTGAACACGCCTGGTCGGACCGAAGCTTGATTGCACGGCCAAATGCCAATGATCATGCTTATATCCCGCCTTTGAAATCCTGTCGTCTCTATCCCCGCCAGCTGCCTCGTTCAGCGCAAAAGAACACAAAACCAGGAGAATGAATTGGCCCGTCCAAAAGGCAATCCGATCGACGCTGTCGTTGGACAAAACCTGCAGCGCATTCGAAAAAGCAGAGGAATTAGCCAAACCGCACTTGGTGAGGCGCTCGGCATTTCCTTCCCGCAGATCCAGAAATACGAGACAGGCATCAATCGCGTCAGCGCCAGTGCGCTTTACGAAATGGCGCGCGCCCTCGGGGTGTCACTGGATGACTTGTTCAGCGGGGCCGAACAGATTGTCAGCAACGATCCGACGCGAGAGCCAAACCTCGCCGGACGACGACCGACAGAAATCGATCAGATCCAGAACCCTGCCATTCGCGAGGCGATGCGGAGTCTCATCACGCTGGTAGCCGGGCCGGGCACGCAAAATGAGGTCGGAGCGGAAATCGCGCAATAGCGTTGCGACCTGGGTCGTCGTTTACTCAATCGGGCTTTAGCCGAAGCAACCATGTGCTCGCTGTTCTGCCCAAGCGTATTCACAATGACAGTACTGACGGACAAGGGCCTGCGGCACCGGTTGTGCCGCGGCAATTGGCAGCGAGGTCGCCGTCATTGTTGCGAGACGACGTGCTCTCCAAGGACGTCCCCCACATTCAGATTATAGCTGAACAGGTGAACGCGATATGCAGCAGCCGCTGAACCTGCTGACGGCGTCCGTGCAAAGTTTACGGAAATGTTTCCCAGGCGATGCCGAGCGACCACCCTTGAGCATCAATCTTGTTGAAACCTTCACCTCCCACATGAGGCGAAACCTCTAAACTGGCTCTGCACTCGTCAGCTCTAGAAAGGGAGGAGACGATGACAGACGCGTTGAGCGGAATTGCATTTTTGACAAGGTCGGACCTCGCCACGAGAGGCTGCGCGCTGACGACCAAGGACGTGCACGAGGCCGTAGCGCGAGCCTGGGCCGAAATCCGGTCCGGGGCGGCGCGCGGCGGCAAGGCGGTCCTGTCCTTGCCCGAAGACGAGTTTTGGTCGGTCCCCGATTTTACCGCCTTCAAGCCTGATTTTGCCGAAGAACGTCTCGGCTGGAAGCTGTCATCTCTCTATAGCGTCAGCTCGACGCATGGCGGGGTGAAGATCATCGGCGCCAATGCCTTCAATCGCAGCCTCGGGCTTCCGAGATCAACATCGACCTTCATCCTGCTCGACAAGTTCACACTTCGCCCGATTGCGATCCTCGACGAGACGGCGCTTTCGGCAGACCGGACCGGAACCTATGCCTCACTCGTCGCAGAAGCATGTCTTGCCCGTGGCACTGCCTCCTGCGTCTTTCTGGTTGGAGCCGGGCCGGTTGCGCAGAGCGTCATCCGGTCGCTTGCCTTTTCCTGCGCGGACAGGATCGAGCAGATCTTCGTCCGCGCCCGCAGATTGGAAAACGCCCGCGCGCTTGCAATTGCGCTCTCGGGCGAAGTCAAGATCCCGCTCGTCCCTGTCGATGACAACCGGACCATGCGCTGCTGCTCCCTGGTCGTCACCGCGTCCAATGCCCGCGAACCAGTCTTTGCGGACGAGGATCTGGCGCAAGAGGCGACCACGCTCCATCTTGGGGGCAACGAGGCGCCGGACGATTATCTGAAACGGGTGTTTCGAACCGGCCTCATGGTTTGCGACGATCTCCAGACCGTTTCGAGGCGCAATTCGCAAAGCATCGCCCTGCATTTTTCCAGCCGAGGCCTGTCGCTGGAAACGATTGGACCGCTCATCGGCATACGCGAACTCGCAAATCCAGCACCCTGGTACGAAGACAATGCCGGACCGACCTGCGTTACCTGTGTCGGCCTGCCAATGCTCGATCTCTTCGTCGCCCAGGCGAGCTTCGATAAATATTGCCGTGCACATGCAGGGTCGGAGGTGGACCGGACATGTCCTATCTGACCCGCATTCTGGCCGAGCATGTGCGGGCGGCACCGACAGAATATTGTCCTGACATCGCTGACGTCGCCCGACGCTGTATCCTGGATCTGCTGGGCGCTGCTATCGCAGGCGTAGCCATGCCGAGTGCGGTAGCTGCGCGCACCATGGCCGGACCGGTCTTTGGCAGCGGCGAGGCGCCGATTTGGTGCGCCGGCAGGTGCGCGCCGGCGGGGGCCCTTTTCTGCAATGTCACTGCCGCGTCCGCGCTCGACATCGACGACGGCAATCGCGCGGCTCGCGGACATCCGGGGGCATGCGTCATCCCCGCGGCGTTGTTGATAGCTGGCCAGACCGGAGCGACGGGACGTGAACTGATCAGCGCGATCATCTGCGGCTATGATGTCGGCGCCCGCATCGCCGCCTCGCAGACGACGGACGGAATTCGCACACGCCAGTCCGGTCGCTGGGCAGCCTTCGCTTCGGCCGCGACAGCCGGCCGCCTGTTGCAGCTGGAGCCTGTCCGGCTTTCGCATGCTCTCGCCATTTCGGGCGTGATGGCGCCGAACCAGCTTGCCAATGGCAGTTCCGGCTACTCACGGCTGACAGGCAACGATGTCAAGGAAGGTATCGCATGGAGCAGCCTGCTCGGCATGACGGCGGCCCATCTCGCGGCTGCCGGTTTTACAGGGCCTGAGGACCTTCTCGATCACCCGGACTATTACGACGGCAGCCGCATTCTCGGTGGGCTCGGTCGCCATTGGGAAATCGCCGACACCTATTTCAAGCCCTACGCCTGTTGTCGCTATATTCACCCGGCACTTGATGCCTATAGCGAGCTCGCCGACGAAGATACGATCAGCCCCGAAGACATTGTCGAGGTCGAGGTCCGAACCTTTGCATGGGCCTTGAAGCTTGCCAACAGGAATGCGCCGGAAAGCATGGTCGACATGCAGTACAGCCTGCCCTATTGCATGGCGATCCTCGCCATCGACGGCAAGCAAGCGCTCGCACCGATCGGGGCAGATGCTCTTGGTCGAAGCGACCTCAGCCGCTTTGCGCAGAAGGTTCGCCTGAGCATTGATACCGATCTCGACCGACCCTTTCCGACGCAGACCCTTTCGCGTGTGATCCTGCGTACCAGAACGCTCGAGTTGACCTCTAAAGTCCATAGTCCGGCCGGTGACAAGGCGCGGCCGATGAACTGGCAGGCTATCGTCGAGAAATTTCGCTATCTGACGCGCCACCGGCTGCGCGAGGACGAGCAGCAGGACATAGTCGACGCCGTTGCCATCTTGCCAGACGGCGATCCTCAGGCGATCACACGGATCCTCCAGGCGGTGCGCCACCCCCTTTGATCGACGGAAGCTGTTCAGTCGATCGGCAAAGAGCGGTGACCGGCAGCAGTTGGCTGGCAGACGAGGCTTCCGTTGAAAACGACCATCCTGCCGGCGACGAGAACGTGGCGGACACGGCCGAGATTGTTAGTCTCGCTGATGATGACATCGCCGCGTTTTCCCTTGGCGATCGATCCCCGATCGCCAGCCAGTTCCGGAAAGATTCTGGCGACGTTACCCGTCGCCAGCGCGATCGCTGCTGCGGGCGACATGAACTTCTTTTGTACTACCCGATGAATGGCTTGCAGAATGCCATCCCAGTCGCCGCCCGCGTAATCGGTCGAAAGCGTATCGACGAGACCCGCGTTGATCAATGCATCGAAGTTGTCCGGGCCGTTGCGCCAGCGCGTGGAAATGCAGTCGAGCGTCGACACATCGACAGCAGCACCCAGATCGCGAAGCGCCTTGGCCGTTACCAGCGCTTCTTCTGTCGTGAACGAAGAATGATTGCTGTGGCCGGCTATGATACGCGCCTTCGGATGGATTCTTGCAAGTCCGATCAGCTGTTCGGCCGTCGGCGCGGCATTATGAAAGATTGCCGGCATCCCGGTGCGAGCGGCTTGTGCGGCGATTTCATCAAGACCGCGACGGGCAATCCCGACCGATGGCATCACGGTATCACGTATCAATCTACTCAAGCCTTCCGGCGTGAAATTAACCGAAAGCCCATTCTCCTCGATCAGCCGTGACAACACGTCATTGTTCCGGTCGTGTTTCTTGTCGAGCCTGCTGCCGAGCACGGCCTCCTTGAGTTGGCGGGCCAGCCTTGGATGGACAGCAAGGCCTGATGCATTCTCGATGGCGTTAGGCAGGAAACGATAGTCCTGCGCCCCGCCGCCGAGTGTCTGGCCGCCGCCAGCTTCGCCCAGCGCTTTGGCGCCGCGGGCGAGCATCTCGTCGATTGTCGCCGTCAGATGGCGCCCTGCAAGACCCGCCCCGTCGGCGGCTACAGCTGCCGCGATGCTAGAGGGCGTATGGGCGGTGCTGACATGAATATCGAGCGGATGGGACTGACCTGGCCCAACGTCAATTTCGTCTGGCAGGGCAAGTCCGCAGACGTTTAAAAGTGTGGTCGTACCGGACAGGAGGTGGCGGTTGCGCTGATAATCGACGTCGTAAGGGTCAAGTGGCAACGATCCGCTCGGCATTGATGGGCCGCAGATGCATCCATGCGCATGGGCATTAATGACGCCAGGAAGGACCGTGCACCCACTGGCGTCGATCACATCATAGTCGTCCGCCAATGCGGTCTCGTCCGTTCGCGCGACGGCCTCGATCATTTGGTCGGACACGAGCACGCTCGCCTTCTCGAGAAACTGGATGCCGTCGCCCGTAAGGACGCTTGCATTGACGATCGCAATAGGGCGATGCGGGCTCACGATGTCCCTTCCTTTCAGAATGGATTGGACTCCAGTGCGTATCCGATGCCTCGGACAGTTCGGACGACGTCAAGCTTCATGATTGGCGTTAGCGCCTTGCGAAGCCTGCCGATATGGACGTTGACGGTCCGCGGATCGACGAAGACACCTTTCGGCCATGCCCCGGACGCCAGTTCATCTCGTTTGAACACTCGTCCGGGATCGCTAATCATCACACGCAGCAATTCGAACTCGACCGGGCCAAGATGAATGTCATGCCCGTCAAAGAGAATCCGGTGCGTCCGCGCATCGACGATGAGACCCGAATGATTGAGCCGCTCCAGCCCGGCCGATGCCGGGGAAGAGTGATGGTTGCCGACCAAACGTTTTAAGGCGCGAAGATATCGATCGGGTTCGAGCGGTCGCATGAATGCCTCTTCGACGCCGACATCCAGGAATTGCGCGAAGCGATGCGATTGTTCGGCTGCGAGAAGGGTGACAATGCGTACATGGCGGGTTGAGCTGTCCTCCTTCAGCACTCTGCAGAGGCCGAGCGCAAAATCAGGCTGTCCGTCGACAAGGAGCCCAACATTCGTTCTCTCCTTGATAGCGGCAATTGTTTCGGCCGGGCCCATCGCCAGCTCGGTCGCAAATCCATCCACTGCGAGAATGTGGCGAACCGAAAGGCAGAAGTCGGTATCAAGCGAACTTATGACGACTCTGGATTGCACAATAGAACCCGCGAGAAATCGAGACGCTCTCTCAAGTTCGACACGTCTTGCATCAACGATGTCACGAACGGTCGGACTCGGCAAACGCTTTGATATTAAATGATGTTTCAAGGTCTCGCAGTGCTTTGCGATTGCCCGCAGGCCTTCAAATCTGTGAGTTGAATCCCCACGCATCTATGCTCTTCTTGGCTGATGGAACCATCAAAGCCGGCAGAAATCTTGATCGCGTCCGACGACCTCACGCTCGCGCAACAGATCGCTCACATCCTCAGGGAAGACGAGCTGGCAACCACGGAGATGTCGCCCGAGCGCGTCCTGCACCAGGGTTTAACTCACCACGAGTTTCGGCTCCTCATCGTCGCGATCGTCGTTGAAAGCCACGTTGGCGTTGCCTTGTGCGAGCAGGTGAAAAATCAAAGCGGTATTCCGATCATCCTTTTGCTTCCACCGGAACGGCATCTCGATGGTATTGAAGCCGGAGCCGACTTCTGCCTGCCGCTTGACAGCGATCCAAAGCGACTGATGACGCATGTTCGCGCGCTGCTGCGGCGATCGGGGCCGGCCTCCAGAAAAGGCGGACGAAGTCTGCGTTTCGATGGCTTTCGCATTGATATGGACCGGCGTCAGTTGTTTGCGCCCGATGGTTCGATCGTCAAACTTCTCGGAGCCGAGTTCGAAATCCTGCTCGCCTTATGCCGCCATCCGGGCACCGTTCTGTCTCGCGCCACTTTGCTCGACGCAACGCATATAGGCCTTGGCAGGCCGCTCGAGCGCAGCATCGACGTTCATATCTGTCGGCTTCGGCGCAGCCTTTCCAAGGCGCAGGCCAATGCTGGCGAACTTATCCAGACCGTGCGGCTCGGCGGCTATGCCCTTATTTCCTCGATCAACCCTGAATAAGTAAGGATTCAAAAAATCGTCTCATGAGTGTTTAATCGCTGCAGGATACTTCAATTGCGGTTAAATCTCGGCCGGCGATCTAGCAGCCTCGCTTGGCCGGCTAAGGAGCGATGCGCCGTGAAGAAAAATCTGGATACCTTGATTGATGTTTTGAGCCTTTCGGACGACGACCAATCCAAGCAACTCGCATTGCACAAATTTGCACAGCAATGTGGGTTCGAGCATTATGCCTATGTCAATATTCGCCCGAGCCTTCCCGAAGTCTTCACCGATTATCCCAGGAAATGGACGGATATCTATTTTGCCAATCGGTACCAGAGGATCGATCCCGTTATTGCCTCCGCCAAGCGCATGCGAAGACCTTTTTATTGGTCATCGCTGCCGCTGCATCGGGCCTCGACAGCGGCGGAGCGGAGATTTTACGCTCATGCACGTCAGTTCGGTATCGTTTCCGGCTTGTCGATCCCAATCGGCGTCGCACTCGGCCGCACTGCAGTCCTGACACTTGCATCCCACCTGCCGGACTTTAAGGGAGAGGGCAAGCTCGACGACATACAGGCGATCACCGCAACGACGCTCTTATATGCGCTCCTGAAGAGACGTGATCCATCGACAATGGCGGAGCCCCAGATCCATCTCACCGTCAGAGAGAAGCAATGTCTGTATTGGCTCGCAGTGGGAAAATCCTTATCGCTCACCGCCGATATTCTCGAGATCAAGAAAGACACCGTGCGCCATTATCTCAAGTTGGCCCGAGGCAAGCTCGGCGCCGACAACACGATAAATGCAGTCCATGTAGCCACTCGATTGGGGCTTATTTGATCTGGCGCTGCAAAAGACGCCCTGCTGATGTCTTGCTCCCGGCTGGACGGCCGACGACAGAGACGCGATGGCATTTTAGCATTTCCGAATCTTCATCCTTGACTCGATCAAAAATGAGAACATAATAAGAACATCACCACCCAAAAGGAAGGATGACGGCGATGAGCAATTTGCCGAACGATACGTTATGGCAAGAAGCAGACCTCGATAGGGTGCCTCAAGGCACCTATTGGACGCCTCCTGCGCCCCTGAGCATTTATGAGCTGGAACCTAAGCTTCGTGCCGCGGTGTCGCAGGCTATCGAAACCCGCTGCGACAGGGTTGATCAATTCGAGATCCTCCTTGCCCATGCCTTTGATATGGAAACATGCGCTCCGGTCGGGACCTTCGTGGTTTCGGCTGACGAAGCTGGCGGCCGAGCCGTTGGCATTTTTAGCGACCGCGGCGAGGTCGGCATCAAGGAGCCGATGTGGTTTGCCTTCGATGGCGACACTGACGAAGCTTTCAAGGCGCTGCATGACCGGGTCAAAGAAAGCGGCTATCTGCCGTAATATTCGGCGGCTCCGACTTGCGGACTTCTGCCTGTCGATGACGCCATCGGGCAGAACTAGCAATGCCGGAAATGAACCGCTCCCAAAACTCTCGCGCTGGTCCTTGGAGGAGGCGCGGGATGTTGGGGCAACGCTCTTTGTCCGGCGCTGTCCCTGCAATACAACGTGGCGCCTCCTGCCGGGCGTCCTCAAATTCCGAAATAAGCAACGTGAGTGCTTACCTCGATTTTCATGGGAGGTCCACGTGCGCAGATTAAAGGCCGAAGGGATGCAGTAGCACAGCCCACACCCAGCCTAACTGGCTGTGGGCCAGTCGGCAGGGCAAGGCTTTGGCCAATAATTTAGACTGAGGGAACAAAGGGCCGCTTTCCAAGTATGGGCATTGGGATCGTGCGGCGGGTGTTGTCCACCCTTACTGCCCTCTGTGTCGACCCGTGCGATCCCACCACTCCTACAGAGCTGGCCGCGACCGGCAGGGTCTCTTGCCCAGGATCCGGCTGACTCCTTCCTCATCGTGGCCACCAAATCACTATTGTTGCTGTGGCAAAAACGAGCGCCGCCAAGATGGCAAATACAAGCCACGCCAGAAGAGCCTGGGCAAGGCGATGAAGCCGGAAGAACCGCGGTCGCAAACGATCGACCCACGGAACTTCTCCGAGATCCCTTAGGCGTTTTTTTCCTCCCCCGGCGACCATCCTCGTGCTCAAGCTGACGTTGCTGGACGAAGTAACGCGGATCAAGGCTTTTGGTTTGCTGGATGCATCCGCACCTCTCATTTTCGCGCTCGACCTTTCGCCAGCAATCGATTTTTTGCCGATCAGCTGGAACTTTCTTTCATACTTTCGGTTTTTCTAATGGACCGCCTGACGACATGTTTGTCTTCCAGCCTTTAGCGAATCGTTTGTGCGGTCCAATTTTCCACTCCCTCTACTCCTGCCCGCTCCGGCGGGCGCCTTTTTGCCCGTCAGATCCATGCATGGCCGTGATTCTCATTCGGCAGCTGCTTCTCGCCAAAATAGCCCACCGGCAGCCGCACCGGATCCCGACGTTCCGCGGCATGGTCAATGCGCTCGACTGACAAATTTGTAGCGTGTGCGCGTCCTTGCGGCACCAACGAAGCAGCGATGTCGCTATGCCAATAGCTGTGAGAGCTGGACAGCGGGAGGCTCTTGCCGGTTGAAATCAACGGGCCACATAGGCGCCGGGAAATACGATGTCCTGATCGACGAGCACGCTGAACATGTATCCGGGGCGAATTTTAAGGGTCGGCTGAAGGTTGAGGCCCTTGTCGATCGATCTTTCCGCCACCCGCCCGAAGCTCTCCGCAAAATTGCGCCGCGCTGCATCCGATGCCGTATCCTGCGTGTCCCGCGTCGAACTTTCTGGCATAGAAGCGTCTATTCCCGTCCCGATGAGGGCGATCAGGGCAGCCGAGGCGAATGTCCTGACCGTGTGATTGTTGACGCGATCCTCGAAGCCGCCGTAGCCCTGCGCATCCGTGCCGGCCATTCCCCCGATCTGCAGCGTCGATCCATTTGGGAAAATGATGTCTGTCCAGACGACAAGCACCCGCGCCTGACCGAAGGCGACCTTGGAATCATAGCGCCCGAAGAGCTTTGCTCCTTGCGGAATGAGCAGTTGATGGCCGGTGGCGCTGTCATAGACGGCCTGGCTCACCTGGGCGCTGATACGCCCGGGCAGGTCGGAATTGATGCCGGTGATCAGTATTGCCGGAATGACGGAACCACGTTTCAGCTCATAGCGCGACAGTTGCGGAACGACCTTGTTCGGTAAGTAGCCGAACGCCTTGATGTCGGCATTGAAGAAATCCTCTTTGGAACCCTGCTTGTTTTGATCTGCGTCCCGCCCGGCGAGCCCGGCTTGGAGAGCGGCCTGATAGAGGTCGACGGGGTCGGATGCCTTTGCACCGTCGCGGGCCGGCGGATCGGCCGATCTTTCGGGTAGACGAGCTTGGCTGATGTCGACCTGCAAAGGTGAAGCGCGTGCGGCTTCGTCAGCCTGCATTCGAGCCAATTTCCGGCGCTGGATCTCGCGCAGATAGCGCTCGCGCCCTTCGCGCACCAGCCGGGCCTCGAAGTCGTCAGGGGTCTCCGGCACAGGACCCCTGAACGCCGGTTGCGGGGTTTCTGGAACAGGCTTGTCCTCGACAGATTTCGGCGCTTTGTCACTGACCGGAGGGGGCAGGAGCGGCTCGACCAGCTCAGGCTCGCCGATGATCCCGTCTTGAATGCCGCGCTTCAGCTGGTCGGCATAATTTGCTGCGGGAACGCCTGCGCTATCATCCCGTTCGGTCTGCCTGGGATAAAGGCCCCTGGAGGAGAGACCGAAGATGATGACGCCGAAGAAGACGATGGCAAGGCCTATGACGAGGAGTACCGGCAGCTTGTTGAGCCGCCTGATTGCCTTCGACTGAAGGCTGCTTGGGTCGCCAAGCTGTAGGGACTGGACCATGCTCTTCTTTCCTATTTGACCGCCATCACCGACACCGGGCTCGTCGGAACGGCCCCCGAATTCGACAGGGCGTAGAGGCGAGCAATACGCAGGTTCCGCGTTGAAAGGCTGGCGAGGACCCCCTCTTCAGACCTGTCGAGCGCATAGGAAAGTGCGATTGCATTGCTGTCGTGTTTAGGACCTGACACGACGGCGTAGCCGGATCCCTTGAGCGAAGCCTCAAGCGCAGTGCCAAAGGGCGAGGGGGCGTCCGGCAGGGCAAGGGTACCGGCTGCAGTAGGGAATTGTTCGGAAAACCGGTTTGCCATGTCGCCGGCAATCATGGCGGCAGCACCCAGGGAGAGCGGCGCAAGGTCTTCGCGTGGATCCCTCCTGCCGGAAGGGGCCTGGCAGCCGGCAAGTGCAAGCCAACAGCCCAGCGAAGCGAGAAGAACGCGGCGCATGTCAGCCCGCCCGCCGGATTGTGACCTGCTGTTTCTTCCAGCCGACCCCGGAGACAAGCACGGCGCGCTCGATGTTGTAGTCAACGACCATCAAATTGTTCGACATACGATAGTTGACGATGCGGTTTTGTCCGCCAGAAACGACGAAAAGGACGGGCGCATCCTGTCCGGCGAGTGAAGGCGGAAATTGGATGTAGGTCTTCTGGCCATCCGAATAGACCCGCGTCGGCCTCCATGGCGCGTTGCCACGAACCGTATAGGAGAAGTTCAGCTGGTCGGCAGAAACGCCCCCTCCCGGTCCACCTTTGGCTTCGAGGCGGGCATTGACGTCGGCGAGCTTGTCGGAAACATCTTCGGGGTACGAAAAGCCCACCCGTGCCATGTATTGGATCGGATGGGACTTGAGCTGGATGTGATAGGTGCGCCGTGATGTGGTGACGACCATGGAGGTCAAAAGCCCGGGTTCGGCCGGTTTGACGATCAGATGGATCGCTTGCCCCCCGACTGCCCCTGACGTCGCAGGCTCTATCTTCCATCGCACCGTGTCGCCGACCAGCACGTCGCGAACGACCTCGCCCGCTTCGAGTTCGATATCGCAGACCTGCAGCGGCGAGCAGACGACGGAAGGCTGGGTTTCGCCGAAGAGGAAGATGACCTTGCCGTCGGCGCCTTTTGTGACGAGACCTGGGGCGTCGCGCCATGTGGACGATAGGCCCGTCCCTTTTGCCTCATTCGGCGTCATGGTCTGAGAGCTTGCCGATTGTGCGACACCAACTGTGATCGCAAGGATGGCCAAGCAGAAGGCAACGGAGAGTTTCCTGCGGTTTTGCATAGGCTTTCCTCGTTTTAAAGCTGTGCGGTCCAGTCGAGGTCTTTCAGATAAAGCCCGATCGGGTTGAGCCGAATTGTTGCCTCGTCCTGCGGCGCGGTGATTGTCACCGTGGCGATGGCCCGGAAGCGGCGGGTGGCGGTTTCCTTGCCGCGCCGATCGCGTTCGAATTCGGTCCAGTCGATCTGATAGGACTGTTTCGAAAGCGCCACGATATTGTTGACCTCAACGGCGACGGTCGCGAGCCGGGCCTTCTCGAATGGAGAATTGCTACGAAACCAGGCGTTGATTTTCTCTGTCGAGGGATCCGAGGTCCTGAGTAGGGCGTAGGTGTGGTCGATATACTGCTTCTGCACGACGGCATCCGGCGTCACCGATCGGAAGCTCGATACGAAGCCACCAAGCGTGGCACGCACGACCCGCGCATCGGCATATTCTATATGTTCGGGAAATCCCGCCGACACCGGTGTGCCCAGCCTGTCCACCTCCACAATATAGGGCACGAGCTTGACCTGGGCGCTCAGATAGAGCGCATAACCGAATCCAATGATTGCGATCGACAAGGCGAGGATCGCAACGATGCGCCAGGCAGCCGCTGCTCTGACGTAGGAGCCGTAGCGTTCATTCCACTCGATACGGGCAGCGAGATAAGGGTTCTCCACGTGGCTCGACATTTCATCGGCTCCTACTGTTTGCCCGGCTGGCCTGATGGCGATGAACGTTTGGCTGGCGGGGACCGACCCTGATCGAGCTTGGCATTTGCAAGGCCGAGCAGCGAACTGGCATGTGCTCCGGGTGCCCCGATCGCCTTGTCCTTCATTGCAGATGCGGACGCCGCGCCGGCCGCGCCTACGCCTTCGGCCATGCCGCGCAGCACCGCACCGGCCATCGAGGCCCCGCCTGCCCGTGCGGATCTTGCGCCCGACAAGGCGGCGGACGCCATGCCCGCCGCAAGAAAGGTTGCGCCGAGGGCGGAAGACGCGGCCTGCCCACCATGGGAGATGACCTCAGTGCCGCTGGCCACCGATACGCCTTGAATGACGCCCTGAATAATGTTGGGGACGTAAGTCGCGATGATGAAGACCACGATCGCGATGCCGGCGATTGCCAGCAGGGTCTGGAATTGCTCGCCGATTTCAGGCCTGTTCGCAAGGCCGATGAGAACCTCGGATCCGATGCGAGCGATCATGACGAGCGCCATCAGCTTCATTCCGACGCTGAAGGCATAGACCAGATATTTGACGGCGAAGTCCTTGGTAAAGGACGACCCTCCAAGGCCGAGCATGATCATGCCGGCGAGAAGTCCAATATACATTTCGGCCATGACCGAAACGAAAATGGCCGCGACGAGGGAAAAGGCAATGACCGTCACGATCGTAGCGAATGCAGCACAGACCGCGAGCAGATTGTCTTCCAGAAGGCCAAAACGGATCTTCTCGGCCATCTTGGCCGCCACCGTCAGACCGGCGTTGAAGATATCGGTCGGAGATGCGTCGCCCCCGGATGCACCGACCTGGAAAAGACTGTCGACGACCGCTTTCGCAAAGCCCGGACCCTTGTCGAGAACGAGAGCGAAAAAGCCGATGAACATGATGCGCCGCGCAAGCTCGGCGAACCATTCTTGAAGCGATGGCGCCTGCAGGGCGAGCCAGATCGCGGCGAGGCCGATTTCGATCGAGGCCAGGATCCAGAAGAGTGATCGGGCAGCGTTCGAGACGGTCTGCTCCCAGCCTCGAGCCGCGTTATTGATCTCGTCCTGCAGCGAGTTGATCAATGAGCCCTCCTGCGCATGAGCAGGAATGACCAGGATCAGCATGAAGATCGCCGCCAGCCCGGCACGTCTTGCCAACATCACGACTTTACCTCGCCCGCTGTTGCCTCGAAACGCCCCCACTGTCGTGCTGTTGATCACCACCGCGGCTCCATCGTCCGGCCGCCCGTCATGGGCGGAATCGTCGCGCGGAAAAACTGTTCCCGCCGGGCCTGGGCGAGGTCCCGGTCGGTCTGATTTGTCTGGAGCCAGGTTCCCATCATCGTCATCTGCTGGGCGACGAGGCCACGCAGCTTTTGCATTTGGGAGACCTGTTGGGCGGCAATCTCATGGCCGACCTGGAGCGCCTTCATCTGGCCGTCCGCACCGACCGACATGGCCCGTATCGTTTCCATCGTCGCCTCCTCGCTTTCGAATTGCCTGGCCGTCAGACCAGCTGCGCGAAGCGTCCCGGCAATCGTGTCTCGGTTGGTGTCCGACCAGGTCTGATACGTGGACGAGAAACTGTCGCCCTCCGGAAGGTGCGACCTCAGCGCCGCATAGCTCGAAAAGCGCTGACCCAGCACATCATCGGCATTGCTCATGGAAAATGCGATGGCTTGGCCCTGAGAGACGATCGATCTCAGGTCATTGAGATCACCGGCTACCTCGCCCCAGATATGGGCGGGGAGCTGTGCCGTGTTCTGCAGCATGTTCTGATAGATATTCAGTTGGTTCTGGATCTGCTCGGCGAGTTGAGTGATCTGGGTCAGCTGGTTGTCGACCTGAATGCCAGAACTTTCGAGCAGCTTGATGAGCTCGCCATTGTTTGCCAGTTGCGTGAATTCGGTCGCTGCACCCGTAGCCGCGCCGGCGATCGCAGGATGGGGGCGAACGGCTGCGGCTGAGATGGCAATTGTGATTGCAAGGTATCGGGATCTAGATCGCACCATTGGTCACCCCTCTCTCTTTGAGCCAGGTTTGCGGCCATTCGCTTGCGACTTCTCTGCTGAGCGACCGGATACGCTTCAGATCCTCCTTGCTCGACGCGCCAACGAAAGAGAGCGCCAGCGGGCCGAGCGCCATGTCGAACAGGCGCCTGCCTTCCGGGGAGACGACATAATAGTCCCGCTTCGGAATCGCAGTGGCGACGATTTCGATCTGGCGGTCGTTGAATCCGATCCGCTCGTAGAATTCCCGCGCCCCCTGTTGGCGGGCCGACCCGTTGGGCAGAAAGATCTTTGTCGGACAACTCTCCTTCAAGACGTCGACAATGCCGGAGCGCTCGGCGTCCGAGATCGATTGCGTGGCAAGGACGACGACGCAGTTGGCCTTGCGAAGGACCTTCAGCCACTCGCGGATCTTTTCCCGGAAAACCGGATGGCCAAGCACCAGCCAGGCCTCGTCGAGAATGATGAGGCTTGGGGCACCGGTCAGCCGCTTTTCGATACGCCGGAACAGATAGGTCAGAACCGGCAGCAGCGTGCGCTCGCCCATCATCATCAAGTGTTCGATCTCGAATGTCTGGAAACGCCCGAGCGTCAGACCGTCACTTTCGGCGTCGATAAGTTGGCCCATCGGTCCGTCCACCGTGAAATGCCGAAGCGCCTCTTTCAGATCACGTATCTGCACACCGCTAACGAAATCCGAGAGCGAACGGCCCGGTGAATGAGCCATCAGTGCGACCTGTCTTGAAATGGCGTTGCGATGATCCGGCGTGACCCTGATGCCCTGCAGGCCGACCAGCGTTTCGATCCATTCGGCTGCCCAGGCGCGATCGGTCTCGCTGGAAAGCGAAGCGAGCGGGCAGAACGAGAGCTCCTTTGCCTCTTCTCCACCAATTTCGTAGTGATCGCCACCCGCAGCAAGTGTCAGCGGCAGCATCGACGAGCCCTTGTCGAAGACGAAAAGCTGCGCTTCCCTGTAGCGAAGAAACTGGGCTGCGATCAGCGCAAGAAGCGTCGACTTGCCAGAGCCTGTCGGACCGAAGATTAACGTGTGCCCCACGTCATCGACGTGAAGGTTGAGGTGAAATGGCGTCGAACCGGACGCCACCTGCATGAGCGGGGGTGCATCCGGTTCATAGAAAGGACAGGGTGCGGTGGCGCTTCCCGTCCAGACTGAATTCAGCGGTACGAGGTCGGACAGGTTACGGGTTGTGATCAGCGGCTCGCGCACATTGCAGTACCAATTGCCAGGCAGACTGYCGAGATAGGCCTCCGTTGCATTGAGCGTTTCGATCCGGGCTCCGAAGCCTTCGGCCTGGATCAGGCGGCGCACCACTTCTGAATGGCCTTCCAGGCGATCCTGCTCCTCATCGAAAAGCAGGATGACGGGGGTGTAATAGCCGTAGGATACCAGCTCGGATGAGGCCTCGGCGATCGCATCTTCCACCTCCGCAACCATCGAGAGGGCGTGCTGGTCGACAGCACGGCTCTGTGTCTGGAACAGCTGGTCAAAGAATGGCCTCACCTTCTGCTGCCACTTTTTTCTGGTTCGCTCCAGCCTGTCTCTTGCTTCTTCGGCGTCGAGAAAGATGAAGCGGGATGACCAGCGATAGCTAAGAGGCATCAAATCGAGGCGGTTGAGGATGCCTGGCCAGCTTTCCGCCGGCAGTCCGTCGATTGCAACGACGGACACGAAGCGATTGTCGATCTTGGGCGTCAGACCGTGCTGGAGTTCGGCCGTTATGATGCAGTCCAGATACATGGGTATATCTGGCAGCCGGACGGGGTGATTGTCGCCCGTCATGCAGAAACGGACAAATTGCAGAAGTTCATCGTAGCGGGCCTGGCTCCGCTCAGATGTCGATGGTCGACGTGTCCGCATTCTGCGGATCGACAGGCTGCTTGCCAGATATTGCTCGATCTCGCGGACGGCTCGGTTGAAGTATGTCAGCGCGACGTCGGCGTGGCTCTGTTTTCGGCTGTCGGCGTCGGAATAGATATATTTGCTGAGGACCGATCGGCGGGGCTCGAGCGCCTTATAGGTGAGGACGATGGCATGATGGCTTTCGAAGTGATTGCGTTCTGCTTCGAAATGGCGCCTTCGCTCCTCATCAATCGCACGCGTCACGCGATCGGGAAAATGCGAGCGCTCTGGTGCAGCATAGTTGGCGGTCTGCACACGGACCGCCTCGACCTGGATCATCCAGCCTGATCCAAGACGCGCCAGAACATGATTGATCTGGTGTGCCACGTCGTTGCGCTCGGCATCGGTCGAACTTTCGGAGTCCGGCCCGGCAAAATACCAGCCTGCCATCAATGATCCGTCCTTTAGGAGAAGGACGCCCTCGTCGACGAGACCTGCATAAGGAAGCAGATCGGCAAAGGATGGTCCAGCGTGGCGGTAAAAGCGAAGATCTACCATGGTCGCCTCACCCTCGGCGCCAGGGCGTCGACGTCGCCCGGTAATGGGGTCGGTAGCGGAGATGGCGTAAATACACCTTGCGCATCATCGGGTCGGCCTTTGCCATTTGCCGCAGCAGGCCGACGAGGGCGATCCAGATCGTGATCCCGATCAGAATCGAATAGACTGTCAGGACGACGAAGATGAGGATGATCGCCGCGAGCCCGGCGATAAGGACCAGTTCGCGGTCGGCGCCCATCAAGAGGTTCGGCCTCGACAGCGCGCGATGGATGCGGTTCGCCTGCAGGCCTGAAATGGGTGCCGTCATCACGCCTCCCCTCCCCTGCCCTGTTGGAAAGGCTTGTCCTGCGAAAACCCGATCGAAGCGCCGGTCGCATTGAAAAGGCCGACGATCTGGGTCGCGCCCAACAGGACGCCGGCTACGAGGACGACATACATGAGGCGCCGCGCGAAATCGTTAAGTTCTCCGCCGAAGATCAGCATGCCGCCGGCAACTGCGACAGCGGCAAGCGCGATAAAACCGGCAACCGGCCCGGTGATCGATTGCTGGATTTGCTCGAGCGGCGCCTCCCAGGGCAGGCCGCCTGCCGATCCCGCCAAGGCCGGCTGGCCGACGGCTAGGAGGACGAGAAATGCCGGTACGATGAGGTAGGCGCGGGTCCTAAGCTGCATGTCGTTCCTCCGGATTGAAATCGATATGGTAGTGATCGTCGGCAAAGCCCTTTACGTGCAGAAGATCCTTGATGCGTCGGCCGGTCGGTGTCCGTTCGATCGAGACGACCAGGTCGACTGCGTCGCCGATCACAGCCTGCATGGGCTGGCGACTGACTTCGGCGGTGAGCTGTTCGAGGCGCTGAAGGGCCGAACATGCCGTATTGGCATGAAGCGTGGTAACGCCGCCTGGATGGCCGGTATTCCATGCCTTCAAAAGAGTGAGGGCTGCCCCATCGCGCACTTCTCCGACGATGATGCGGTCGGGTCGCAGGCGCATCGTGCTTTTGAGGAGCCTTGCCATGTCGACATGATCGCTGGTGTGCAGCGACAACGCGTTTGCGGCGACGCACTGGAGTTCGCACGTGTCCTCGAGAATGACGAGGCGATCGCCCGGTGCACTTGTCGCGATCTCGGCGATGACCGCATTGGCAAGCGTCGTCTTGCCGGAGCCGGTGCCGCCGGAAACGACGATGTTGCGCCTCGACCGGACGGCCTCGCGCAGGCTACGCGCTTGCCAGGCGGTCATTGCGCCCGAACTGACGTAGTCGTCCAGACCGATCAGCCGGGAGCCTCGCCTGCGGATCGAGAAGGCAGGCGCGGTCACGACTGGCGGCAGGATTCCCTCGAAGCGATGTCCGCCGACCGGCAGTTCGCCCGAGACGATCGGCCGCGTCGTGTCGACCTGCGAATTCAGCATATGGGCGACGGCGCCAATGACGATCTCGGCCGCACCCTGTTCCATGATACCCACGGCGGCGATGCCCTCGCCGAGCCGCTCGATGAATAAATGTCCGTCCGGGTTGAGCATGATCTCGCTCACCATTGGATCGGCGAGCGCGCGGCAGACGACGGGGCCGAGCGCATCTTCGAGCTTGCGGACCAGCCGCGATAAGGAGCGGGTTTCCATCCAAAGCGCCTAGGCCGCGTTGCAAAGGCTCGCGGAAAATACCGATCGATAGGATGGAGGCCTTATCGCCTCGAAATGCGACCGCGTCACCGGCAGGCTTCCGGCAACGCTTCGCACGTCGCCGATCAATTGCGGTTCGCCGTAGCGCGCAAGCGGCCAGGAAGCTCGCTTCAGGATACGTTCGAACCGGATATCAGTCACGGTGGCGATCTCGCTGACACCACTGATCAGACACCACTCAAGGATACCGGCAAACAGGAAGACCGTCGCGCCGTTCAATCCGAAACGACCACATGTCTCGGCATCCGCGTGCGTGTCGACGCAGAAGCGGGAGCTCTCGACCATCCTTGCATGAGCGGGAAACGGCTTGCCGCCCAGAAGCGTCGAGAAGACGTCGGCGAGCATCGTCGGTCCTACGGCCGGAAGGAGACGCGCCGAAGCAATCGCGGCGTTTCCATCGTCGGCGACCACGATATAGACAGGGCCGAGTGTGTCAAAGAGGTCGTGTTCCCTCCCCTCCTCGACCTTGACCTGCCAACCGAGCCGCGCGTGGAAGACCCGGGCTCTGAGACGGAACATACTGTCGAGAAGAGATGACTGTGATGCTGCGTCATCCGGTCCTATCGCCCTCACATACATACTCGATCCTCCGTGCCAGTTGAGACAAGGCATTGAGATCACGATCGGCGGTGAATGTCAGACCCTCACATGCGAGGGGGAGTGAGTCGCAGCACTGTTGCCCGATCCGACGAAAACGGGCTTTTTATCCTGCCACATGTGGTGAGCTAAATTTCACTATGGCTTTCAACGGGCATCAAGGTTAAGTTACTGGAAAGGTGAATGAATCGCCCGCCTGAAATTGCTGGGTGCCATCAATGGCTGAAGTTTGATTCACAACCTGGTAACCCTAATCGCCTTGCCGCCACGATAGAATCGGCCATAATAACGGTTCAAACGGGTTTTTAGCCTCAAAATCGTTATCTGGACGATCGATCGTGATGAACGCTAATTCGAAGCCTTCCGTGAGCAGGCCCATGAACTTTGAGGATCAGATCCTCGAACAGGGCGATCTGATCTCACAGAAGCTCCATCTTCTGAGCGTGCAGCGATTTCCGCCGAACGCCAAGAAGACTCTGCGAAGCTTTTCGCTCGCCGAAGTCGCCAATTATGTCGGCGTCTCGCAAAGCACCTTGAAGAAGCTGCATCTCGAGGGAAAAGGCCCCTCCCCGCAGACGTCCTCTTCGGGCCGTCGCTCCTATACGGCCGAGCAGATGCTCGAACTTAGGCAGTATCTCGACGCGCATGGACGATCCGAGAGCCGGATGTTTGTCCCGCATCGGCGCCCCGGGGAGAAGCTGCAGGTGATTGCTGTAGTGAACTTCAAGGGCGGCTCTGGCAAAACCACGACGGCCGCCCACCTGGCGCAATATCTAGCGTTGACGGGTCATCGCGTGCTTGCCGTCGACCTCGACCCGCAGGCCTCGATGTCTTCGCTGCATGGCTTTCAGCCGGAACTCGATCAGATATCATCGATTTATGACGCCATTCGCTACGATGGCAACAAGATGCCTTTGTCCGATATCATCCGGCAGACGAACTTCCCCGGTCTCGATATCGTGCCTGCCAATCTCGACCTGCAGGAATATGAGTACGACACGCCGCTTGCAATGGCCGACAAGTCGTCGAATGAGGGCAAGACCTTCTTCACCCGCATCTCACGGGCGCTTGCCGAAGTGGATGACAGATACGATGTCGTCGTGGTCGATTGCCCCCCTCAACTCGGCTACCTGACGCTGACAGCGCTGACGGCGGCAACGAGCGTCATGATCACCATCCACCCGCAGATGCTCGATGTCATGTCTATGGGGCAGTTCCTGCTGATGCTCGGCGGCATTCTCAAACCGATCCGGGCCGCAGGCGCCGAGGTCAATCTGTCCTGGTACCGATATCTGATCACCCGCTATGAGCCGACCGACGTGCCCCAGGCGCAGATGGTGGGTTTCATGCAGACCATGTTTCACGAGTTCATGCTGAAACATCAGATGCTGAAGTCGACCGCGGTCTCCGATGCCGGCATTACCAAGCAGACGCTTTATGAGGTCGAGCGGGCTTCGATGAACCGAGGAACCTATGATCGAGCCGTGGAATCTCTGGATGCCGTCAACGCTGAAATCGCCGCTCTCGTGCATCAATCATGGGGGCGCTGATTTGTCAGCTGACAAAAACGAGGATTTCGCTCGCAAATTCAATTCGCTAGTTGCCGATTGGAGGCATTGAGATGGCGCGCAAGAACCTGCTTCAGGGCCTGGTCGATCTCCCGAATGATCCGCCAACTGTCACAAACTACCCGATGCGCGGCGCCGGCAAGTCGCTGGTGCGTTCTCTGGACGATTTGGCAAAGCAGGCCGACAAGTTTTTGGAGGGCGAGGCGATCTTCGAGCTCGATCCGGATCAGGTCGATGCCTCCTTCGTCCAGGACCGGATCTCGGAGGACGATGCCGAGTTCGATGACCTCAAAGAAGCAATCCGCGTTCGCGGTCAGGATACCCCTATTCTGGTGCGCCCCCACAGGTCGGCAGAAGGTCGTTATCAGGTCGTCTTCGGCCATCGGCGCCTCAGGGCTGCGCGCGAGCTCGGACGCAAAGTCAGGGCTGTCGTCAAGCCGATCGACGACCGTACCCATGTCATTGCCCAGGGTCAGGAAAATTCCGCCCGCGCCAACCTCACCTTCATCGAGCGCGCGCTGTTTGCCCGCCGGCTGGAGGATCTCGGTTACGATCGAGATGTGATTGCAGCGGCCCTTGCCGCCAATGCTGCATCGATCTCCAAGATGATGTCGGTGACCGAACGGATCTCGGCTTCGACGATCCAGCAGCTGGGTTCTGCTCCGGGCGTCGGACGCGAACGTTGGCTCGAGCTGTCTCTTCTCGTCGGCAAGGCCTCCAATGAGGCGAAGGTCTCCGAGGTCCTGCAGTCGTCCGGTTTTGGCGAATTGCCATCCGACGAGCGATTCTCGCGGCTTTACGGTGCCCTCAACAAATCGGCCAGGCCCGTCCGAAAGGTCGAGGCGGGAGCTGGCAAGGCGACCTGGCAGCCGCGCGACAAGGCGGTGCAGGCCGAGATCAAGAATACCGGCAAGGCGTTTTCGATGTCGATGAAGGCAAAGAATGCCGGCCGTTTCGGTGAATTCCTCTCCAACCGGCTGGACGCGCTCTATGAGCAGTTCCTCGCCGAGGAGGGAAACAAAGGAGACTGAACCGCAAAAGAAAAAGGCCCCCAAACGTTGCCGTCGTGGAAGCCTTCCTCTGATCTAAGCACCCAGAGAATCGCACTTCCCCGAATCACAGTCAAGAGTCTTTGGCACCGAATTTTGGTGAGCGGATTTCTTTTGCCCGACAGAAGGTGAGAGAAAAATGCAAACGCATAAGGTAACGACGCCCTTTGGGCGGCGGCCGATGTCGCTTGCCTTGGTGAAAGGGCAGCTGGACGCTGCTACGATCAAACCAGGCAAGTCGGTCGACAAATGGAAGGTGTTTCGCGACGTCTGCGAGGCCCGTTCGCTGCTTGATGTCCAGGATCGCGCGCTCGCCGTCCTTGACGCGCTCCTGACCTTCCTGCCAAGCAATGAGCTTTCCGAGGAGATCGGTCTCGTCGTATTCCCGTCGAATGCGCAGCTCAGCGTGCGCGCCCATGGCATTGCCGGCACGACGCTGCGCCGCCACTTGGCCGCGCTCGTCGATGCCGGACTGATCGTGCGCAAGGATAGCCCAAACGGCAAGCGCTACGCACGCCGTGACGGAGCAGGCGAACTAAAACAGGTCTTCGGCTTCTCCGTTGCGCCGCTGCTCTCCCGATCGGAGGAACTGGCTTCACTTGCCCAAAGCGTGGCGGCCGAGCGCCGACGTTTCCAGATCGTCAAGGAGAACCTTTCGCTCTGCCGGCGCGATATTCGCAAGCTGATCTCCGCAGCGATGGCAGAGGGCGCCCCGGGGAATTGGAGCTACATCGAGAGCCAGTTCGTGGCACTTCTCGCGCGGATTCCACGCACGCCCGCCATTGCAGACATCGCCCCGATCCTTGAAGAGATGGAGATGCTGCACGAAGAAGTCATCAACCAGCTGGATTTCCAGCAAAATCATCAAAATTCAGACGGCAATGATGTCCATTTTGAACGTCACATACAGAATTCACATACCGAATCTATCAATGAACTTGAACCTCGCTCCGAAAAAGAGCAGGGCGAAAAGCCGGGTTACAAGATCAGGCCGGTTGCCGAACCGATAAAGGCATTCCCTTTGGGCATGGTCCTGCAGGCTTGCCCGGCGATTGCCGACTATGGCCAGGGTGGAAGCATCGGCAGCTGGCGCGAATTGATGAGTGCTGCGATCACCGTCCGCTCGATGCTGGGTGTCAGCCCGTCGGCCTATCAGGAGGCCTGCGAGGTCATGGGGGCGGAGAATGCCGCCGTCGCGATTGCCTGTATTTTGGAACGGGCCGGGCACATAAATTCGGCGGGTGGCTATCTCAGGGATCTGACGGCGAAGACTGCACGCGGTGAATTCTCGCTTGGACCGATGCTGATGGCGCTTTATCGCAGCAATGGCAGCGCGAGCAGGCATGCCGGGAAAGGCTAGGACGGTCCGGCCGCAGTGATGGACGGCCAGCGACCTTTCCGCCGCCAGGTGTGAGCCATCAGGCTCTCGTTTGCCACCAGACAAGCGCGAAGGATGCGAAGGCGAAAGTGGTTGCGAGTAGCGTCTGATGGTCCATGAGACTGTCCTTGTTGCAGCAGCACGATAATGCGCAAGCCAGTCAGGAGTTCCCAATGACCAGAGTGCCTGGGCAGGCCGAAAGGGCATGGGGATCAGCCTACTTTTCGAGCTTCGGTCGTCGACCGGCGGTCACCTGGAATTCTCCAAAAGCCATGTGCTTCGCAAACATGGTTAACCATGCCTGAAACGATCGAGCTCGCCCAAGGCGGGCCGAGACCTGAGGAAGGGAGGGGGTTGACCGACATAGGGTCGGAGCAAACGTCAGGATGGAGCCGAAAATCGCGATTTCGTGATGGCGGCCGAGCCGAGAAAACCATTGGCGCCGTTGTCACCGCGGGCTGCAGTGCCATCTGTCTCATCCGGACAGGATGAGCAAGTGGAGGACGACGATGTCAGTCGAGGAAGACCGTATCAGACGGCGCGCCTATGAGATCTGGGAGCGGGAAGGCCGGCCTCATGGCGAGGATATGAGGCACTGGCTTCAGGCATTTCAGGAAATCGCCGCGAGTGCTGACGCCACCAGCAAGCCGGCCAAGAAGCCGCGCGCGAAGAAGGCCACCAGCGCCGACAAGGCAGTAAAGCCAAAGGTCGCAAGCAGATCCAAAGGCGGCGCCCAGAGGGTTCAAACGACAAACCCTCCGCCGAAAGCTGCCTAGCCTGTCGCGAGCGTCACCAACCACTGACGGGTTTGAGTGCGAGCGGCAGTTCGGTCGCCAGGCCTATAGGTCTTAGAAAAACGGGACGCCTTGGTGGGCCCCCCGCGATCAGTTGTGTCTTGCGATAATATATCTCTCGTGCAGATCAGAGTGGTCTGACGTTTTCCGCCTTCGACTTGCCGGTCTTCCGATCCTGGCCGAGATCGTAGGAGACGCTCTGACCTTCCTTCAATGCGTCGCCATATTGGAGCGCGGAGACATGGACGAAGACATCGGGTCCTCCGCTTTCCGGCGTGATGAAGCCGAAGCCCTTGTCCTGATTGAAAAACTTAACCTTGCCAGTCGGCATGACATCCTCGTGTGTTTGCACTTGCTGTGGAGCGGCAGCCTAGCCTTCACATTCTGCCAGATCAACCCACGCCGTGCCTTCGGGGCGGCGTCGTCAAATGGCGCGTCCGCGCGGCTACGTTGTCCCACGCGATTGGAACGATGTCGTAGAAGAAATCAGGCGAACTGCCTGTGAGAAATTCCAGGACACGAATTATAGCCACCTTCTCTATAACCCAACGCTCCAGCGGATAATCGCATTTTAGTCTCTTCAGATTCCGCCAGAGCAGCGAAGGCGGCGTTATACCCTCCTTCGAAAACAATCGCGCCGCCTGACCGCTGCGCCTGGCCGAACGTAGTAGTAGCCGGCCGCCTATGCCTATGGCATGGCGTTCTTGAAACCTGGATTTGACGAAAACGGAGCGTGCCCATGAGCCACCGTCAGCGCCGAGTTTATTTGACTGGAAATCTTTTCGAATACGGATGTCGTGCATATCGAAGCCTCGGAAATGGATCCCGGTCTCGACGATCTCAATGCCGAACCAGCGACGGGTAGTCAGGCGCACGGTAGCGACTCATCAGCCTTTGAGAGCGGACGCGCTGAGGGAGAGCCAGCTTCAAGCTTTATTCCCGTCTCAAGGCGGAAGGCGTCGCAGAAATAGACTTGGAAGCCGAGGGTAGGCCGCTGGAGCCTGAGAAGAAGATCGCATGACAGCGCCGAACCGTTTTCTAAGTCTAAAGCAAGGCAACAGGCGGTGAGCGAAACTCAGAACCGTCTTCACCCTCCCCCTCCTCGACGGCAGGAACGACAAAAGCAGGAGCAGGAGCAGATCCGTGCGAGCGTTCTCGGCCGCAGAAAAATGCAGCACACGTCAGCCACCGCGTCTTGAGCCGAAGTCGAGCGCCACCCCAGTCGCTTCTCAAACGATATACCCTCGTTTGCCAACAGGGATCTGTACCTGAGAACCTGGGCCCAGACTGCAACACGCAAAAATCACACCTACCCAACACCCCGCCGGCTGCACGGCCTGCTGAAGTGCAGGCCTGGGTAGATTTTACGCTAACAGGGTCTGAAAACAGTCTGACTTTCCGTTCTCAGACTATCGCGCCTGGTCTTGTCCGAACAAGTGCCAGGAGCATCGGCCCGACGGAAAACTGACCGACGGCCGCCCGCCGGCTCAAGTCCCTGAGATAAGCTCCGGCTGAGTTGATGCCCCCTCCCCTCTCGTAAATGCACGCGATAACGACGGCTGCATTCTCCGGGCCCATAGTCCGGCACGCGGTTTGAAAGGCGGGCTGGTTGATCTGGAGCATGGAACCAAGGATCGAGCTTGCTGCCACAAGCTCTCTCCAGCTTTTGATAGAACCTCCTGGCCCAAAGTGTGTGATTTCTGGGCAAGCCCGCAGCACCATATCTAACGAAACACATGGCTCAACGTTATCTTTGCTGGTTGGGTGGCGCTTCTCGTGGCATCCGAAGGCATCATTAAACTCAGATCTCGAAGATGAAGCCCGGTTGCTTGAGACTTCATCATCGTTTTCAGATTCAAAATGGGAATATGTATGTGAATCCTGTATGTGGC
Organism: Rhizobium sp. 01T444; assembly: GCF_056398305.1. Lineage (NCBI taxonomy): Bacteria > Pseudomonadati > Pseudomonadota > Alphaproteobacteria > Hyphomicrobiales > Rhizobiaceae > Rhizobium > Rhizobium sp. 01T444. The sequence goes on from NZ_JBFTPD010000025.1 coordinate 91,942, forward strand.
GCTCATTCTGAGATTCATTGGCGCACATTTTTTGTGATTTATCGTGTTCTTCCAACAAGTTGATGATCCGCATACGGAGTCCTGTCAATTGCATCAGCACCGCCTGAAGCTGATCAAGCAACGGGCGCCGAGGAAGGGATGACAAGAACGAGCGAAAGAGGTCGTGAAGCTCTGCCCAGTCACCTTCGACAGTACCTGCCCGTGCTAGCTGAATGAGCTTGGTGATCTCACGCCGGCAAAGACTAATTTTCTCTCGAGTGGAATGGAGAAGTTCACGATCGGCGGCGATGCGGCCGGCAATTGTCTCAATCTCCTGCGCACGAGACAAAAGCGGCGCTAGGCTGAACCCGAAGGCTTCTCTGACGTCCCCTGCCCTCCCCCTGCGAGCATAACGCTTTCCGTTGGGGCTGTCCTTGCGCAGGATGAGGCCCGCATCGACGAGCGCGGCTAGATGCCGTCTGAGCGTCGCAGCAGTCATGCCGCGCGCCCGGATAGAAAGCTGAGCGTTGGACGGAAACACGATCATGCTGTTCGAGGCGGAGAGCTCGTCCGAAGGATAAAATGACAGCAACGCGTCCAGGACCGTTAGAGAGCGGTCACTGACGTGAAGGTCATGGCGAGCCTCGCAGACGGCTCGAAAGAGCTTCCACTTGTTACGCTTGATGTCTGGCGAGGCTTTCTCGGCTTGCCTATGCTTTGTCAGCAAGGCAAACGTCATCGCCCGCCGCCCAAAGGGCGTCGTTATGCATGCGGCATCCATGTTCTTCCACCTTTACGTAGGCAAAAGAAATTCGTTCACCGAAACGGTGCCAAGACTCTTGACGGGGATTCGTGAAAATGCGATTCTCTGGTTGCTACATACAGAGGAAGGCTTCCACGACGGCAACGTTTGGGGGGCCTTTTTCTTTTGCGGTTAATCTCCTGCTTCAGTCTGTACTTCACGCTGGAACGTCTGATAGAGCGACTCCAGCTGGTCTGATAGAAACGCTCCGAATTTTGACGCATCTTTTGATGTCAGCGCGAGCGTAAATGTTCTTCCGGACGACTTGGTCGTCACCGCAACGGATTTCGCGGCAACCTCAAACTGACGGACGGACGGAGACGCGTCCTTCTTTTTCTTCGGCTTCTTTGCTGTTTTAAGTTCGCCTAGAAGTGCGTTGAATCGCTCGGCCTCTGCAGTGTGACGGAAATCGGCTGCGAGAATAAATGCACACGCCCTGTCAGCATTGGCTGGAACCTGAACAAGCTTTTTCAATTCTTCCCAGCGATCGCGTCCGACGCCTTTTGCAGCGCCGACAGCGTCAAGGACGGACTCGGGAATGGACTCAGCGACAGCCAGCATTCTTGAAAGCAGGGTATCGTCGATCGTTAGGGCGATTTTCACGACATCTTTGCTCATGCCATTGGCGACGAGCTTTCTGGCAAAGAGTGCCTTCTCGATGAAGGTCAGGTCGGAGCGGGCGGTGTTTTCTTGACCCTGGGCTATCACATGGGCGATGTCTTCCAGGGGCTTGATCACGGCCCGGACTGGGATCTGAAGGTCCCGCGCGGCGCGGGCACGACGATGCCCAAAGACGATCATATATCGCCCCTCGGCGTCAGGATGGGGACGTACGAGGATCGGGGTTGACTGGCCCGACTGACGAATGGCTTCGCGAAGCTGGACATAGTCTTCTTGATCATCGCCGATGCGGTCGGCAACGAATGAACCTTCGAGCAACTCTGGATCGAGTGGGACCACCGTCTCGCCTTCGAGCATGCGAATCGAAGTCTCGGCCAGCTCGTCGAGCGACTGCATCATGGAACGTGAAGCACCACGGCGGGTATACTCCGCGCGAGTGTCAGCCGTCCGCTGGTGCTCTTCGGCCGTTGGCTGCACGAACTTTGCCAAAGAATGGTTTCTAGCCATTGTTTGCCTCCCTAACGCCTTCAAGTCGATGATTTGCTGATAGATTTAACGCTTCTGCACGGCTGTCAAAAGGTCCCGTCATTTGCGCCCCCATGCCTTGTGGATGAGGCTTGTGACTTCGCCATTGACCGCATTCAGACACTCAAGCGCGCGGTCGTAGGTCGATCGCGTGAACTGATTCTTTTCCACCTCGTAAAGCGTCTGCTTCGTAATGCCGGCATCGCTAATGGCGGTGGATTTCAGCATGTGGTTCTGCAGCATGCGCTTCGAGAACATGGCCTGCATGAAACCGACCATCTGAGCTTGGGGGCCATCGGTCGGTTCATATCGTGTGACCAGGTACCTGAACCAGTTCAGCCTGACGCGTGCACCTGCTCCTTTGATCGATTCAAGGATCCCGCCTAGCATGAGAAGGAATTGGCTCATCGACATGATGTCAAGCATCTGCGGATGGACGGTAATGAGGACGGAGGTCGAGGCCGTCAGCGCGGTCAGGGTAAGATAACCGAGTTGCGGAGGGCAGTCGATCACAACCACATCGTAACGATCATCGACTTCTTTGAGGGCGCTGGAAATGCGCGTGAAAAACAACCTCCCCTCCGGGGACGATTTGTTCGATGCCGCAAGTGGCGTCTGATACTCGTATTCCTGCAGCTCAAGATTTGCCGGGATAATGTCGAGCCCGGGAAAGTTCGTCGGTTGGATGATTTCCTTGATCGACTTGCGCTGGTCGTCGTAACGGAGCGTTTCGAAGAGAGACGGATTTTTGTCGAGCTCAGGCTGAATGCCGTGAAGTGAAGTCAGCGATGCCTGGGGATCGAGATCGATGGCAAGAACACGATGACCGGTAAGAGCCAGATATTGAGCGAGGTGGGCAGTCGTTGTTGTCTTGCCGGAGCCGCCTTTGAAATTGACGACCGAGACGATCTGCAACGGCTCCCCTGCCCTGCGATGAGGCACATAGCGCTTGAAATCGCTGCGCCCGTTCTTGTCGAGGAAGTGGCGCAGTTCCAGCATCTGCACGGCAGTGTAGGTTCTGCGGCCGGACGAGGTTGTCGCAGGAACTGGCCCCTTGCCTTCGAGGTGGAGCTTCTTAATGTGGTTTTGAGTGACGCCGAGATAATCTGCGACTTCAGCCAGCGAGAAAGAGCGTAGACCTTTTTCTGCGTCTGGCGGATATTGCTCCAATCGGAGCATGTTCAAATTGTCAGAAATCAATTCTCCCTGCTGGAGAATTTCCTGATCGAAATCCGATGCCTCGATGTTGATTTCCATGTTCATACAGCCGATTCCAGAATAACGCTTTTAGCTCAAACGCAGCTCAATAAGCGTTATTAATACCGGCGATTCTACCTGTTCGGCAAACTGTTTTTAGTTAACAGAGCCTTAACGGCGAATTGAGGCCACGAAAAAACGACCTTGGCTCGGCGTATCCCTCTGATTTCGCGTGGAAAAGTGCAATTTTGCACGGCTGTCAAGTTGGACTCGGAAGGTACAGCCAGCCTTCGCCAGTGGGGAAGGCCTCAGGGAAACCGCTGGCGGCGTTAAGACAATGGCCGAGAATGTCACTTTTTACACTCTCACCGCATTGAGCTTTGTCGTTCGCGGTCTTGTCTCGTCGGGATGGCTCAAGACCCACCGATCTCATATTTTTTGATGATCGTCTTATCGGGGCAATGGGCGTGGCATTGGCTGCCAGATAGAGGACAGTGATTGCTAGCGAGGCGGCCCTCCTTGGAAGGATTTCTCGCCATGGGCGGCTGACGACATGATCGAACGATTGTTGCGGACCCGCGCCAGAGCGCGAATAGTGGCGACTCTGCAGCAAACGATCGTCTCCGTTCAGTTCTGGAGAAATGGTATCAGCGACCGAGTCGTATGGCTGTGGCAGAGAGGATGTCTAGCGACGCCTTGATGCTTTCCGTCAGCCTTTGCTCCTGGATTTTGCCGAGGACCATGCGAAGGACGAGCGCTGGCTTATACCGTGGGACCTGGATGCGGCTTCGGTGAATGGTGGGATAGGAACTCAGTCGACGTCCCACCATCGCGTTGCAGCTATCGTCGCGATCGGTTGGGCTTTCCTCCGCGCAGTACGGGAAGATCAAGGGAATAGAGGGATCATAGCATGCTCCGGCCGTCCATCGTGTCCCGGGATCGGGTGATGACAATGTTTAAGAGCTACACACCGAGACCGGGGATAATAAAGCGATAAAATTGGGTCCGCCTCTCGGCTTGCCCGTGCCGCTTTTTGAAACGGGCCACCTTGTGGTGCAGAGTTTGCAAGGACTGACAAAGGGCGTTTGTACAATGCTGAAAACCGACACCCGGCAGGCGAACTGGCGCCGAGTCAACCCTGGCAAGTACGAAGCGCACCTCGCTGTGCAGCGGGCCCTCAAGGAAGGCGAACTCGACAAGGAAACCCGCGACGTTTGCGGCGTTAGGGCGGTTGACGCCCATCACGATCAAAAGGACGAGCCTTTGAGAGTACGGTGGTTAATGCAGGCGCCATCATACTCGGCTTCATCACTACGGCGAGGACAGGTTTCCGATCAGGCGTTTGGTGTGAGGGACTGGCGGGTACACGAGCCTCAATCTGTGCCCGCTGACAGCCAGTCCTGATGGCGGCGCGCTGCTCTGCTCTTCGGTTGCGTGGAGGCCGCAGAGCGCATGACGTCAGGTAGAAGCACCCGACTGAGCTCGCTCCCTCTGTTCCAACTTCTTCAGCAATCCTTGAAACATCGCCGTCGAGTCCGCGGGAAGCGAGAAGACGCTAAGCCTTTGCAGTTGCCGCGCGGCAACGGGATCGCGTGCATAGCGCCCGATGATCTTTGCTAAGTCTCTTTCAGTTTCCTGTGTCATAGGCTCACAACACCCGGCAGGGGAACCTGTTCCGCCTTCTGATGCAAAATCCGCATCTTGCTCCTGATCAATCTGGTTCCGTCAGGAGCGCTTTCACTGCTGCGATCAACTTCTTCTCGTTGTAGGGCTTGTCGAGGACGACATCGAAGACGTCTGGATTGGCGCGACCGATGCTTCCCTGTGCTCCACTCGTCAGGATGATCGGAATGTGCGCGAGCTCCCGATCCCCACGCATTGCGTGAGCCAGTTCAAGCCCGGTCATCAACGGCATCATGAAATCTGTAATTACCAGCGAAGGACGCTTTTCGCGAACGAGAGCCAGGGCTGACCTGCCGTGTGATGCCGTGGCGACTTCGTAACCGGCATCTTCCAGCATGATGGCCAGAACGTCAGCGATCAGAAACTCGTCCTCGGCGATTACGATCAATGGCATCTGCTGCTGCTCATGCTCTTTCAGCCAAACGTCAAAATCAATTCCGTGAGGGTGTCGCCACGCCGGTGGCTGCGCCAGTCACGGCCTCGAGCGGTGCGGAAACCGCTATCCCATGTGGTCCAAACTCGATCTCCCGAATGACCGGCTCATAGGCACTATCCCTGACCTTGAGCACCGATATGGTGCGCTTGTACCGCGAGTCGATCTCTACATGGCGCAGCATCACCAGATTATCCAGGAGGCTTGAAATGTCCGAGCCCGGGACCGCCACAGTCGGGCCAAACAAATCCCGAAGTTCCCAGGTCGCAATAGTGGTAACTCCAAGCCTGCGTATCTCGTTCATAAGCGCTGCAAAGAATTCAACGAGCCGCGGTTGATAGACGGCGGCGCGCTCGAAGCCGCCCAAACCATCGATCACCAGGCGCTTGACGCCGCGCCTCCAGATCGCATCGAGGAGACGGTGCCCGAGCTTGTCGAGCAGGTTCTCGGTCATCGGGTTCCAGATCACTTCCAAGGCGCCGGACTTAAGGGGCGTATCGAGATCGACGCCCAAGGCACTGGCTTTGGCCCGCAGGCGTTCCGGCGTTTCGTAGAAACCAAAGTGTAGTCCAGGCTCTTCGTTGCTTGCCTGGCTTAAGAAGTTGAGGCCCATTGCGGTCTTTCCGCAGCCGGAAGGACCGAACATAAGCGTGACTGAGCTCCGAGGCAGGCCGCCACCCATCAACCGATCCAGCCCATTTGTGCCGCTCGAGAGGGGAGGGGGAGAGCCATGATCATCCGCAGCAACCATCGGTGCAAGCATTGCTTCCATGCGTGGATATGCGGTCATGCCGGCCGAGGTGATCTCGAACTGGTGGTAGCCGCCGAGAGCGGCACTTCCTCTCGACTTCTTGACCTGCAGCCGACGTGCGGCTCTGACACCAGATAGCTCATCCTTGAGCTCTATGACGCCGTCGACCATGGTGTGTTCGGGGCTATCTTCCGTAATCCGGGTGCTGGTGAGGAAAAGCACGGTGCATCCGACGAATGCTGCCTGGGTCTGGACTTCGGCGATGAAGGTTTTGACGTCAAGCTGTGTATCGGCGCGATCGCGGGCGCTCAAAAGGCCGTCAAAAACGAGCAGCGTGGCTTTTTTTCTGGCGATTTCCTGGCGGATCAGGCTCACGACGGCAGACAGGCCTTCATCCCTGAGCGTCTGGAAGACGCTGATATAAGTGATTGAGGTCCCGAGCTGGGCGGTGTCGAAGAACTCGAGCGTCCCGAGCGACTGAAACAGCCGATCGTGGGTTTCGGCCAGAAGTGTCACGTAAAGCACCTTGCCGCCTCGCGAAAGGTTGGCAAAGGCAGTCTGGTTGGCGAAGATGGTTTTGCCCGCACCGGGATGGCCCTGGATGATGTAGGACGCGCCCTCGACAAGGCCGCCTCCAAGGATGGTGTCCAGACCGGAAATGCCGGTTGATAGTCTCGGAAGTTCGTTCATCGCGATGGTCGTCCAGGATGTGAAGGTCGGCCGCAGCGTAAAACCGTCACGCCATTTTGCAACAGTCGGGCCCCCACAAAAGGGTTTATTTCTCGAGGTGGGGAGCGAGTTTCCGTTGTAGCTGGGTTAGCTTAATTTTATGACATACCAGGATACGTACCGCCGATGACAGACAGAACCAATAGCGGCGATAGCGATGGAAACGAACGCTTCCAGGTGCCTGATGCTGTCGCAGCAGCGGATAAGCCGACGCGCCGCGGCGAGCCAGGATCATGTTTTAGCGTTCACAAGGCTGGTGTCACGTGTTGCGGCACAGCGATCAAGAGCCCGCCTGCGGAACGTCCGAACGGCGCCTTTGTCGCCTACTTTTGCGATCCGAACGGGAACAGACTCACCGCACGGACACAACCGACGAAATGAGTGTGATTAACACCTTTATCGAAGTATGGCCTTACAGCATCCGCGCGGCCTTGCCGGTCCGGCGCGCGGCGCTGTTGTAGTAACTGGAAGCCTGCTGAACCGATCGATGACGGGACTGCTCCATCGCTTCGGGGAGCGGAATACCGCGGTTGGCGGCCTCTGTCAGATACCCCGATCGTAGTCCGTGCGCAGAAAAATCCCCACTGTCCAACCCTGCCATCTCCGCCCGCTGCTTCAGGATCGCATTGACCGACTGCGGATCGATCTGGCGCCGCGACACAGTGCCCCACCGCCCGATCGCCCGAAACACGCTCCCCCTGTCGATCTTCGCCGCCACCAGCCAGGCATTCAATGCCTCAACTGGTCGGCCGGTGAGATAGACGACGTCGTCCTGCTCGCCGGTCGTGGTCTTGGTACGGCCGAGATGGATGGCCATAGAGGGGAGGGGAGGGCCGTCGGGCACCTCGATCGGTGGCTCGTCGGTCAGCTGTTCGCGTCGCAGTCCGGCAATCTCGCTGCGCCGCCGGCCGCCGGAGGCAAAGGCGACCATCAGGATGGCGCGATCCCTGACATCACGCAGGCTGTCGGTTGAGCAGGTGGCGAGAAGCTTTGCCAAAATATCGCCGGTCACGGCTTTCGCGCTCTTGCGGCGCCGGGTCCGGGGGACCGCGCGCACGGCCAGGCGGATGGCGGATTTGAGGGCAGGGGAGGCGAAGGCGGCATCGAGCCCGCGCCATTTGGTCAGCGTCGACCAGTTCGCCAGCCGCCGGCGCACCGTCGCCGGCGCGTGCGGACCAGCGGATTTGAGAAAACCCTGGCGCCGAAGGTTCTCGGCGACGTCGGCCGGCATGCCGTGATCGGCATCGGTCTCACGCCGCTGCGGGTCCCAGAGATGGTGGGCGACGAATTTCAAAAGCAGCGCCTCCGGCGCCGGCCAAGGCAGGGAGCGTCCGGTGGCGGCCATGCCCCAGGCTTCGAGATAGGCGAGATCCGAAGTCAGGGCGCGCAGCGTGTTGTCGCCCATGCCCTGGTTGACGAGATGGCGCAGTGTTTCCACATCCTGGTCGGTGAGCAGCTCGGCCAGTTCGTCGCGGCGCTCCATTGGCAGCATGGCGGCAATGGTGTCGAGTTCTTCGGCGCGGCGCTCGACGGCGGTCAGTGAAGTCTTCGCTTTGGCCACAAGCGCTCCAAAAAGACGGTTTCGGCGGCCTCTGAGACCGTGATTTGCCCCGATTCTTGCTGATTTGCGACTCCAGATCAACTACCATCGATAAAGGTTGGTTATCGATGGTTAGAACGCGAACCCGCCATCATATCATGTGGGGAACCCTAATAGTAAGATAGCGTTCGCGTAAGAAATCATTTACCATGATTTCAATGGCTTACGATCTCGATAAAATCAGCATGGCAGCCTTGATGCGGCCGGCTTTCGACGCCGGTATCGAATTGACGCGTCTCGATGAGCGCGTCGCCCGCTCGCCTGTCGGCGCAGGCTGGATCGAGCGATCCCAATTCACCGACGCCTGCGCCTCGCTGTGGATCGACGGCGAACTCGTCCATCTCGAAGACCTCGTCCTCCATGATGACACCCGCGATATTCGCACACCCACCCACGAGCTGACAATCGCCCGTGACGTTCTGCGCAGCCGCCGGCGCATTGCCGCCCATCTCCCCGGCTGGGCGTTATCGGCAGAGGGTATCCGAACTTTGCGACAGACGTCGGACATCAATCCGGTCGGCGCGGAGGTGGAGGAGCGGGCCGGCGTCGTTCGGCCAGCGGTCGCCATCGATCCGGAAGGGGAGGGGGACGATGGTGATGACGCGGAGAATTTACCCGGCGTCGACTATGCCGCCATTGATGCTGTCCTGGCCCGTTCCGAAGCTGCGATCGAGAACGCAACGCGGCTCGGCCGTGGCGGCGGCCAAGAGAAAGATCCGATGATCTACGATCTCGACTGGGATGAGGACGCGCGGCTCGAGGAATGGCGCGCTGTGTTGCGTCAGGCCGAAAATTTGCCGGCGGTGTTGCAGGCCATCGTCGCCCTGGATGCCTGGAACGATCTGTCGGTGCTGCAGCACGCGCCCTGGCTCGGCCGGCTACTGGCCGCGTCGATCCTGCGCCAGGCCGGTGTCACCTCAGGAGCGCATCTTGCGGCAATCAATCTTGGCCTCAAAACCATTCCCGTCGATCGGCGCCGTCATCGGGATAGGGAGACGAGGCTGCTCGCCATCGCCCACGGACTGATCGCGGCCGCAGAGATCGGCATGAAAGAACATGACCGGTTGGCGCTGGCCAAAAAGATGATGGAGCGGAAGCTGGACGGGCGCCGTACGTCTTCGAAATTGCCGGAACTGGTTGAGCTGGTGATGGCGAAGCCATTGGTGTCGGCAAAAATGGTAGCGAGGACGCTCGAGATGACGCCACAGGCGGCGCGGCGGATTGTTTTGGAGCTCGGTTTGCGGGAGATGACAGGGAGGGGGAGGTTTCGGGCATGGGGGATTGTCTAAACATACATCTTCTGACGGATAGCGCGTCTTGTAGGCGCTGCGCTATGTCACCTAAGTTTTCACGATAGATGGCAGCGGTTCACCACCGATGGGCATCCGAACCCCCCATGGATACTTCTTCTCGTTACCTGCCTCATACTGGTATGCAATCAGGCTTGGGAGGTTTCTCTTGTCATAGCGGCGGCCCAGATTGAAGACCACACTGTTCTGTGCCGCGAGCAGAAGATGGATGGTGGTCACTCCGCGCGCTTCGAGTGCCTTCGCCGCTTCGAGAAACTGGCTAGCCAAGGCGCTCTGCTTTGCCTGAGACCAGTGTGGCGAATTCAGATCGGGGATCGACAACCTCACCACAGGATGAGTGAATGTCGTGGCAATGTTCTCCGACCGAATCTGGTAAGAAACGGAGACTGCAAGAACGACTTCAGTCGCATTCCCGACGCCATCGACGCCTTCGAGGTGGAACCGCTGACCATCGTCCGCACCGTCAAGGCTTCGCCATGCTTCGGCGGCCCTGTCCCAGTCCATGACGACAATTCGGCCCTCGTCGTCGAACATGATCCCGGTGAGGAATGTGAGCGGGACAGGCGTCAGGCCGCCGTAAACGAGCGTGACGTCCTGGGCTGTTGGTTTTCACGCGGAACTGAGCCGGTTTTTCCACCGAGAAGTGAGCCACCTCTAAGTATGGTTTTTTGATCAGGCTCTGGTCAAGTGACTGGCTTTTTCTCCTCTCTTTTGCGCTGCGGCGGCCGAGCTGGCTTTGAAGCGGAAGCTGTCGTTCCCGGTTTCAAGGATGTGGCAACGGTGGGTGAGACGGTCGAGAAGAGCCGTCGTCATCTTGGCGTCGCCGAAGACCGTTGCCCATTCGCTGTCAGCGATCTGGCCTGCCTTGCCTTTAGCCTTCTCCTGCTCGAGCGCGTTGACCAGTTCGATGGTCGAGAAGAAGCGGACCTTGCGGCGGTGATGCTCGATCGCCTGGACACCGAGGGCGGTCGCGACATGTGTTTTTCCTGTGCCCGGTCCGCCGACAAGCACTATATTCTGCGCCCCGTCGATGAACTCGCATCTGTGCAATTGGCGCACCGTCGCTTCGTTGATTTCGCTGGCGGCGAAGTCGTATCCGGAGATGTCCTTGTAGGCCGGGAAGCGAGCAGCCTTCATGTGATAGGCGATGGACCGGACCTCACGCTCGGCCATCTCGGCTTTCAGCAACTGGGACAGGATCGGCACGGCCGCGTCAAAAGCCGGAGCACCTTGCTCGATCAGGTCCGTGACGGCTTGAGACATGCCATACATCTTCAGGCTACGCAGCATGATGACGACGGCGGCGCTGGCAGGATCATGACGCATGACGACCTCCTACGATCCGGACCCGCAGACCGTCATAGCGCTCTACATTGGCCTTGGGTTCATGCAGCAAGGTTAGCGCCTGTGGCGTGTCGATATCGGGACCGTCGGTCGTCTTGCCGTCGATCAACCGATGCAGCAGGTTCAGCACATGCGTCTTGGTCGCCACGCCTTGATCCAGAGCCAGTTCCACAGCCCTGACGACAACCTGTTCGTCGTGATGAAGCACCAAAGCGAGGATGTCGGCCATCTCGCGATCACCGCCGGGGCGGCGGAGCATCTGGTCCTGCAGTTGCCGAAAGGCCAGTGGCAATTCCAGGAAAGGTGCGCCATTGCGCAAAGCACCGGGCTTGCGCTGGATGACGGCAAGGTAATGCCGCCAGTCGTAGATCGTTCGTGGTGGCTTGTCGTGGCTGCGTTCTATGATCCGCACATGTTCGCAAAGGATATTGCCCTCGGCCGCAACGACCAGTCGCTCGGGATAAATCCTCAGGCTGACGGGTCGGTTCGCAAAAGAAGCAGGCACGCTGTAACGATTGCGCTCAAAGGTGATCAGGCATGTCGGCGAGACGCGCTTGCTCTGCTCGACGAAGCCGTCAAATGCCGTAGGCAACGCCATCAACGCTGCCCGCTCATCAGCCCAGACATCTGCGATCGTGCCGAACAAGGTGCCATGCGCCGTCTCTCGCCACAGGTCCTGGCAATGCTGTTCCAGCCAATCATTCAACGCCGCCAGATCTGGGAAGTCCGGCATCTGTTGCCACAGCCGTGGTCGGGCATCCTGAACGTTCTTCTCGACCTGGCCCTTCTCCCATCCTGCAGCCGGGTTGCAGAACTCTGGCGCAAAAACGTAGTGGTTCGTCATCGCCTGGAAGCGGACGTTAACCTGCCGCTCCTTGCCGCGACCGACGCGGTCGACCGCCGTCTTCATGTTGTCGTAGATGCCGCGACCAGGTACGCCGCCGAATACCCGGAACCCGTGCCAGTGGGCATCGAACAGCATCTCGTGCGTCTGCAGCAGGTAAGCTCTGACCAGAAACGCCCGACTGTGCGATAGCTTGATGTGTGCGACCTGAAGCTTGGTGCGCTCGCCGCCGATCACGGCATAATCTTCACTCCAATCGAATTGGAATGCTTCGCCTGCACGGAAAGACAGCGGAACGAATATGCCGCGGCCAGTCGTCTGCTGCTCAACCCGCCACTCACGGGCAAAGGCGGCAACCCGACCATAGGAGCCGGTAAAGCCGAGAACCACCAGATCGGCATGAAGCTGCTTCAGCGTTCGGCGCTGCTTGCGCGACCTCCCGGCCTCGGTCTTCAGCCAGGCCGCCAGTTTGTCGGCAAAAGGATCAAGCTTGCTCGGTCGCTCCGGTACCGTGAACGTCGGCTCGATCGTGCCAGCGTTCAAATACTTCGCAATCGTGTTACGCGACAAACCGGTATGCCGACTGATCTCGCGGATCGACTGCTTCTCGCGCAGCTTCATCCGACGGATGATGTTTAAAAGTCCCATGTGGTTCACTCCGTTGCCCCCGTCGCTCACCGCGTTGGGGGAAGGTTCACATGGCTCAATTCTCAATGGAAATTATGCGCCTAACCGGCTCAGTTCTGCGTGGAAACCAACACAATGCCGGCATGTGGGTGATGCCGGACGATCTTCCAGGAGAACTGGGCGAGGTGCATGGCGAAAGGCTGCTGAACCTTCTCGGGAACGGCCCGCAAGTCGTGATGGAATTGATCGACAGGCATGGCATCGCTTGCGAGCTCGAGCGCAACGGCACCTTGCACTGTGCCGTGGGCAAGGCGGGTCTGAAGGAAATCATCGCTCGCGCCAGCCAGTGGCAAAAGCGCGGCGCAGCCGTGACGCTATTGAGCGCTGCTGAAACCGCCGCCCGGGTCGGCAGTGCCGCCTATTCCGGGTCGTTGCTCGACAAGCGCGCAGGAACGCTGCAGCCACTTGCCTATGTCCGCGGGCTGGCCCATGCCGCCGTTCGGGCGGGTGCGATCCTGCACGCCTCGTCACGCGTCGTTTCCGTTAGGCGCGTGGGAGGCGGATGGACGGTCGCGACTGCGAAAGCGTCCGTTACCGCGGACTGGGTCGTGGTGGCCACCGATGCCTACAGCACCGGTCCCTGGGAAAGCGTGCGGCGCGAACAGGTGCATCTGCCCTATTTTAACCTCGCCACACGGCCATTGCCGACGAAAGTATTGGACAGCATTCTCCCGGGCCGCGAGGGCGTTTGGGATACGAAGGAAATTCTCTCCTCGTTCCGCAGGGACCAGACTGGCCGGCTGGTGTTCGGCAGCGTGGGCGCCCTGCGCCACGGCGGCGTGGCCGTCCACAAGGCATGGGCGAGACGTTCTCTTGCCCGGCTTTTCCCTCAACTCGGCAAGGTGGAATTCGAGTGCGAATGGTATGGCAAGATCGGCATGACCGACAACGCCCTACCGCGTTTTCACCGGTTCGCCCCGAATGTGGTCGGCTTTTCCGGTTACAATGGCCGTGGCATAGCACCGGGTACTGTGTTCGGGCGTACGCTGGCGCAGCTTATCCTGAGGGAAATCGGCGAAGACGAGCTGCCTCTCCCGGTGTCCGATATCAGGGAACCTTCGTTTCGTGGAATGAAGGAAGCCTACTACGAAACGGGCGCGCAGATCGCGCATTTCGCCGGGGAGCGGTTTTGAGATTGCACCGCTTCACATTGCTCGATCGGTAAAGACGGCATCGTCGGCGCCCTGTTCCATCAACCAGTCGCGGAAAAGCTCGGCGCCTCGCTTCGGGGGGCGTTGCGCCGGCATGATGATGTGGATGGACTGACCGGAGCGGTAGTTCTCAGGCAGCACGCAGATCAGGCGTCCGGCCTTGATGTGATCGTGAACGAGATGCTTCCAGCCAAGGGCAATGCCCTGGCCGAACACGGCGGCCTCGATCGAGCTGACGGCATCGGTAAACACGAAATCCTGTTTGAGCTTGCCGACCGGAACGGCCTGACGTTCCAGCCACTCGTGCCAGCCAAGCCTGGAGCGATGCCGTTCCTCGAAATGCAGCAGAGTATGGCCGAGCAGTTGCGATGGGTGTTCGATCGGACCGTGCTCTGCCAGGTAGGCCGGACTGCAGACCGGCCAGACTTCCTCGGTCACAAAATGCCACGCGAGGATGCCGGGCCATTTGCCGTTTCCGAGCCGCGCCGACACATCGATATCCTCCTCGATCAGGTCCTGATCATCGCGACTGCTTTCCTCAATGCGGAGTGAGACATGGGGATGTTGTGCCTTGAAATCCTTCAGCCGCGGTAGAAGCCAAAGCTGAACGAAGGAAGTCGAGAAGGAGACGCGGACAATGTCGCTGGAATGTTTCCGCTGCAACGAGGAAATCACCATGTGAAGATGGTCGAAGGACTCTTGAACTTCCTTATAGAGCCTTTGCCCTTCGGCGGTCAGTTCGAGGCGTGTGTGCTCCCGCCGAAACAGCTTCAGACCGGTGGCTTCCTCAAGCAGCCTGATTGTCTTGCTGACGGCCGGCTGGCTCACATTTAATTCCTGAGCCGCGGCTGTGAAGCTCTTGCGGCGTGCGGCGGCCTCGAAGGCGAACAGATAGTTGGCCGAAGGCACAAGGGAACGGAGTCGGTGCATAATCTGAAGTTATGCCCTGAAGCAATTTTTAGCAAGCATACAATGGCTTCGCGCATTTGTAGGGTCGGATAAATTCAGTCAAGGGAACATCTTTCATGCAAACTCATGCTCGGGCTGTCGTGATCGGCGGCGGTTGTGTCGGTGCTGCCATTCTTTACGGTCTCACAAAACGTGGCTGGACGGACGTTGCGCTGCTGGAACGGACGCAGTTGACGGCCGGATCGACCTGGCATGCCGCAGGCCTGATCCCGTCCTATGCGCGCAGCATCAACATCGGCCGGATGATTTCCAAGACGATAGAAATCTATGAAGGGCTTGAGGCTGAAACGGGGCAGCATGTCGGTTGGCATAAATGCGGACAGCTGCGCATCGCCAACACGCGGGACCGTCTTGACGAGTACAAGAGCTACATGAGCGTTGCCGCCGTACAGGGCATTCGCGCCGAGCTGGTCACGCCGGCGGAAGCGCAAGCGCTGTGGCCATTGCTTGAAGAGAACAAAAACATGCTGGCAGCTCTATACCATCCCGACGATGGCCATATCGCACCGGCCGATGTGACGCAGGCCATGGCCAAGGGCGCACGCGATCGGGGCGCGAAAATCCATCTCAATACTGAGGTTCGGGGGTTCGAGCGGCTGCCGGGTGGCGAGTGGAAGATCATCACCAATCAGGGCGAAATCATCTGCGAACACATCATTTCGGCAACCGGCAATTACGCGCGCCAGACCGGTGCGATGCTGGGTCTGGAGATTCCCGCTATTCCCATCGTTCATCAGTATTGGATCACCGATGCCGTTCCAGAAGTGGTGGAGCGCAAGCGTCAGGGATTGCCGGAAATGCCGATCCTACGGGAAGAGGGGTTCGAAGGCTACCTGCGCGAAGAGGGCGATGGACTAATGTTCGGCCCCTACGAGCGCACCGAGCATCTCAAGCTGTTCGCCGAGAACGGCGTTCCCGAATGGTTCGGTGCCGACCTTCTTGAAGAGGACTTCGATTCCGTCGCCTGGAACTGGGAGCGTGCGATCGAAATGGTGCCGGCGCTCGGTCGTGTCGGTATCAAGGCGAATGTGCGCGGGCCTTTCCAGATGACGGCAGACGAATTGCCACTCATGGGCCCAGCATGGGGACTTGAGAATGTCTGGATCGCCGAAGGCGTACCCGGTGGCATCCTCTGGGGCGGTGCAATCGGCTATTACCTCTCGGAACGCATTGTCGAAGGCGCAAACAGCGTCGATACGTCGGAACTCGATCCCCGCCGTTTCGGCGACTATGCCAACAAGAACTGGACGCGCGAAAAGGTCCGTGAAGCCTGGGGCACCCATGCCGAGCAGCACTACCCCGGTGAGGAACGCCCCGCGGCCAGGCCGCAGAAAACCGCTCCCTCCTATGACCGCCTGAGCGAACGCGGCGCCGTCTGGGCCGTGCTGAACGGCTGGGAAATGCCCAGCTGGTTTGCGCCGGCGGGGGTGGAGGCCAAAGACCAGAACAGCTGGCGCTGGACGGAAAAGGGCAAATATGTCGGCGAGGAAGTCCATGCGGTCCGCAATGCCGTCGGCCTCGTCGAAATGACGCCGATGACGAAATTTGAGGTCGCCGGTCCGGGAGCCGAACGTTGGCTCGACGGCATTCTTGCCAATCGCCTGCCGGCAACCGGCCGCGTCAATCTCAGCCATCACCTGACATCCAAGGGAACTGTTCAGGCCGAATACGTCGTCTGCCGCCTGGCTGACGGAACATTCTACATGATCTCAACACCGCGTGCCGAACGCTGGAATTTCGACGACCTCTCGAAGCTTCTGCCGAAGGATGGCAGCGTGCAACTGCGCAATGTCACCAATGAACGGGGTTGCTTCACAATCGTGGGGCCGAAGGCGCGCGAGGTTCTGCAATCGCTGACGGAGATCAATCTGTCGAACGAAGCATTCCCATGGTTCAGCGTCCGAACAGGCAATGTAGGGCTTGCCAGCGACGTCAGGCTGCTTCGCGTGAACTATGAGGGTGAACTCGGCTGGGAGATCTATCACCCGCTTTGCTACCAACGGTCCTTGCTCGATGCTGTTCTGACGTCGGGCGAGGCGCATGGGCTGCGACTGATCGGCCTGCAGGCACTGGAATCCCTACGCCTCGAAAAGTCTTACCGGGCAATGTATCGCGACATGAATCCGGAGCTGACAGCCTTCGAAAGCTGTCTCGACCGCTTCATCCGCCTCGACAAGGGGGAATTCATCGGCCGCGATGCGCTACTGCGTGAGCAGGAAAAGGGCATTGCTCGCCGCTCGTTCACGATCGCGATCGAAACCGACGGAGCAAGTTCGATGACGCATGAAGCGGTTTATCATCAAGGCAAACTCGTCGGGCGCATTACCTCGGGCGGTTATGCCTACACACTCGGTCATGACGTCGCATTCGCGCTGCTGCCGGTCGAACTGGGTGTTGCGGGAACAGAGCTTGACGTCCCGATTCTTGGCGAAATGCGTAAGGCGCGCGTCATTGAGGAATCGCCCTACGATCCGAAGGCTCTTCGCGGTCGCATGTAAGTTGCCCGAAGCGGCCAAGGGAAAGGTATGCTGCCATGAAAGTTCTGGTCACCGTCAAGCGTGTCGTCGATTACAACGTGAAGATCCGGGTTAAGCCGGATGGTTCCGGTGTCGAGCTTGCCAATGTGAAGATGTCGATGAACCCGTTCGACGAGATTTCGGTGGAAGAGGGTTTGCGCCTGAAGGAAGCCGGCAAGGCTTCGGAAGTCGTGGTCGTCTCCGTTGGCCCGGCCAAGGCCGAGGAGACGCTGCGCACGGCGCTGGCCATGGGCGCCGACCGGGCGATCCTGGTCGAGACCGAGGATCAGGTCGAGCCGCTGGCCGTTGCCAAGATCATCAGGCAAGTGGCGGAAGTCGAACAGCCCGGCCTGGTCATCGTCGGCAAGCAGGCGATCGACGACGATTCGAACCAGACCGGCCAGATGCTGTCCGCCCTCCTGGGCTGGGCGCAGGGCACGTTTGCCTCGAAGATCGAGATCGGCGACGGCAAGGCCTCTGTCACCCGCGAAGTCGATGGCGGCCTGCAGACCATCGAGATCAAGCTGCCGGCAGTCGTCACCACCGACCTGCGTTTGAACGAGCCGCGCTATGCCTCGCTGCCCAACATCATGAAGGCMAAGAAGAAGCCGCTCGACAAGAAGAGCCCGACCGATTTCGGCGTGGACACCGCACCGCGCCTGAAAGTTCTGAAGACTGAAGAG
Source organism: Rhizobium sp. 01T444 (assembly GCF_056398305.1). Lineage (NCBI taxonomy): Bacteria > Pseudomonadati > Pseudomonadota > Alphaproteobacteria > Hyphomicrobiales > Rhizobiaceae > Rhizobium > Rhizobium sp. 01T444. Next base: position 109,766 of record NZ_JBFTPD010000025.1, read on the forward strand.
CCCTCGGGCCGCAAGGCCGGCATCAAGGTCAAGACGGTCGCCGAACTCGTCGACAAGCTGAAAAACGAAGCCGGCGTCCTCTAAAAGCCCCAGAATAAGGAGACTAACATCATGGCCATTCTTCTTCTGGCTGACCACGACAACGCAACGCTTTCCGACCAGACCGCCAAGGCGCTGACGGCTGCCTCCAAGATCGGCGACGACGTGCATGTGCTGGTGGCCGGCAAGGGTGCAAAGGCTGCGGCCGACGCCGCTGCAAAACTGTCCGGCGTTTCCAAGGTTCTGCTCGCCGAAAGCGACGACCTTGCCAATAACCTGGCTGAACCGCTGGCCGCGCTGATCGTTTCCCTCGTAGGCAGCTACGACACGATCATTTCGGCTGCCACCTCGACCGGCAAGAACGTTCTGCCGCGCGTTGCAGCATTGCTCGACATCGCCCAGATCTCGGAAATCACCGAAGTCGTCTCGGCCGATACGTTCAAGCGGCCGATCTATGCCGGCAATGCGATCCAGACGGTACAGTCGGGTGAAGCGAAAAAGGTGATCACCGTGCGCACGGCATCCTTCGCCTCGGCTGCCGAGGGCGGCTCGGCATCCGTCGAAACGATCTCCGCTGCCGCAAACCCCGGCCTCTCGACCTTCGTCAAGGACGCGCTGTCCTCGTCGGATCGTCCCGAACTGACCTCGGCCAGGATCATCATCTCCGGCGGCCGGGCGCTCGGCTCGTCGGAAAAATTCCAGGAAGTCATCCTGCCGGTGGCCGACAAGCTGGGTGCTGCCGTCGGCGCATCGCGCGCTGCCGTCGATGCTGGTTATGCCCCGAACGACTGGCAGGTCGGCCAGACCGGCAAGGTCGTCGCTCCGCAGCTTTACATCGCGGTCGGCATCTCCGGCGCCATCCAGCATCTGGCCGGTATGAAGGACTCAAAGGTCATCGTCGCGATCAACAAGGACGAGGAAGCCCCGATCTTCCAGGTGGCGGATTACGGCCTGGTGGGCGATCTCTTCGATATCCTGCCGGAACTCGAAAAAGCGCTCTAAGCTTTTTGGCAATGTAACCAAAGGCCGTGCAACGTCCGCCGCCGTTATTTCACAAGCTTTTCAAAGGTGAACGCTATACGGACGGTCGATCGTTCGATTCCGTTCAAGGCGTTCATCAAACTCACATCAATGTTTCAAAATGAGTATGCGGCCTCATCAGCGCCCCAAAGCACCATTTATTTATGACGGGTGAATAAGACCAATAGGCTTCCCCGTCGCTCGGCATATGTTTCAAGACTAGCGGAGCGACTAAATCGAGCCAGTGGTAGGCAGTAGATCTATGGTCGCTGCGCTACCACCGCGAAGCTAGCAAGCCGCCGCAAACTTTAGAAATGGGAGTTGAACCACTCTACAGTTTTTGGGATCAATAAATCATCGATGGTTTATGGGTGCGCACTTGCTTTCCAATCATGATCCGAGTCGACTACGATAAGATAGTGCAAGCCAATATGATAGTCGCGAAGGTGTTGGCCCGTTACCCGCTGAGGCGTAACGACCGTTTCACGATGGCCGAGCACTATTGCGCGAAATGAGGAAAGGCCAATTCTCTACGACGTTCGTTTCTGAGGAAACGCTGAGCACTCGGTTCAAATCATCCGATGCTGGCAGTCTCGGAAAGCAGAAACAGGACGCGCGCGCCGAACTCACCGCCGGGCTAAGCGTTTCAGCCGTCGCCAGGAAGCTTGCTACAAGCCGCCAGACCATGAGGCGGGGTAATCCCCCCGCAAACTAAACGGGCTTAAAAGTAGAATTTTCTCACAAAGATTTTGGAGAAGATTCCGATGAAGACTTCACGATTCAGCGACGCGCAAATCATGGCAATCCTGAAGCAGGCAGAGGACGGCATTCCGGTTGCACAGCTTTGCCGGGAGCATGGCATGAGCGATGCCAGCTTTACAAGTGGCGGGCCCGGTTAGGCGGCATGGATGCGTCCATGGTCAGCCAAATGAGGAGCATGGAAGACGAGAACCGGCGACTGAAGAAGATGTATGCGGAACTGAGCATGCAGAACGATCTTTTGAAGGAAGCTCTCGGAAAAAAGCTCTGAGGCCGTCTCAACGCAAGGAGATGGCCATGCAAGCGGTCCAGAAGCATAATATCAAAGTGGCCCTCGCGTGCCGGACGTTCTCGATCAGCGAGACGTGCTATCGATATGGACGCAAGCTCGACAGCGAGAACGAAGACATTGCCGACTGGTTGCTGCGTCTGACGACAGCCAGGAAGACATGGGTTTCGGCCTGTGTTTCCTTTATCTTCGTAACATCAAGGGCTTCACCTGGAATCACAAGCGGGTTTACCGCATCTATCGCGAACTGGAATTGAACCTTCGGATCAAGCCCAGGAAGCGTTTGGTTCGAGAGCGTCCCGAACCGCTGGCCGTGCCGGAACACCCAAACCGGACCTGGTCGATGGATTTCATGGCCGATCAGCTTGCCGACGGCCGCTCGTTCCGGACCTTGAACGTCATCGATGACTTCAACCGTGAGGGGCTTGGCATCGAGGTCGATTTCTCGTTGCCAGGCAAGCCGGATATAATTCGTGTCGATAACGGCCCGGAATATATAGCGGCACGCTTGTGGCGTGGGCCGAGAAGCGAAACATTACCATCGCCCATATCCAGCCGGGCAAGCCGCAGCAAAACGCCTACATCGAGCGCTACAACCGCACGGTTCGGCATGAATGGCTGGGATGCTTGATATTCGATACCATCAAGGAGGTGCAGGATCACGCCACACGCTGGCTCTGGACATACAACAATGACCGACCCAATATGGCTATTGGCGGCATCACGCCGAGGCAGAAACTGAAAATGGCAGCGTAAATTCTACTGATCGGACCCGTTAAAAACGGGGCGATTACCGCGGGTCCGCGACGAAAGTTCACGCTCCGTTCAACCCTACCGTACGATTTAGAGCAGCTCTTGTTCCGTCCCCATCCCTCCTGCGTTCATTGCAGAAGAGAAATATGTGGCCGGATTTTACTCCGCCCGCAGCAGAATTATCCCGCCACTACCGTGGCCGACTTTTGCTCCGCCCCTCTCATGCCCAGGGCTTTGCCCAGTCCGAGGGTTCACGCCACTAGAAGCTGTACCCTTCTGATATGTCTTTCTTCATCGCTTTAACGGCGACTTTTGTGTTTCGGGAAACGATCGCGTCGTAAACATTCTTGTGGTTCTGGGCAGCGCTCTGGAAAAGGGTTTGGTCAGGTACGGAGTGGCGAACCGATGGCCCGATCTGCATCCAGAGCGGTTCGAGCAGCTGTCCGATAAATGACAGACGGCTCATGGCGGCAATCAACATGTGGAAATGGTAGTTGGCCTCCAGGAAGAGGTCGATATCGTTGGTTTCCGCAGACCGGCAAATATCGGCGACATGTACCTGCAACTGGGCGAGTTCCTCGTCGGTGCGACTGCCACAGGCGCGTTCCACAGTGGCACTTTCGAGGATCGTGCGCAGCGTGCAGATATCGCTCAATTGCTTACTGCTGAACGTCGGGACCATCATTGTGCGGTTCGGCATGGAAACCACACTTCCGACGCTTTCTAGTCTTTGCAGTGCATCACGAACCGGCATCAGGCTCGTGCCGAGGCTCTTGGCCAGTCCGCGCAGGGGAAGCTTCTGGCCCGGTGTGAAGCGCCCCATCATGAGGTTGCGTTTCAGCATGACGTAAATCTGTTCGTGCAGCATTTCTCGCGACACGGGCGAGAGATCGGGCGTGCGCGCTCCTCTGGACGAAACTTCATAGGTAGCCAAGGGACTCTCCGACTGCACGGATTTTGTCATATCATCAAACAAGTGCCTTGACAGCAAAAAGATGACGGGGCATTGCTAGATTGTTATAACACCGAACAAATACTTCCGCTCCCCCGGCGGATGCTCTTGCGTTAACAGGGTCCCCTTAGAGCGTCTGAAGGTGATTGCCTTTGTCCATTCGCACCGTCGCGATAGATCGGAACCGCACCGACGGGTTGCTGAAATCGGCTTCGATTTGCGTTCGTCCAGGCCATCATGCCGGATTGCCACCGGTGCTGAGCTCACGACATCGAACGCGAAACGCAGTCGCCATCGTCGCCTCTAGCATTACCCTCGTTCGCGGTGGTTATCATCACAAACATGCTTGCAGCGGATGCTCGCATCTGCTGCTCCCGGCTCCGCAGCGTTGCGGAAAATCCCGAAGGAGAAACAAGACCATGAGCGCAGAGCTCTCCAATTCCCTGGTCCATGCGGACATCACGACGTGCCTGCATCCCTACACGGACGCCCGTGCACATGAACGCCAGGGTCCGGTCATCATCGACCATGGCAAGGGCATCTACATCTACGACGACGCAGGCAAGGAATATATCGAGGGTCTGGCCGGCCTCTGGTCGGTTGCCATCGGATTCGACGAGCCGCGCCTCGTCAAGGTTGCCGCCGAGCAGATGGCGAAGCTGCCCTACTACCACACCTTCAGCCACAAGGCGCACGAGCCCTCCATCCGCCTAGCGGAGAAAGTCGTCGAGATGACGCCGGAATCTCTGACCCGCGTCTTCTTTACCAGCTCCGGTTCGGAAGCCAACGACACCATGATCAAAATGGTGTGGTACATGAACAACGCGCTGGGACGCCCGCAGAAGAAGAAGTTCCTTTCCCGTACCCGCGGCTATCACGGCGTCACCGTGGCGTCCGGCAGCCTGACGGGCCTACCGAACAACCATCGCGATTTCGACCTTCCGGCCATACCGGTTCGCCACCTGACCTGCCCGCATTTTTATCGCTTTGGCTTGCCAGGAGAAACCGAGGCACAGTTTACCGCGCGGTTGATTACCGAGGCGGAAGCGGTGATCCTGGAAGAGGGCCCGGAAACGATCGCCGCCTTCATCGGCGAGCCTCTGATGGCTGCCGGTGGGGTCATGCCGCCGCCGGCCGGTTACTGGCAGGGCATTGAGGCGCTGTGCCGCAAGTACGACATCCTGCTCGTCTCCGATGAAGTGATCTGCGGCTTCGGCCGTCTCGGCACGACGTTCGGCTGCGAATATTACGGCTTCACGCCGGACATAATGGTCATCTCCAAGCAGCTAACCTCGTCCTACATGCCGCTCGCGGCCGTCGTATTCAGCGAAGCGGTCTATGACGCCATCGCCGACAACACGGCCAAGATCGGCACGTTCGGTCATGGTTTCACGGCGTCCGGCCACCCGGTCGCCACTGCCGTCGGCCTGGAAAATCTCAAGATCATCGAAGAGCGTGACCTGATCGGCAATGCTGCCCGCATGGGCGAAGTTCTCCAGGCGCGCCTGGCGGAACTGGCGGATCATCGGCTGGTCGGCGAAGTGCGTGGCGCCGGCCTTATCGCGGCCGTCGAGCTGGTCGCCGACAAGGAGACGCGCCGTCCCTTCGCCACGATTGGCAAGGCCGGCGCCTACGCGTTCGCCGCCGCGTACGAGCATGGTCTTGTAGTGCGTGCCATCGGGGACACCTTGGCCCTGTGCCCGCCGCTCATCATCACCGAGGAGCAGGTCAACGAAATCGTTAGACGCCTGCGCAAGGCGCTGGACGAGACGGCACAGTGGTGTATCGCCGAAAACCTGAACTAAAACTCTGAACGGGGAGCCGTGTCGATTACGGCGCCCTGTTTCACGCCAGAGGCGTGTCTATCCCGTTTTGGAGAAATCATCTCATGAAGACTCACTCGATCGCGCTCATTCCGGGCGACGGCATCGGAACGGCAGTCACGGAAGCGGCCTGGTCGGTCCTCGAAAAGGCAGCAGGCGGAGATTTCAAGCTAACCTGCACGACGTTCCCGTGGTCCTGCGCCTTCTACCGGCAGACCGGTGCAATGATGCCGACCGATGGCATCGAGACGCTGCGCGCCTTCGACGCCATCCTGCTTGGTGCCGTCGGCTGGCCGGAAGAGGTTCCCGATTCCGTTTCGCTGCACGGCTTGCTGCTGCCGATCCGTAAGGCCTTCGTGCAATATGCCAATATCCGTCCCCACCGCCTCCTGCCGGGCGTCGAGGGTCCCCTGCGCACAGGCGGCTTCGATATCCTCTGCATCCGCGAGAACACGGAAGGGGAGTATTCCGGTGCCGGCGGCCGTGTCCATCAGGGAACGACCGATGAAGTGGCCGTGGAAACCTCCATCTTCACGCGCACCGGCGTCGAGCGCATCCTGCGCTTCGGCTTCGAAGAGGCGAGAACCCGCCGCGGCAAACTCGCGTCCGTCACCAAATCCAACGCGCAGAAATATTCGATGGTGTTCTGGGACGAGATCACCCGGAAGCTCGCCGCCGAATATCCCGATGTCGAGGTTACGAGCTATCACATCGATGCCATGGCAGCGCGCATGGTGATGGCCCCCGAAAGCCTGGACGTCGTTGTCGCCTCGAACCTCTTTGGCGATATCCTGACTGACCTCGGTGCGGCCATTCAGGGTGGGCTCGGCTTTGCTGCCTCCGCCAATATCAACCCGACCGGCAGTGCGCCGTCGATGTTCGAGCCCGTTCACGGCTCCGCGCCGGATATCGCCCATTTGGGCATTGCCAATCCGATTGCCGCAATCTGGTCGGGGGCGATGATGCTCGATCATCTGGGCGAACGCGCCACCGCCGCCCGCGTGATGGCGGCCATCGAGCAGACGACCATGCGCGGCATCGGTGTCGTGCCGGATAACGACAAGACGGACGCCATCACGGCCGCCGTCCTTGCTGCACTCGAGTGAAGCGCGGCGTAAAACGTCTTCTCTGAACAAGACACGCCTCCGCATCATCAAACATGCGGACGCGCTTTATGCGTTTATTGGTTCCGGGAAGGCGCAATCCAGACGGTTAGACAAGGGCTGAATATCAGCCACGAGCGGATCGATGAGCCCGACGCCGTTTCCGAGTTGGTCGCGCTTGAGCGCAAGCGCACGATCGCCCGGAATGTGAACCGGATCGCAGCCCGGCGCAACGGCGCTGACCTAGCCTTGGTGGGCCAGCCGTCCCATCTCATGCTCGAATGTGCTGCGGCCGGCAAAATGGTTCGGGTCCATGGCCTGCACGAACATGAGCACGTGGAACGCGCCGCACCATTTGTTCACATTCACGATTCCGATCGCGACATCCGTTGCCGATACCTGCATCCTGGTACCGTCTGCACGTACTAGGGTCCGTTGACAGACGTCAGGTCTGGGCAAGGTGTTTGGGTTGAATTTCCTCCTTTTGAACGGGAGGTCTTGATGTTGCGGTTTGTTCTTCGAGAAGATCAATGGAAACGTCTGAAGGGTTTGCTGCCTGGTAAGGACAGGGATCCCGCACGTTCCCGCCTACGACAATCGTCTCTTTCTTCAGGCGGTGATGTGGAAGGTCCGGGTCGGTGCGCCATGGCGTGATCTGCCAGATGAATTCGGTCCCTGGAACTCCGTTTTCCAGCGCTTTCGCCAATGGGCGAAAAAAGGCGTGTCCGAACGGATTTTCAATGTCTTGTCAGGCGAGCGGGATTTCGAATACGCGATGATCGACGGCACGAGCATCCGCTTTCATCAGCACGGTATGGGGGAAAAAGGGGGTCTTTCCGTGAGGCCATCGGCCGCTCGTACGGCGGCTTGACGACAAAGATCGTCGCCCTCGTCGACGCGCTCGGAAATCTTGCCCGCTTCGTTCTGCTTCCCGGACAGCGCCACGATAGCATAGCGGCACCCGACCTGATCGAAGGCATCTACATGGAGGCGCTGCTAGAGCGTCGTTCGTACAAGGTGCATCGTTGGCTGTTTGATTTTGGTGGATTTCATGGTTCCTTTCTGATCGGTGGTGTTTCATGGGCAAATCGCATTCACTGGATATTCGCGACGCGTTGTGGCAATGGTTGAGGCAGGGCATTCGTGCCGAGCGGCCGCGCGTCGTTTCGCCATTGGCCACAGCACGGCAATCCGCGTCATCCAGCGCCGCCGGACGACAGCAGCGGTATCGCCGCCCCAAAGGGGCCGTCCGTCCGGCAGCGGCAAGCTTGCGGCTTATCGGCCCTTCCTGATTGGGCAGGTCGAGGCCAGACCCGACATCAGCATCCCGAAACTGGCCGACAGGCTCGATAAGGCGCACGACGTTCGTGTTCCACCTTCGTCGCTGTCACGGTGCTGGTGGCAGAAGGGTTCACATATAAAAAAGCTCTGGGGCGTCGGAACGCGCACGCGCGACCGTGCGGTTGGATCGTGACGTCTGGATCGCAAAGCGTCAGCCATGCATGCCGCTGGAACCGCATCGCCGTGAATCCGGGCTTTAGTTACGGAGAATGGTCGGACATGACTGTGCGTTCTAGGAAAAATGGTTGTTCACTCTGGTGATATACGCAGGCACCCGAGCCTTTTAATGTCTTCGAACCCGAGAAACGGAAAGAGGTGTTGCGCGAAGAGGCGATTGGCCGTCGACGATCTGCAATTGGATAACGAGCAGCCGGGGCAGAGATCGATTGCTACAAGCCGTCGCTGGGCACACCTCCGGGGGCGCTGCTGCTTGCGACTTCCGGCCCGTTTTCGGATGCGTATTTGCTTGCTGCAGAGGAGATCTACGAAACTGTACCAGGTGTGGGCGGCACGGAAAATCCAGAAGTCCGTTCGGATATGATCCTAAGCCCACTTATGGGCGGTGGAGCTGTCTTTTCCGTCGGTTCGATTGCTTTTACTGGCTCTCTTTCCCACAACAAATACGACAACAACATTGCGAGATTGACGACCAATGTTGTCCGTCGCTTTCTTCGTCCAGAACCACTCGACGTTGTAGTCCCAGAGGGAGGATCTGAATAAGTTATACGCCTCGGTAATGCAGACCAACTCGGTACACCAAACCAATAAGCATGAACGGGCTGGCTGACATTTTTGTTTTGACGTGAGTTACGAACAGTACTTCACGCTATTTCAGATTGTTAGCAGGGTGCGTTAAACAATAGCAAAAAGGGGAATGGAATGTCTGACACAAAGAACTCACTTATCACCGGAATTTCAAGGCGCGATTTTGGTCGCGCTGCATTAATCGGAGGGGCGGGCCTTGCATTTGGTGCTTCTCTAGGGTTTTCAGCGCATGCTGAAACCGTAAAGCCGAAGCGCGGCGGCAACCTTCGCGTCGCAATGCTGGGTGGCTCTTCGACCGAGCATCTCGATCCTCATAAAGGTACCGTGCAGCCTGACTTCGCCCGCGCACTTGCCCTCTACGAGCCTCTCGTGGAGATGCAGCCGGATGCGAGCATCCAGAACGCGCTGGCTGAGTCGCTCGAACCAAATGCCGATGCCACCGAATGGACCATCAAGCTACGAAAGGGCGTGAAGTTCCACGATGGACGAACGTTGTCAGCCAAGGACGTTGCCTTTTCGTTCCGACGGATCGTCGATCCAAAGGCTCCGTTGAGCGGCTCCCTCACGTTGGGGCCACTCGATGTCGACAACATTAAGATCGTTGACGATCTCACGCTCAAAGTTCCGATGAAAGTGCCATTTGCGGTGTTTCCGGAAGCCATTTGCTCAGCAGTCTATTACGCTATCGTTCCAGAAGGTTTCGACGTCAACAATCCCGTTGGAACCGGGCCATTCAAGTTCCAGAGCTTTACCCCTGGCCAACAGAGCGTATTTGTTAGATTCGATGAATATTGGCGCGACGTGGGAGCACATCTCGATACACTGACAATCGCTTCCTTTGTCTCTGACGTTGCCGCATTCAATGCACTGCAAAGTGGACAGATGGACGCGTTGGCCGCCGCTCCGCTGTCTCTGACCCGCCAGGTCGGAAAAGGTGGAGACATCAAAGCGCTTGTTTCTGAGCCAGGGATGTTCGTGCCGTTCTCCATGAGAGTGGATCAACCGCCCTTCAACAAACCGGAAGTGCGAAAAGCTTTCCGACTTTTGGTCGACCGTGAGCAGATGATCAAGATCGCGCTTAGCGGATATGGTGAAGTTGGCAATGACGTGTTCTCTCGCTGGGATCCACTCTACGACACTTCCCTGAAGAGAGAGCGCGATGTCGATCAAGCAAAATTTCTCCTCAAAAAGGCCGGAGAAGAAAATCTGAATATTGAGCTCGTCACATCTGACTTTGCCATTGGCGCTCCGCAGATGGCGCAGGTCTTTGCAAGGCAGGCCAAAGACGTCGGCGTCACGGTATCTGTACGTCAGGTCACAACGGATGTATTCTTCGGAGACCAGTACAAGAAGTGGGTATTCGCACAGGATTTTTGGCTTCATACGCCATATCTGCCACTGGTTGCTGAGTGCCTTATGCCAGATGCTGCTTACAACGTTACGAGTTGGGGCAACGAGAATTACACAAAGCTCTACAACCAGGCAATCGGTGCGACCGACATCGTAAAACGCAAGGAGATCGTGCACGATTTGATGAAAATCGACTTCGAAGAAGGCGGCTATATCATTCCATCATTCAACCAAGGGGTCGATCTTCTTGCGAAGAATGTAGAGGGACTGACACCGGCCCGTACCGGATATGCCATGGGTCACTTTGCATGGAAGTCGGTCTGGCTCTCATAACGCAAATCGCCGATTTGCAGTGTCCCCCTGGGTTTTGCACTGACCCGGGGGAGCACGGCTGCACTAATTTCGGTAGAACTGATGGTGATGTATATGGCGTCTAACTCTATTCTTGAATTCACAGTCAGACGCATCTGTCTTGGCTTGTTAACGCTTCTTTTGGTCTGCGTTGTGGTGTTTTTGGCAACTCAGGTTTTGCCCGGCGACGCGGCGCGTGCGGTGCTTGGTCGAAATGCGACGCCTGAGCGCCTTCAGGAAGTACGGGCTCAGCTTCAGCTGGATCGTCCTCTTCTGATGCAATTTTGGACCTGGTTTTCTGGTATATTGACCGGCGATCCAGGCCGGTCCCTTGTTAATAACCTACGCGTGATCGATATTGTTTATCCGCGGGCTATAAGCTCGGCGACTTTGCTGATGCTTACCGCGATCGTCAGCTTTCCGGTTTCAATCGTGCTCGGTGTAGTGGCCGCCTTATATTCCGGTCGGGCAGTCGATACGAGTATTTCATTTGTGGCGCTTGCACTTGCTGCATTGCCGGAATTCGTCGTCGGCATTCTTCTTATTCTGATCCTTTCGACCTCGTTGTTTCATGTCCTCCCAGCCGTTTCACTGGTCGCTCCAGGTAGTTCCGTCTTTCAGGATCCGATTATTCTTGTGATGCCGGTATTGACCCTGTCGCTTGTCTGTTTTCCTTACCTGTTTCGGATGACGCGCGCAGCGGTTATTGAGGTTCTCGCAAGCGAATACATTGAGATGGCGCGCCTAAAAGGCGTGGGAACGACAAGGCTTATTTTCATACACGCGCTTCCCAACGCGATGGCGCCTGTCGTGCAGGTCATAGCGCTGACGCTGGCCTACCTCGCCGGTGGCGTGGTGCTGGTGGAGTTCGTTTTTGGATATCCGGGCGTGGGGCAAGGCCTTCTGGAGTCGATCATTGCGCGAGACATTCCTGTCATCCAGCTTATCGTTCTCCTTCTTGCTTTGACCTATGTGCTCCTCAACCTCGCCGCAGATTTGATTACGATGTTACTCACGCCAAAGATGAGTGTTCGATGATGGCAAACAACCTAGTTCACGGGAGGATTCAGCCATGAATTACAACATTTGGCGATGGATTATCGACCTTAAAGCGGGGGCTATTGGCTTGGCGGTTGCTCTCGTCATCATTTGCGGCGCGATCGTCGGCCCATTGATCGCGCCAGTCTCTCCGGCTGACTTTGTAGGTGCGCCGTTCGATCCTGCATCCCCCGACGCATTTCTTGGTACCGATTTCATGGGCAGAGACGTGCTTTCGCGGATTCTCTCCGGCGGAATGCAGATTCTGGGTCTGTCCGCGGTTGCCACCTTTCTCGGCGTTTGTATTGGCACCTTGCTCGGCATCATAGGCGGTTATTTGAAAGGAAGGGTGGACGACGTGATTATGCGTCTGATGGACGTCGCAATGGCCTTCCCCCAGACGGTCCTTGCCTTGCTTTTCATCAGCATTCTGGGACCCAAAGCCTGGCTGATAGCGATATTGGTCGCTGCGATACACGTGCCCCAAGTTGCGCGTGTCATGCGGTCTGTCGCACTAAGAGTGTCGGAAGAGGATTATATCAAATACGCGGAGGCTATCGGCGTTTCGTTGCCCAAGATAATAGTTCGAGAAATTTTTCCCAATCTGACCGCACCTCTTATGGTTGAACTCGGATTGCGCTTTACTTACTCAGTCGCCCTTGTAGCTGGTCTTGGATTCCTGGGCTTGATGGCTGATCCGTCCGTTCCGGACTGGGGCATGATGATCAACGAAAACCGGATAGGTCTTCTGTTGAACCCGTGGGCAGTCGCGGCACCAGTTATCATTCTGGCTATTCTGACCATCGCGATCAATGTTTTCGCCGATGCCTTGGGCAGGGCAAGACGGGTGGCTACGCCCTCACCTGCCGACCTTTCGGCAGAGGGTGACAGATCCGTTCAGGTTCAACATATCGACCCCAATGGCAACTCCATTGTGGGCAGGGGAGTGTCATGATGATTGGCAGCACAAAAGCTGAGGTTTCTCACATCCCAAATCGTGCACTGGAAATCCGCGATCTGTGTATTTCTCTCGCAGGGACAAAGGTTAACGTCGTCGACTCGGTGTCCCTTGATCTGGCTCCAGGAGAAATTCTCGGCCTGGTCGGCGAATCGGGCTCSGGCAAGACAACCGTCGGGCTGGCAGTTCTCGGTTACTGTCGAAAAGGCTTGGAGATAAGCGGTGGGGTCGTTCGTATCGACGGAAAGGACATTCTATCTCTCAGTTCGCGAGAGCTGAAAAAGGTTCGCGGGCACCTCGTCTCGCTTATCCCTCAAGACCCCGGTACCGCCCTCAATCCCATCCTACGCGTGGGAACTCAACTTGCCGAATGTTTTACCGACAAGCAGTCCGCCATCGATGAAAACGTGATGGAGCTACTGCGTTTGGTGAAATTGCCTCAAACGCCTGAATTCCTGAGATCGTATCCACATCAGCTTTCCGGTGGACAACAGCAGCGAGTCGGAATTGCCATGGCATTCGCCAACCGCCCACGCGTCATTATCATGGATGAACCAACGACTGGCCTAGACGTCACAACGCAGTCTCACGTTCTGGAGACTATCCGCGGCCTTTGTCGTGAACATTCGGTGGCTGCGATCTATGTCAGCCATGACCTTGCGGTTGTTGGATCGCTGTGTGATCGAATAGCGGTAATGTATTCTGGAAGAATTGTCGAACTTGCTGCAACCTCGCAAATCCTGGCGACACCAGAGCACCCATACACGCGCGCACTGATTGAGGCGGTGCCCGATCTAGATAGAGATACTGCCGTCAGTGGTATTCCCGGTAGTGCGCCGGAGCCGGCGCGACGTCCACCTGGATGTGCTTTCGCGCCAAGATGCGTTGCCGCGGACACGCGCTGCACGAAATCTGTGCCACCAACCGTGGAGATTACAGTCGGTCATTTCGCGAAGTGTCTGAAGTTGAAAGAATTTAGAACCGCCGCGACGGCGGTCCGGACTGTCGAGCACTACGATAAGGTTGATCGCGACGTTGCGCTTGACGTGTCTGGATTGGAGGCATTTCACGGAAACGTTCGAATCCTTAAGGGGATTTCTTTCAAAATTCACAAGGGGAGCTGTGTTGCTCTTGTGGGCGAGTCGGGTTCCGGCAAGACGACAACAGCCCGTTGTATTGCAGGACTTCATAGGAAACAGGCGGGTAAAATCACTTTCGGCGGCGAACTGATACAAGCGCATGCATCAGAACGGTCATTGCAAGCACGCCGACGGATCCAATACATCTTCCAGAACCCGTATGCGTCGCTTAATCCACGGCGAACAATTGGCCAATCGGTCGCGATGGCACTCGAACAATTCGAATCGATTTCCAACACAGAAACACGCAAGCGAGTACTCGCTGCCTTGGACAAGGTATCCCTGCCGTCGGTCACCGCTGATCGTTATCCTCATCAGCTTTCTGGCGGGCAGAGACAGCGCGTGGCCATCGCCCGCGCACTCATCGTCAATCCAGAGCTGTTGATTTGCGATGAAGTGACGTCGGCTTTGGATGTTTCGGTTCAAGCGGTGGTGGTGGAGTTGCTGGAGCAGCTAAGACGAGATCACAATCTTGCAATGCTGTTCGTCACCCATAACCTCGCCGTGGCAAGCAACATCGCGCAAAACGTGGCCGTAATGCAAAGCGGCACCATCGTGGAATTTGGTAGCGTTAGCGATGTTCTGCGCGCTCCGGTCGCGACTGAAACGCAGCGTCTTCTTTCGGATACGCCGAGGTTTGCCTTCGCCATGACATAAGTTCGCTCAGATATGTTCAACGTACGCGGGCATTTTTTTGGCAAGTAAAGACAATGGACTGTGTATGCCGCCGATCCGGAAGGTATAGATGCCCAATCAACATCGAGTGCGTGCATAGACATTTTGAAACGAACAGGGGAAACGATGCGTTACGAAAGACCGCATTCAATTGATGATGCTGTGCGCCTGTTGACAGGCGAGGACGGAATGGCAGTCGTTCTTGCCGGAGGCAGTGATCTTCTCGTGAAAATGAAGGGAGGTTTTGTCGAGCCTAATCTCATCGTTGACATCAAGGCGATCGCTGGGCTGAAGGAGATCATGCAGACGGATGCGGGGTTCAGTATAGGCGCCGCCGTTCCCTGTGCCGTGTTGGGAGAGAATGGAGCGCTGAAAGCAGCGTGGCCAGGCGTCGTGGAAGCCGCCAAACTTATCGGTTCCAAGCAGGTGCAGGGGCGTTGTACGATCGTAGGTAACCTTTGCAACGCATCGCCTGCCGCCGACAGTGTGCCGGCGCTCGCCGCCGCAGGCGCAAAGGCCTCCATCGTCGGGCCTGGCGGCAGACGCATGGTCGCGGTGGAAAGCATACCCATTAGCCCGGGTAAGACGATACTTTCCAAAGGTGAAATCATAGAATCCATCTTTCTGGAGAAGCGCCCCGTTCGTTCGAGCGACGCGTATCTGCGGTTCATTCCCCGTACGGAAATGGATATCGCGGTGGTGAGCGCTGCAATCAATCTTTCGCTTAATACAGACGGAATAATCGAGAAGGCTCGCGTGGTTCTGGGAGCTGTAGGGCCGACAATCCTCATAGTGGAAGAGGCCTCCCAGTTTCTGATCGGCAGGAAACCGGATGATGCGACGCTTGAAAAACTCGCCGCTATCTGTTCGTCAGCCTGTCGGCCGATAGCTGACAAACGCGGTACTGTTGAATTTAGAAAGAAGGTCGTGGGTGTGATGGCCAAACGGGTAGCTGCCAGCGCGTATACTCGGGCAGGAGGCATGCTATGACAAGTGTAATGGTATCGACTACGATCAACAAAGACGCCGTGGAGTTTCTTTGCCATGCCGACGAAACTTTGCTGGACGTCCTTCGCGATCGTTTGGGCTTGACGGGTGCGAAGGAAGGCTGCGGAACCGGTGACTGTGGGGCATGCAGCATTATATTTGACGGCAGGCTGGTCTGTTCATGCCTCGTGCTCGGTGCCGAAGCTGAGGGGAAGGCAGTCGAAACGATCGAGGGCATGGCCAACGGTGACAAACTGCATCCGCTGCAGCAAAAGTTTCTTGAACATGCTGCTTTGCAATGCGGTATCTGTACGCCGGGTCTTCTCATTGCCGCAAAGGATTTGCTGGCAAGAAATCCAGAACCGACTGAAGAAGAAGTCCGCTTCGGGCTTGCTGGAAACCTCTGTCGCTGCACGGGCTATGACAAGATCGTCCGCGCAGTTCTGGACGCATCGCATGTGATGAGAGAGGGAAATCATGGCTTTTGATCCACGCTACACGGGACGCAACTTTACATCGGTTGGCAGCCGCCCTATTCGTCCCGACGGTATCGATAAAGTAACTGGTCGCGCCCGTTATGGCGCGGATTTCAATATGCCCGGACAGTTGGTGGGGCTTATTCTAAGGAGCCCGTACGCACACGCCCGCATTCGGTCAATTGACACGTCAAAAGCGGAAAAGCTTGTCGGCGTCAAAGCAATTATTACGGCGGCCGATCTGCCTGACGTGACCAACGGAAACAGTTTTGTTTTTGACATTCTCGACAACTGTCTTGCGCGTACGAAAGTGCTTTATGACGGCCACGCCGTGGCCGCGGTGGCTGCCGTGGATGCGCGTACAGCCAGACAAGCGCTGAAACTGATCCACGTTGAGTACGAAATTCTTCCTCACGTAACGGACGTAGATGAGGCAATGGAGCTGTCGGCGCCCTTGGTCAGCGATACGATCTTTACCGAAGGTCTCGAGGAAAAGCCGCTAAAGCCCTCCAACGTCGTCAGGCGTGTGACTTACGGGCACGGTGATGTCCAAAAAGGCTTTGACGAAGCCGATGTCGTGGTCAAGCGTTCCTTTAAGACCGAGCAAACCCATCAAGGCTATATTGAACCACATGCCTGTGTCGCAAATTTCAGCCCGGATGGTACGGCTGATTTGTGGGTCTGCACTCAGGGTCACTTCGTATACCGGCAACATTGTGCCGAATTGCTCGGCATGGAAGCCTCCAAGCTGCGTGTAACCTCCTCTGAAATTGGTGGCGGTTTCGGTGGGAAAACCCACGTTTGGGTGGAGCCGGTGGCGCTCGCTCTGTCTCGCAAGGCCGGCCGACCGGTCAAGGTTGTAATGACGCGCGATGAAGTTTTTCGTGCATCGGGCCCTACGAGTTCCAGCTCCATCGACGTCAGGATCGGCGCTAAAAGTGACGGCACGATTACCGCCTGTGAGGCAACATTGCGGTATTCGTGCGGTGCATATGCTGGCGAGTGGGCCCACTATGGAACCATGACTGCGTTCGCCTGCTACAAGCTCGATAACGTAAGAACTGTCGGCTATGACGTTCTGGTCAATCGGCCAAAATCGGCGGCTTATCGCGCACCTTCTGCCCCTATGGCGGCTTTTGCGGTCGAGAGCATGATGGATGAGCTTGCCAAGAAGATTGGCATTGACGCAGTCGAACTCCGTATCAAAAACGCGGCCCGAGAAGGAACGAAGTCGTCCTATGGTCCCGTCTTCGGACCTATCGGCTTCGGTGCCGCGCTTGACGCTGCCAAGAACCATCCGCATATGAAAGCGCAACTAGGAGTAAATCAGGGCAGGGGCATCGCTTGTGCGTTCTGGTTCAATTTTGGCGGCCAAACCTGTGTAGACATCAACGTCGGTATGGACGGTTCAGTTTCGCTCGCTCTTGGCACCGTGGATGTCGGAGGTTCTCGCGCCTCTCTGTCGCTCGTGGCCGCGGAAGAACTCGGCATTGATTATCATCAGGTAAAGGCGGTGGTCGCTGATACATCGACTCTCGGCTACAATGATATGACTGACGGTAGCCGTGGCACCTTCTCGTCGTCCATGGCAACGATCTCCGCTGCACGCAATGCCATAAAAGTCATGCGAGAGCGCGCCGCGCTGATGTGGGACATTGCCATCGAAGACGTGGCTTGGGAAGACGGTCATGCGGTTGCCAAGGGCAAGCAGAATGACAATCTAGGAAGGCTTTCGGTAAAGGAGATAGCCGCCCAGTCTGGCAAGACGGGAGGTCCAATCGCAGGGCACAGTGAACTTGTAGCGGATGGTGCGGGCGTCTCCTTCGCCGCGCACCTTTGCGACATCGAGGTCGATCCTGAAACGGGACGGACCCGGATTCTCCGCTACACGGTGATCCAGGATGCCGGCAAGGCGGTGCATCCAACCTATGTGGAAGGGCAATACCAGGGGGGTGCGGCCCAGGGGATTGGTTGGGCTCTCAATGAAGAATATGTCTATGGCAAAGATGGGCGGCTTCAGAATCCCGGCTTCCTTGACTACCGAATTCCGGTCTGCTCGGATCTGCCAATGATCGATACGCAAATTCTCGAAATACCAAATCCCAATCACCCTTATGGTGTACGAGGCGTTGGTGAAACATCTATCGTACCACCTTTGGCAGCAGTCGGAAATGCGGTTTCGAGTGCTACAGGCGTGAGGATGACGCATGTTCCAATGTCTCCTCCACGTATTCTTGCAGCGCTACACGCGGAACTGTCGGGCTGATGGTTCAGGTTACTCTCTGGGGATCAATGAGTTCGGTCGCTGGAGGGAAGAATACTGTCCAGGTCGAAGCGAAGGATATAAGGGAACTGTTCGTAAAGCTTTCCGAGCAGTATCCCGGCATCCAGCCTTGGCTGGATCGTGGCATCGCTGTTGCAATAGATGGCACGATCTATCGTGATACCTGGTCGAAAGAGCTACCGGAAAACTCAGAAATTTTCCTGCTCCCACGCTTGGTGGGCGGTTGATGAGTGCGGCAGTGAGGCATTTAGTCCTATAGAAGCAAAGTATGTGTCTGCCGTTAGAGATCATATCGTGCAGGACGTGGAAAGTGCATCCATGAGTAAATCTGCGTAGCTGCTTTCGTGTTGTCTTCATATGAAGAGCCGCAGCTACGGATCGGTGATCTATTTGCATCAGTCTATCTCGATAAATAATACCATTCGAAATGGAAATACGTTGGCATGATCCTAAAGTAAAAAATTGGGATTAGGCTGTCGAATGACATGACTTTGCGGTTTCTTATTAGGAGCAGAAAATGAGCGGTTCAGCAGACATTTCCAGATTATATGACGAGACTGACGGTGTTGGTTTGGCCGAACTGGTGAAGCGAGGTGAAATCAGTGCGTTGGAACTAATCGACGAGGCCGAGCGTCGTGTGCATGAAGTCAATCCTAAAATTAACGCCGTTGTCATCAATACGTTCGACTTTGCAAGGGCCAATGCAATTGCCGAACCTGGCACTGGCCCCTTGGCTGGCGTTCCATTTCTCCTCAAGAACATCGGGTCTGCATGCAAGGGAATACCGCTCGACTTCGGAATGAAAGCTTTGCAAGGTATCGACTGGAAAACTGAAACCGAAATGGTCTCCAGGATCCGCGCCGCGGGATTGTCCATTATCGGGCGTACAAATTCACCTGAAAACGGTTGGTCTATCGGCTGTGAAAACAACCTCTATGGTGCTACGCGCAACCCATATGATCTGTCGCGGACCTCTGGTGGATCTTCCGGAGGTGCGGCCGCTTCGGTAGCGGCGCGCATCGTGCCGATTGCTGAAGCCTCTGATGGCGGTGGATCTATCAGAGTCCCGGCGTCATGCTGCGGCGTTGTGGGGCTCAAGCCATCACGCGGACGTACTACGTATGGATCGCAACTCCCGGATGTCTGGTTCGGGTCCATTTATCTTCTTTGTAACAGCCTGACCGTTAGGGACACTGCAGCCTTTATGGATGTCACAGCGGGCAATTCCGTCGGGGATCCGTATACAGCGCCACGGCCAACCGAAAGCTGGCTGAGTTCCTGCATGAAGTCACCTGGCAAGTTGAAAATCGGCTTTACAAAGCAGGCGAACTGGGGACCGAAACCTGACGAAGCTGTTATTTCAGCCCTCGATGCGCGGCTTGAGACTTTATCCAGCTTAGGTCACGAACTGATCGAATACGACCTTACAACAGGCATTGAAGAGGCCTGGTGGAACTACAATAATGTTGTTTCCGTTGAATATCTTCGAGATTTTAGGCAACTTGGTATCGCTTTGACAGGTATTCAGTTGAATGACGATGAGTTTGCACCCTTCAACCAAGCATTGATGCGCCAAGCGCGGTCCCTGTCCGCAGAACGGTACTCTGCCAATATCGCGGCCATTCGCAAGGCGGGTCAAAACATAGCGATTGAGCTATCCCAATTCGACGTTTACATGACGCCAACCTTGACAAATCCGCCAAGACCGGTCGGCTACTGGTCGATGGAGGAGGGGGACTGGGATACTTATCTCAACAGATGGCATGATGCCGCATTCATGTTCATTTTCAACATATCCGGGCTTCCCGCCATCTCTCTTCCCGGTCAACCGACGAAAGACGGGCTGCCAATCGGAATTCAGTTCGTAGGTCGTTATGGCGACGAAACCACTTTGCTGCAATTGGCCCGTCAAATCGAAGAGGCAGCGCCGTGGTCTGGCAGAGTTCCGAAACTAGCCTAACGCTTGCTGGAATAGTTGGTTAGGGGAAGCATCTGAATATGGGGGAGGAGTAGTTCTGTCGCTTGTTTGATGTTGTTGCCCATTTGACCTTGGACCGCACTGAGGTCTGTGGACAGACGTCAGGTATGGGCAAGGTTTTTAGTTTGAGACTCTTCTTGTTGGACAATCATATGAACAATCGGCCAAATTCTCAGATTTCCTCGCGAAAACAGCACAAACAAGCGCGCTCGACGGTGTTGGTTTCGACGATCCTGGAAGCCGCTATTCGCGTTCTGGCCGAGGAAGGCACCCAGCGTTTCACCGCGGCCCGGGTCGCGGAAACGGCTGGTGTCAACGTCGGGTTGCTTTACCAGTACTTTCCGAACAATGCGGCCATTCTCTTTCGTTTTAAAAGCGACAAATGGCGCCAGACGAATGAACAGTGGCGAACGATTTTGGGGAACGGGAAACGAGAGCCACTCGCTCGGCTGCATGACCTTGTCCACGCAATTCTTCATTCCGAGCCCGAGGAAGCGGCACTTCGCGTGGCACCTGTCGATACCGGCTGGGTTTACCGGGACGCCTCTCAAGCGCAGGAAATTCATGCGGATGGTGATCGCATCGTTGATACATTCATGCGCGAAGCCCTGCCGGCAGTTCAAGATGCAGCCCGACAAGTGGCCGGTGAACTGATTATCATGACAATGGCTGCGGTCGGGAAAGAGCTATCGGAGAAACCTCGGCCAGCCGCTGAATAGATGTTTATGCGAACGCAATGTCGGATATGCTCTGCGGTTATCTTCGCGCTCTCGAACATGGATCGATTGATAACACATCACAAATGCGAACCTGCGAGTTTCGCCATACGAAGAGCAGGGGCAGCTAAAGCCCTGAAGCCTTGGTCATGTACACGCGGAAGCGATCCCGTTGCCGCTGATATCTGCGGGTCATCTTTGCGGACGTAGGTCCCAGCTGCTTCTGGACGTAGCGCTCGTCGACTTCGGCGGATGACGCGAGACCGGCCCGCAGCGAGTGGCCAGAAACCTTGAAGCCGCACTCAATCTCACTGAGGTCACCGCGCACGCCGGCCGTCATCGCGGCTCGCTTTACCAGCCGAGCCACTTCCTTGTCGTTCAGTCGATCGGTGCCAACAGATTTGCCCTGGCCCGTCATGTGGCGGAAGAGGGGGGCCGTGTGCAAGCTTGGCGAACTCGATTCACGTTTCCATTGTGGCGACCTGATACGTGGCGTCTGACGATCCGCGCCCATCTCGACCTCTCGCCATCCGGTTTTGCCGCGAAGCGTCACGAGCATGCCCTTGTCGAGGATTCGATCCAGCCTCGGCCGTCTTCGGTCTGGTCCGACTTGATCAAGGCAGACGATTTCTGAGAGCTGCAGACCTCCAGCAAAGCCAATGAGCAACATGGAGCGGTCGCCTAAGCCGCGCAGAGAACCGCGATCGAGCGTCTGGATCATGGCGATGATGTCCTCTGCCATGACCGCCTCCTTCTGCGCCGACGGCTTGGCATGGCTGTTGCGGATCCCGGCCATCACCGTGGCGATATCCAAATCTCCATGCCGCCGATCAGCGGTTTTGACAATTTCTGTCGAATTGCCGCTAGAACCCTCCTTTGCAGTCCAAGTTTTTGTCCGCATCCCCCGGGTCAAATCCGTGCGATAATCATCATCATGGAAAGCCGCCGAAAAGCACCAATAACCACACCGGTATAAAAAATGTCGACAGTATCGGCAGCCTGGTTCAAGCCGAAAAACAGGGCAATCTGCCTAGAATTAAGTCAAGAATGCCCGATTATAGGCTATTTGAAGCGATTGAAGTTGTTGACGCGGGTTCATGTCGCTGGTATCGTTTTGTCGACAGTATGTGAGGCTCCGCCATGAAGACTGGTATTCGTCATAATTTCTACGGGCCACCCCCGATAGAAATAGTCTCGCTTGCAGCCCGACGACTTGCAATGGTGCGGGCCGTTATTACTGCGTGCATCAGCCGCCTTGTGCCGCTCAGAAGTTCGTTGAGTGATCTGCGGCGCGAGCCTTCCACGAAATCGATCAAGCGAAAGCGCCTCGAAGCACTCATGGGGCCGGCCTACCGCAAGCCGTCCTCGCCGTTAACGATTCATCATTGGGCCCTACTGAACTCGGCCAATCGATCGACAGCCTTGAATGCTTGTCGTACCCTCATTTAGGAACGGTGTGCTGATGATGCCCTGGACCAAGACGAGTTTTGAGCTCAGCAAGTCAAGGCAGGGCCAAGCCGCCCAGCGTTGGTGCGACTATATGTCAGAGGTATATTTTCCTTTGGAGTGCTCTCCTAAGGATAGTTTCTCTTTTAAGGGTGCCCTCTCTGCACTGCAACTTTCCACAATCGGAATATCGAAATTCACCGCCAACGCGTTGCGAACGGTACGTCGGAGGCCGACATCCGGCGAGGATGAAGTCGTCTTTATTTTCCCGACGCGCAACCGCGAAAAATTCAGTCAGTTCGGACTTGAAGATGAAGTCGGACCGGGGGAAGCGTATGCCTTAACTTCTTCTGAAGCATACTGGACTATGATTGAAGACAATTCAACTAACGTAACGATAAAAGCGCCGGCTAGCTCTATTCGCCAGATATTTCCTTCAATAGACAATACATACGGGCGCCGCGGTATCGCCAATATTGGGTTAGTTCCGATCGTCTCACAGTTGGCACTTCAAACTTTTCGTTTGGCGTCTTCTGCTGATTCCGGCATTTTGAAGCGTGCCGAAAATAATATTATAGAACTGATCTGTCTTATGTTGGAGACACAATCTATTCAGGATGTCCATGAAAGCACGACGACGGCGCTCTCTGATGTTACTTTACAACGCCTCTCAGCCTTTCTTTCATGTCACTATCCGGACCCCGGTCTTTCACCTCAGCACGCCGCAACCTCGTTACGGGTTTCAGTCCGATACGTGCATAAAATATACCAAATGAATGGCACGACGTTTGGTCGAGAATTGCTTCGCTTGCGACTTCGTGAAGCCGATAGAATGTTGAGAACCCCGCCCGGTAAGAACGCGTTACCCGATCCAATTTCTGAGATCGCATACGCTTGTGGCTTTTGCAGCCAATCACACTTTTCGGTTCGTTATAAGGAACATTTCGGGATCACACCGGGCGAGAGCCGTTCCGCTCCCTGAGACAAAGATTAGCCCTCGAGCCTTTGTCTGTGGCTCCCGCAGCAGTGAGCCATGAAACGGCTGGGATGGGGAGGTTCTTCGAGGTGTCCAACTCCAGGGCCTCGCGCTCAATGCGCGATCGGCGCCGAACGAGGACTCGGCAGCCATGTTGGATTTATCCGCGGCCGCCACCTGAGTGCACAGCGTTTCCAGTATTCCACAGGGATGCCCCAAATGACTAAGGGCAAGATCACCAGACTTGCCACTTCCTCAAAGCATGTTTGTTTACGCCACCCGGACATGGGAAGCGTCAAAGAGCGTGATCGGAAGGTTCTAGTGCACTGTAAGCGCGATTTTCCATGCACATTGACGTAAGGGGGCGTCGCTGACCCGGCCGCTCCTGGGTAAAGATACGCGGCTCTACTAGACCTCGGACGTTTTGGAGAAGTTGAACGGCAGCAGGTCGCCAATGTCGGCGGCTTCTCCGCGCTGAGGCAACTCAGTGAGCACGTGGCGCAGCCAAGTGAGTGGATCGACGCCGCATGCGCGGCAAGTCAGCATGAGACTGTAGATCACGGCGCTGGCTTTTGCGCCGTCGGCGGTGTCGCTGAACAGCCACGATTTTCTTCCGGTCGCAAAAACTCTGATGTCACGTTCCAGAACGTTGTTATCGATCGGCATCCTGCCGTCGCTGATGTAGCGCGTCAGATAATTCCATTGGTTCAGGGTGTAGGACACGGCATCGCCGAGCTTGGTATCCGGCACGACCTTTGGCGCGATGGTATCGAGCCATATCTTTAGGGCGATGAGGACAGGCAAGCTGTGCTGTTGCCGGAAACGACGAATGCAATCGACCTGCGTTTCACCGGCGTCGGGCGTTTGGTCTCTTGCCTGTTTTTCGATACGGTAGAGCTGCTCGAAGAACCGGAGCGCCTGTTCCGGCGGTCCGCCTCCGTTCTTCCTGGTTTTGAGAGCCTCGACGAAGCGCCGCCGTGAATGGGCGATGCACCCGACATGGGTTGCGCCATGTATTGTGCGCCAGGCGGTGCATTCATCGCTCACCAATATGCCGCGGTAGTCGCCGAGAAAGGTCTGCGGGTGGACCTGACCGCGGCCCAGTTGATATTCGAGAAGCACGATTGGCTCGTCACTGTCCTCGCTGCTGCGGTACGCCGACATGTAAGACGTGCTGGTGGCTTCCTTGTTCTTTTCCTTCAGCACTTGAACTGTCGTCTCATCGCCATGAATGAGAGGCTGCGACTGAAGCCGCAATCTCAGCGCATCGTAGATGCGATGCAGGTGCCTTTCGCTCGAACCGATCACCCAGTGCGCGAGAGCGCCCCGGCTGATCGGTACGCCGGCCCGTTCGAACGTTTGCGCCACGCGGTAGAGCGGCGTGCCGTCGACGTATTTATCCGGATGGCGCGCTATCGCATGGCCGCGTACCTGATTTCCGGCGGGGTGGCGGCGATCGCAGGCGTGATGCTAGCGGCACGTTCCAATCGCGGCGACGTCAATGTGGGTGACGCGTACCTGCTGCAGGCAGTTTCGGCGGCCCTCGTTGGCTATGCCGTGCTGGGCGCCAACAAGCTGAACGCCTTCGGCACTCTGGTCGGCGCGATCTTCGTTACCACGCTGATCAACGGCCTGACGATGTTCAATTTTCCGTACTACGCGCAAAGCTTCGTCCAAGGCGTGCTGCTCGTTATCGCACTGCTGATGAGCTACACGCTCGGCCCCCGCCCGCGGTGAGTACCCGTTCTATTCAGTTGACTGGGCAGAAAATGAAGCGACCGCTTCCGAACATCCGCGGAATCTGTTCCCACATGTCCGGAA
>NZ_JBFTPD010000026.1:0-101897 GCF_056398305.1 Rhizobium sp. 01T444
GCCTCAATCAACTGTTCAGGTTGGGATTTTGAAGCGGGCGGAGGACCAAGAGCCAGCAAACGGTCTCTCACGACCAGGATTCCGACGGCCTTCCGCCCGCAACCCTTCTACYACAGTTCCAACACACAGGATTCCTGTGACATCCCTTGTGCTAGCACGAGGGCACAGGAATGAGGAGGTTGGGGTGGGCCGCGCCACCAGCCCTGCCCCCTCTCTCCAAATTCACTCGCTGGCAATCGCATCTCTGAACTTCGCCAGATCACCGTTGAAGCGCTGCGCCTCTTCCAGGAATGGCGCATGCCCCGACTTTGGATAGATCTTGGTCTGGACGGCCGGATTGAGCTCCCGCGCCCTTGCGATGCTCGGCTCGACATTGACCAGAACGTCCTTGCCGCCATAGAGCAGCAGAACCGGCACGCGCGCCTTAGGCAAACCGGCAGAAACGGTCATCGAAGGGATGGTCCGCGTCATGATCCACGAGGCCATCGCGGCATTTGACAGCAGCCGTTCGAACGTCGCCGTATCAGGCTTGGTCTCGAAACACAGGCCAAGGAACGTCCTGATGGCATCGAGGTGCACCGTCAGGTCATCCGAAGCCATGCCCGCATAGACATCAGGATGCGATGTGATCAGCGCGGCGTTGAGTTCGATGACGCCGTCGACATAGACGATGCCGCCAAGGCCATCGTCTCCATATGCGGCAAGATAGTTGGAGAGAACGACACCGCCGAGCGACCAGCCGACCAGAACCGGATTTTTCGCGCCTGTCTCCTTGAGGACGGCCGAGAGATCGTCGGCCCAGCGGCGCCCGTCATGATAGGCCTCTGCATCATCGGGCTTGCCCGACAGGCCGTGGCCGCGCAGGTCATAGGTGATCAGCCGATACTTCTGCAGATTGGCACTGCCCACCTGCATGTCCCAGTTCAGATGGCTGCCGAGCAAGCCGTGGATGAAAACGATCGCCGGCCCGGCGGGATCGCCCGATTCCTGAACAGCGATCTCGACGCCATCAGGCGCCTTCACCGTGTAATTCTTCTCCGCGGCCATCGCCATGGAAGACAGGCCCATCAGCAGGACCACCACCCAAATTCCGCGCATTATTCGTATCATGCCAAAATCCTTATGTTTAGTGATCACTACAAACTAACGGCTTGCTTTTTGCTGTCAAGCAGTCTTTAGTGATCACTATGGATAAGGTTGTGAAAACACGCCGCAGCGGCCCGCGAACCTTCGACAGGGATCAGGCGATCGATATCGCCATGCGCCTCTTCTGGAGGCATGGATATGAAGGTGTCTCGCTGAACGACCTGACGGCCGCAATCGGCGTCGCGCCCCCAAGTCTCTATGCGGCTTTCGGCAGCAAGGCTGGGCTCTACCGCGAGGCGCTCGATCGCTATTTCGGCCTGCGGGGGCCGGTGTGGGATATCAGAACGGCCACGACCCTTCAGGAGACGATCGAGACGCTGCTGCACAAGGCGATCGACGCCGTTACCGACCCAGCCGGGGAGCGCGGCTGCATGATATCAAGCGGCTTGATCCAGTGCGGGCCTGATCATGCGGACCTGGCTCGCGAAACGGCAGAGCGGCGAAACACGATGCGGGAGATGATCGCGGAGACGCTCGAGCGGTGGCTGGACCAGGAACGCGCCGTCTCGCTCGCCCGCTATCTCGTGGCCGTCCTGCAGGGATTGTCCGTCCAGGCATATGACGGCGCCTCGCGGCAGGAACTGCGGCAGGTCTCGGACGAAGTCATCGCGGGTGTGCAGGCCAGGGCGTTGAAGGGCATCTAGCGGGGCTTTCGCCCACATCCACTAGCGCGGGTGCCGGGACGGAATAGAGTTCGCTCGTCGCCCTTCGCCGTAGTGATGAAACCCATCGGACATGCTATGTTACAACCAAGGCGTATCTGCTGTGGCCTCCATCTCGAGTTGATTTCGTTGCGTCGATGGCCAGGGCGAAAGGAGGGGGAGACCGATCTCGAGCAGCATTGTACTCGTGGAAACCGCAATCGGCGGCGCTGACATGCCTACACCACAACTCGGGAGGATGTCTAATGATACGTGCAGCGCTTCTGGCCGCCTCCGCGGCCCTTTTTGCAGCCGTGCCTGCAAACGCTCAGCAGGTTACCGGGACGCTCGGCTCGCCCAACGCCACGACGACGATCGACGGGCGTTATCTCCCGCCGCCGCCGCAGCCGTTTGAGGGCACCATCAATCTCAACGCCTTGCAGTCCAAACAGGCATGGCCAGCGCGTGTCGTGCCGCCAAGGGGCGCGCCAAATGTGCTCTTGATTATCACCGATGACGTTGGCTTTGGCGCTCCTTCGACGTTCGGAGGCGYCATTCCGACACCCACTCTGGATCGCATCGCCGCGGATGGCCTGCGTTTCACGAACTTTCACACAACATCGCTCTGCTCGCCGACGCGTGCGTGTCTCATCACAGGACGCAATCACCACTCAGAAGGCTTCGGAGTGATCTCGGAGCAGGCCACCGGCTTCCCCGGCTATGACAGTGTTCTTCCCAGGGACACCGCCACAATCGGCCGCATTCTGCTTGAGAATGGCTTCCGTACCTCATGGTTCGGCAAGGATCACAACACGCCGACCTATCAGACCAGCCAGGCAGGCCCGTTCAATCAATGGCCGACTGGCATGGGGTTTGAATATTTCTATGGCTTCATGGGTGGGGACAGCAGCCAGTGGTCGCCCATGCTGTTTCGCAACACCACGCAGATCGCTCCCTTTGTCGGCAATCCGCAATGGAACCTGATCACCGCCATGGCCGACGACGCCGTCGGCTGGCTGAACCAGTTGAATTCGATCGATCCGGCGATGCCGTTCCTGCTCTACTACGCGCCGGGGGGCACACACGCGCCACACCACCCGACACCGGAGTGGATCGAGAAGGCCAGCGATCTTCATTTGTTCGACAAAGGCTGGAACGACGTTCGCGATCAGATCTTCGCCAACCAGAAAAGGCTTGGCGTTGTCCCGACGGACGCCCAGCTCACGCCATGGCCGGATATGTTGAAGAAGTGGGATAGTTTGTCGGCCGACGAAAAGAAGCTGTTCATTCGCCAGGCGGACGTCTACGCCGCCTACCTGATGTACACCGATCACGAGATCGGCCGTGTGGTCCAGGCCGTCGCGGACATGGGCAAGCTCGACAACACCCTGATCATCTTCATCAGTGGCGACAATGGCGCGAGCGCCGAAGGCACGATGAACGGCACCTTCGCAGAATTGGTTCCGTTCAATGGCATCAATCCGACCGTTGCCCAGAACTTGAAGTTTTACGACCAGTGGGGCAGCAACGAGACCTATCCCCACTATGCCGTTCCGTGGGCCTGGGCACTGGATACGCCCTTCAAATGGACGAAGCAGATCCCGTCCTTCTTCGGCGGCACCCGAAACGGCATGGCCATCTCCTGGCCCGCGCGCATTTCCGACAAGGGCGGAATTCGGTCGCAATTCCATCATGTGATCGACGTCGTGCCGACGATCCTTGAAGCGACTGGCGTTCCCGCACCGATCATGGTCGACGGCATAGCGCAAAAGCCGATCGAGGGCGTAAGCATGGCCTACACCTTCGACAAAACCAATGCCGAGGCTCCCTCGCGACACCGCACGCAGTATTTCGAGATGATGGGCGCGCAGGGTCTATACGATGACGGTTGGATGCTGAGCGCAGTCCCCATCCGTGCGCCCTGGGAGTTGGCTGGCAAGGCGATCGACGATCCCGCCACCGCGTTCAAGATGGAGCTCTATGACGTCCAGCACGACTGGACCCAGAACAACGACTTGGCTGCCGCCAATCCTGCGAAGGTCCAGGAGATGAAGGACCTGATGTTCGGCGAGTTTGCGAAGTACCAAGTCCTGCCGCTGGACGCTTCCGCTGCGACGCGCCTCGCTTCTCCGCGCCCGTCGGTCACGGCAGGAAGAAACGTGTTCACCTATAAGCAACCGGTGACGGGCCTGCCGGAAAGTGTGGCGCCCAATCTTCTCAATACCTCCTACACGATCACCGCGGACATCGATGTGCCGCAAGGAGGTGGCGATGGCGCCATTGTTTCCCAAGGTGGACGGTTTGGCGGATACGGGATGTACCTGCTGGGAGGCAAGCCGGTCGTGACCTGGAACCTTCTCGGTCTTGACAGAATTCGTTGGGAAAGCCCCGAAGCGCTCTCGCCCGGCAGGCACACCGTCGAATTTGACTTCAAATACGACGGTCTTGGCTTCGCAACGCTTGCCTTCAACAACCTCAGCGGCATCGGTCGTGGCGGCACGGGAACGCTGACGGTCGACGGCAAGACGGTCGCAACGCAGGCGGTACAGCGTACCGTACCGCTGATCCTGCCGGTCGATGAGACTTTCGACATCGGCTCGAAGACCGGCACCCCGATCGATGACCGCGACTATCAGGTTCCATTCCCGTTCACCAGCAAGCTCGAGAAGCTGACGATCTCCGTCGAGCCTCCTAAGCTGACACCGGACGACGAGAAGAAACTTATGGAAGCCTATCGAAGCGGACAGGACGCGAAGTAGTCTGCGTCCATCGCCGAGGGCCGCTTGGCCCTCGGTGCTGCTTTACGGTTTGGATGGGCTTTGATGCCGCTTCAGACGGACCGCCTCTCGATCCCCGTCTCTCAGTCATCGATGACCGATATCGCCGCTATCAGGCCACCACCAGTTCGCCCGCGGGCGCTGCGCGATAGGCTTCCCGGCCGCCGACCCAGGTGCGGCGAACCGCAGGTGCAGCACCATCAGGCCAATCGACCAGTACGAGATCCGCCCGCTTGCCGACTTCGATGACACCACGATCGGTAAGACCGGAGGCGCGCGCCGGATTGCCCGAGACGAGCGGCCAGAGCGCATGGAGCGGCGCCACGCCATCGGCCTTGAGCCTTGCAAGGCCGAGCAGCATCGCCGGATAATAATAGTCCGAGGCGAGAATATCGCAGAGCCCTTCGCGGATCATGTCGGCCGCACCGATCGAGGCGAGATGGCTGCCGCCGCGCGTCGCGTTCGGTGCGCCGAAGACGATGAAGTCGCCGGCATCGCGGGCGGCCCGCGCCACCCGCCGGTTCATCGGGAATTCGCAGATCCTGGCACCGCGGAGACGGAAGAAATCGCGCGTTTCGATCTGGCTGTCGTCATGCGAGAGCATCGGCGCGCCGGCGGCCTGGCCGAGTGCCGCCACCTCCTCGATTGCATCTGGCACCTGCGGACGGCGCGCCCACATGTTGCGCACGAGTGCCACCATGTCCGCCACCGGGATTTTCGCCCGCTTGGCGCGCTCGGTCATCTTCTCGGCGAAGGCAGGCGTTTCGGGATCGACTGTCGGGAAGGCCGGATCGAGGTCGAAGGGCCGTTCCTGCAGCGGCGTCGAAGGATGCAGCATCGCCATCGAGGTGTGGTCGTTGAAGGCAATCGACGGCAGGCGCGGACCGGCAAGCGCCTCGCGAATGAGGTCTATCGCCTCGAAGCAGAAGGTCTCCCAGCGCAGCTGCACGCGATTGTCCACCGTCAGCCGGGGCGTGAGCGCGTCGAGCGCACGCACGATGGCATAACCGGTTTCGACCGAACGCAGCCCAGGCTCCCAGCTGAGCGTCAGCGCATGATAGGCCGTGGCGATGCCGTTGGCGGCAAGCTGGCGATCGGTTTCGAGCAGCGCGGCCGCGACCGGTAGCATCGTGCCGGGTCGCGGCATGACCTGCCGCTCGAAGGCATCGCCGTGAATGTCCACGAAAGCCGGGCCGAGCAGATGGCCTCGTCCATCGATAGGATCCGCCCCGTCGCGCTGACCGTCTATATCAGTGATCCGGCCGTCTTCGACACGCACGGAGGCGGTCTCCAGACGGTCGCCGAAAACCACGGTTGCGCCCTCGATAATCACTGCCGGATTGTTTTGCATGGGTCTCGTTCCAAGAAAAGGAAAAAAGCGCAGCAGCCGAGTCCCTAGACGGGCTGCGCGCAGGCCGCCGCTTCTAACCAGCGGATATGACAAATTTGCGAACGTCGCTGTGCGTTGGCACTATTTGATCGCATGCGGCAGCGCTCCCTCCTCCTCGCCTCAATCCGGGCTCTTCTTGCCCGGGTGGAAGCTGCTTTACGGATATGTCTGCGAATGGCACGCTCAATGACAAGGCGACGCTTCGGCAGTTGCTGAACCATAGTCGGGGATTCGATTCGTTTGCATTCCTCCGCGCGGATCAGAGCAAGTAGCGTTAGATTAATGGCCAAGCAGTCGGAAAAGATCGGGTCGCCACGGCGCAGGCAAAGCAAGGGCGCGCCCGCCCGGTCTGCACGCGTCTCCGGGCCCGAATTCCTGCAGGGCCGGGATCGCGCCATTGCCCTGATCGACCAGATGATCGCGCGGATCGATCAGGGCGGATCGACGCTCGTGATCAGCGGCGAGCCCGGGATTGGAAAATCCGCGCTCATCGAGCAGGCCAGGCATCGGGCGCGCGAGCGCGACCTGAAGGTATTGAGCATGACCGGCGTTCTGGCCGAGGTTCATCTGCCCTTCGCAGCGCTCGAGCAGGCGCTCCGCCCGCTGATGAAGGAGGCCGTCAACCTGGTCCCCCGTCAGCGATCTGCCTTGTTCTCCGCTTTCGGCATGCATGATGACATGGGCGCACCCGACATCTTTCTGGTGGCGCTCGCCGCACTGTCCCTTCTGACGGAAAGTGCTGCGCGCAGGCCCATCCTGCTCATCGCCGACGACGTCCAGTGGCTGGACGAGGCGACTTATGAGGTGCTGGCCTTCATCTCACGCAGGCTGAGTTCGGACCCTATCGTTCTGTTCGTGGCCATGCGCGATGGCTTCGACCGCCTGTTCGACGATCCCTCCCACCTGCGGCTTCGGCTTTCGGGGCTCGGCGAAGCCGATGCCGAGCACCTGCTGGACGCCCATGCGCCCGATCTTTCGGCCGACCTGCGCAGCCGCTTCCTCCAGGAGGCCGCGGGCAATCCCCTCGCCCTCCTGGAACTGCCGCGCGACAGGCGAGCGGCTGGTATCAAGGATACGACATGGCTTCCACTGACGGAGCGCCTGGAACGCGCCTTCTCGTCCCGTCTGACCGATCTTCCCGCTGCAACCCGGATGCTGCTGTTCGTAGCGGCGGAAAACGACGGGACATCGCTCCACGAAATCCTGCGCGCCGGCAAAGCCGTGTTGGGCGGAGAAGTGGATGTCAGCGCTCTGACGCCGGCCATTGCCGCCAGGCTGATCGACCTTGACGAAACGGAGGTGCGGTTCCGGCATCCGCTGGTGCGTTCAGCAATGCACCAGGCGGCAGATCTGGCGACGCGGCACCGGATCCATGCCGCCCTTGCCGAGATCGTCCATGAAGAGCTGGACCGGCATTTGTGGCATCGGGCGGCGGCAACGATCGGACCGGATGAGGAACTGGCGGGCGAATATGATGCCATGGCCGGCCGGGCCCTGCGCAAAGGTGCGGTCGCCATGGCAATCGAAGTTCTCGAAAAGGCGGCGGCGCTGAGCGGTACACCGCGAGCCAGGAGCGACCGTTTCTTGCGCGCCGCCGAGCTTGCCGCCGATCTCGGCCAGCCGGACCTGCTGGAGCGACTGCTGCGCCAGGCCAATGTCAGCGAGCCCGATCCTGTTGCATCGGCGCGGATCGGCTGGTGCCGCGAGATGGGCCAGCCTCCGATGGTCAACGACCCCGCGAAAATCCCCAGTCTGGTTGGCCTCGCCGCTGAGGCCAATGCTGCTGGCGCCACGGATCTGGCAAGCAACCTGCTCTGGCGCGCCGCGCAACGCTGCTGGTGGAGCAATGCGGATGGGGATCTTCGCAAAACCATCCTGATGGCGGCAAACAGGCTCGAATTGCCCGACACCGATCCACGCCTGATCGCGATATCCGCTTACGTCGAGCCGCTTCATCTCGGGAGCGAGATATCAGGCAAGCTCCAGCAGCTTGCCGGCACGAGCGGCGGCAATCCGGTCGCGGCGCGCATTCTCGGCAGTACGGCCAATGTCATCGGCGCCTTCGACCTTGGCGTCGGTTTGCTCACCTATTCGGCTGCCGCCCTGCGCGATCAAGGGCGGCTCAGCGACCTCGCGCGCGTGCTTTTTGCTCAAGCCTGGGCGGAAATGGAAGTCGGCGACTGGACGGGCGCGATGCGGGAGGCCGAAGAATCCGTTCGCTTCGCCGAAGAAACGGGAGGAACGCTCTGGATTGCCGCGGCCACGATCGTCAAGGCGAGGCTTGCGGGCATGATGGGCAATCTGGACCAGTCACAGGCCTATGCGGCCCAGGCAGAACGCCTGGTCGTCTCGGTCGGCGCGAGTTTCCTGCTGGCAATGCTGCAGATCGCGCGCGGCACGGCCGCCATCGGCGCAGGCCGGCATTGGGAGGCCTATGAGCATCTGCGGCGTCTTTTTATCCCCGCCGACCCGGCTTTCAATTCCGGTCTGCAATTCTTCGGCCTCGCTGATTTCGTGGAGGCCGCAGTGTTCTCCGGACATGCCGAAATGGCCGAGGAGGTGATCGAGGAGATGCAGCGTGTCGCCGGTCCGTCGCCAGTGCCGTGGGTCGAAACGATGCTCTCCTACGGCAAGGCACTGCTCGCAACACCTGCGGAGGCCGAGCAGTTCTATCTGCAGGGTCTCGGGCCGTGCGCAGGCAAATGGCCTTTCCTGAGAGGACGTCTTCTGCTCGCCTATGGCATATGGCTGCGCCGCCAGCGCCGTTCCGCCGATGCGAGAGCGCCTTTGCGCGAGGCCCGTGACATCTTCGATGCGCTGAGCGCCCTGCCCTGGAGCGAGCGTGCGCGCGAGGAACTGCGCGCTTCGGGAGAAGCGAGCCGCAAGCGAACCGAATATGTCTGGGAGACGCTGACCCCACAGGAGCTTCATATCGCCCAGCTTGCCGCCGAGGGTCTGTCGAACAAGGAAATCGGCGCCAGGCTCTATCTGTCGCACCGGACGGTCGGCTACCACCTTCATCGCATCTTTGCGAAGACCGGCGTCACGTCGCGCTCGGGGCTGCGTCCCATTCTGACGGACGCCATCACGCCTGAAAGCTGACCACCGACCTGTCACCGGAGTGGTCACCAGTCGCCAGACTGGTCATTTGACAGAAGCGGAAGCTTCCGGCCGGGGGCTACCAATGCGGCTGCGTGCAACCTTCCCGGAGAGAAAGACCGTGAAATTCTTGCCCCTACTCGCAACCCTCAGCCTCGGAGTAACTCTCATGATTCAGCCCGCTCAAGCGGCGCCCGACGCCGCGACCGACCCGCGGATCGACCCCCAGGTCCGCGCCTTCCTTGCCGAGATCAACAAGGATCCAAGCCCGTTCTGGAAACTGCCGCAGCCCAAGCCCCAGGAGATCCTGACCGGGCTTCAGAACATGACGCCGGTCGACATGTCAGGCGTGACCACGACCGAGCAGACCATCACCCAGGATGGTCTGAGCGTGAAGATCTACATCATGAAGCCCGAGCACATCACCGGCAAACCCGGCGTGCTGCTCTTCATTCATGGCGGCGTCTGGATCGTCGGCAATTTTGAAAACCACCAGCGCCTGCTGCGCGATCTCGTGGTCGGCTCCGGTCAGGTCGGCGTCTTCGTCGAATATACATCCCTGCCGGAAGCACGTTTTCCCACCCAACTCGATCAGTCCTATGCCGTGCTGAAATGGGTGGCGGCTCACGCCGGTGAATTCGGCGCGGATGGCAGCAGGATCGCGGTTGCCGGCAATTCGGTCGGCGGCAACATGACCGCTGCCCTGACGCTGATGGCCAAGGACCGCAACGGCCCGAAGATCAGCTTCCAGGCCCTGCTCATCCCCGCGACCGATGCAAGCGTCGATACGGGCTCCTATCACGAATATGGGGAGCAGCGCTTCCTGGCGCGCGCCTTCATGAAATACGGCTGGGATCTCTACGCACCCGACGCCAAGACCCGTGACAACCCCTATGTGTCGCCACTGCGCGCCAGCATCGACCAGCTCAAGGGCCTGCCGCCGGCACTCGTCATCACTGCCGAGAACGATCCGCTGCGCGACGAGGGCGAGGCCTATGCCCGCAAACTGAAAGAAGCCGGCGTTACCGTGGCTGCGGCCCGCTACAACGGCACGATCCATGACTTCGTGCTGTTGAACGCGATCCGCAATGTGCCTTCCACGGAAGCCGCGATCGAACAGATCAGCGACAATCTGCGCCGCTATCTCGAACCCGCAACGCATTGATCGATGCGGCGATGCGGCGGCCATCAGCGCGCCGCGTCGCTGGCTTGCATTGATCCTTGCCTGTCCCAGGTGCCGGTCCCCGTAGTTCGAAGAAAACGGAATGGCTCTAGATCAGTGGAACCTTAAAAAACAGCTTCTGCTGCTCGGGCCTGTCTGAGGGATGGGGCGCGCGTCGCACCAGCTGACCGCCAACTCGCTCTATGACGGCGCGGGAAATGACGTTCTCTTCATTGCAGAGAATATCGAGCTCACTCAGCCCCCGGGATTTTGCGAACTGGAGCAGAGCATCAAGCGCGGCTGTGGCGTAGCCCCGGCCCTGTTTCCAGGGCACCACCGAGTATCCGACATGTCCCGGAATGCTGTCGGGAACTGTCCAGGTGACGGGCAGATAGCGCAGGTCGATCCTGCCGCAGAACTCCCCATCCCAAATCCAGAACGTGTGATTGGTGAGTGCCATGGCCGTATCGCCAATCTGCTGTCCGGCCGAAGCATGTCGCCCCATCAGCTTGTCGAGATATGCCGCAGGATCATTGCGAAGGTCCTGAAGTTCGGCTTCGATGAAGCCAGTATCTCCAATGCGCCGCGGGTCGGGCGACCAGCCCTTCGCCAGCGCCGCTTCATACCCCGAGAGCTTCTCAAGGTCCGGCATGACCAGGATTGGGCGTCCGTCCAACATCCAAATTCCAACCAACTTGAATAGACCTGCCGGATCGCAGCCGCGGTTCAGCCGATACCACCCGTCCAGTCAGGAGCCGTCAATAGAGCGACTTCCTGTAGGCGTCTTCGAGTTCGTCATCTATCTTACGCATTTCGATATCATCGGTCGGAGCGCCCGTCGTCTGATCCAGGATGATCTTTGAAAGCGAGGGCATCTCGCTGCGATCCTGAAAGTGCTCCGGGTTCCACAGATGAGAGCGCCTGAATGCCTTGGCGCAATGCAGGAAAACCTCGCCCACCTTGACCAATATAGCAAGCTTGGGCACACGATCGCCGACGCCCATATCCCCAAGAATATCAGGGTCGGTCACGAGCCTGGCCTCGCCATTCACGCGAAGCGTGTCGTCAAATCCCGGAATGATGAAGAGCAGTCCAACACTCGGGTTGGTGAGAATATTGGCCAGCGTATCGAGGCGATTATTGCCCGGCCTGTCCGGGATCGCCAGCGTGTGCGGATCGAGGATTTTCACGAAGCCGACCGGGTCGCCGCGAGGGCTGACATCGGCTTTGCCATTCCGGTTCTGGGTGCCGATGCACAGGAATGGCGAGCGCCTGATAAATTCCTGGGCGTGCCTGTCGAGCGCGCCCATGCATTTCTGAGCTGCCAGAGCATGCGTCGGTTGAAACAGCTCTCGAAGAGCCTGTTCATCCCTCACGACAAATTTTGGATCGACACTGAACTCCTTCATTCCATTTTCCTCCCGCAGCCCCCTGTCGGACGGATCGCGTCCGAGGTAATGACGTACGTACCTCAGATTTGAGGCATTCGTCAAGCCGCGGTATCCTGGGAAGCGAAGTAGGTTCGTGAATGCAGGTATCTGCCCTGCCCTCAGTCCCCGTCTCTCAGCCATCAAGCTGGTGATATCAACTCGATGGTCGGGAAATACGAGCGGTACCGGCCAACATCGCGCGTCAGGACCGGCAGCTTCTGAACCGCAGCCTGCGCGCCGATGAGAAAATCCGGCAAGACACCGGTGCGGGACCCGCCGGCGCGGCGATACTGTGTGAATGCCTTTCCTGCCAGAAACAGCGCAGCGCGCGGGAAAGGAGCCAGGATCAGCTCCGCTTCGTCGATAAACGCATCAAGTTCCTCGATGCGTTCATAGCGGACGGCAAGTTCCGCATAGATGATATCATTGATGAGCAAAGGCCCCGCGAGACTGGCTGCTTCGAGCTGCTCTATCGACCAGTCGGCCCAGATCGGGTCGTTCGTTACGAGGTCGAGCAGGACGTTGGTATCGACAAGCGTCACGCATCACCGCGAGTGAGCGCCATGATCGCATCCGTGTCGAGGCCCTTTCCGGCATGTCCGCGGAGATGCTCGAAGCGGCTGGCCGGCTTTTTCCTGTCGGCGCGCGTCAGCACCACGCTGCCATCTGCAGCCCGATGAAAGTCGACCTTACTTCCGGGCGTGATCCCCAGGAGCTCGCGAACCGCCTTCGGAATCGTCACCTGCCCTTTTGCCGTCACCGTCGTCGCCATGATCGCAATCCTGTAATACCGCTCCACAATCAGGTATTACTTTTCGCATTCGGTTTCAAGTTCGGCTCAGCGATCGGCCACCTTCAAGGCCTGCATAGCAGCCGGCCAAATGGATCAAAGCGCCCATGAACACCTCATGCGCTGAACAGGTTGGCGGCCATATAATCGACGAAGGCCCTGACCTTGGGTGACAGATACCGGCTGCTCGGCCAGAGAACCCTGAAGGTTCCCGTATCGTCAAGATGATCGTCCAGCAGCCGGACGAGCTTGCCTTCGGCGATCTCCGACGCCACGGCGAAAGGCGGAAGGCAGGTGATGCCGAATGAGCGTTCGGCAAGGTAGATCAGCGGCTCCAGCGTGCTTGCCACCGTGGTCACCGGCAGATCGAGCTTGACCGCAATGCCGTCACGCACCAATGGCCAGGGTTCCAGCCTGCCGGAATTGGCGAAGCGATGGTGCAGGCACCGGTGATCGACCAGATCCTCGGGCACATCAGGATGACCTGATGTCGCGAGATATTCGGGCGAGGCCACGATCACGTGCCGGAATGTGCCGAGCTTCCGGCTCATCAGTCTCGTATCCCTGACATCTCCGGTCCGGATGACCGCGTCGAACCCCTCCTCGATGACATCGACGAGGCGGTCGGTGAAATCGAGATCGAGATTGATCTCCGGATAGGCTGCCATGAAGGACGATATGGTCGGCATGAGAAGCATGCCGGCGAGCGGCAGGCTGACACGCAGCTGGCCCCGCGGCACAGAATGCGATCTCGAAAGCCTCGCCCGTACCTCCTCATATTCGGCCTGAATGCGTCTGCATGTTTCGAGGAAGAAGCTGCCCTCCTCCGTCAGGGCCATGCTGCGGGTCGAGCGGTTGAACAGGCGCACGCCGAGCTCTTCCTCCAGCCGCGCGATCGCCTTGCCGACCGCCGAGCCCGAGATGCCCAAGCGATGCCCGGCGGCCACGAAACTACCGGCCTCTGCGACTTGAACGAAAATGCCTGATGTGCCGAGCCTGTCCATTGCGGAAAAAATATCCGATCTGTTGAGAATACCGGCCCATTTCTCCGATATTTGCCATCCGATATCCAGACCTTGCCGCGGCCATTTCGTCCGTGCGCTTCAAATGGAGATCTTCATGAACACCAAAGCGATCGCCGCCTTTGCGGACGCTCCCGTTCCCACCACCTTCATCGTCAACGTCATTCATGCCCATCCCGGAAAGCAGGAGGAAGCCTTCGAGATCATCCAGGACGTGGTGCATTACGTCGCCGAGCGGAAGGAAGGTTTTCTCTGGAGCAGCCTGGCGAAGAGCAGCGATGGCCTGACGGTCGTCAACATCGAGGCGATCCAGGACGCCGGCAATGTCGGCGAGTTCTTTTCCGATCCTGATTTCGCCGAGAAGTTCAAGCGGCTGGACACGGTCTCCAGCAGCGAATTCCACACCTATACGGTCGCGGACCTCGTGCTCCCGAAGCGCGAAATGGCCGGGTGATCCATAATGACCGGATCCATTTCCGAACGGAATGCGCCCGGCCGACAGAAATCCGGCGGAGGGACCTTCCCTTTGCCGGTGCTGACCACGCTCGCGCCCTCCGGTTTGTCAAAATCCTGACCGAATCGCCTCCGGGGAACCGCAGAGCCTGCTTGCCCGTTTTGCGACGGCGACAGCCGGAAGTTACCAAAACCCTAACATGTTGATTTATAGAGCTGTCGCATTTGAATATTCTGTTGCCGCCCGGCAACGGCCTGTCGCCTTTGGCGCAGTACGGCTCGCTTTGTGATAAGCTGATCTTGCGGGACAGGCCGAACCGGCGCAGAAAAAGCACACCCTTTAATCGTATTTATATTAGCAACAACTTCATAAGAGGCAGCATGAGCTTCGGCGTTGTCGGGACTTTTGATAAGGCAAGACTTTTTGCGAGCGTGAGCCTCGCTGTGCTGGCGTTCTATTGCTGGCCCTCATCGGCGGCGACCGCGAGGGAATACCGGGTCAGCAACGAAACGGAATTGCGCAACACCATCACCACCGCGAATGGGGATGGCGACGCCAGTTCGACGATCGTCATGACCGGCAGCTTCTCCATTTCAACGGCGATACTGCCAGTCCCGACGAAGCCGATCACGATCGATACCAACGGCTTCGTCTTGACGAATACCTATGATCCCGCAGCCGGCGCGAGCAGGGGCACGCTCACGATCCAGCAATCGGTCGGAGCTCTCGTCCCCGTGACGTTCTCGGGCACTCTGGTGGCAGCAAGCGCCGGTGCCGCCGCCACGACATCAGGGCAAATCGGTGCCGTCGTTACTGCCACCGCATTCACGAATGATGGATCGATCCGCGGCGGAAATGGCGGCGGCGGCGGCGGTGCCGCAGCTTCAGGCGGCATTGGCGTACGTGCGCTGACAGGCTCGTCTCTCACCAATAACGGCACCATCGTGGGTGGCGACAGCACGTCGGCTGGCGGTGGACAAGGCGTCGCCTACGGCAATGCGGTGGGAGGTCCCAATACCATCCTCAACATGGGAACGATCCGCGGAGGAAACGGGCCGACCAACGGAACGGCGGGTGCCGGCATTCTCGCGCAAGGAACAACGGCGGGCCAGATCGTCAATTTCGGCACGATCGAGGGCGGAACGGGTGCCATCGCCATCGTGGCCTCGAACGGAATAGTGAACCTCGATATCGTCAATAGCGGCACGATCCGCGCAGGCGCCGGCCAGACGGACGCGATCGGGCGCGGCGCGGCGGCAACGACGGGCACACTGAAGCTCGAGCTGCAGCCGGGCTCGGTGATCGAGGGCAACGTCGTCGCGGGTGCCGTGCCGACGACAGACGTGCTGCGGCTTGGCGGCACGGGCAGCGACACATTCGACGTGTCCGCGATTGGCGCGGCCGCGCAATACCGGAACTTTGACACGTTCGAAAAAACCGGCACCAGCACCTGGCTGCTGACGGGCGTCGGCACCACCGCGACGGACTGGACGATCTATGACGGCACACTGCTGATCGGCGACCACAGCGCCGCTTCGAGCATCATCGGCGATATCACCAACTTCGGCACGCTGGGCGGCAGCGGTACCATCTTTGGTGACGTCACGAACTCGGGCACGGTCTCCCCCGGCAATTCGATCGGCACGCTGACGATATCGGGCAACTATATCGGCAATGGCGGCACGCTTCTTATCGAAAGCGTGCTCGGCGGCGATGCCTCGCCGACCGACCGCCTTGTCGTCACGGGCAACACCTCGGGCACGACCAGCGTCAAGGTCACCAATCTCGGCGGCGGCGGGGCGCAAACCGTCGAGGGCATCAAGATCGTCGATGTCGGCGGCAGCTCGGCCGGAAATTTTTCGCTGCTCGGCGACTATGTTTTTCAGGGAGATCAGGCCGTGGTCGGCGGTGCATACGCCTATCGGCTCTACCAGAACGGCATCGCAACCCCGGCCGATGGCGACTGGTATCTTCGCTCGGCACTGGTCAATCCGGCCGCATCAGGCGCATCCGCAGCCCCACTCTATCAGCCCGGCGTTCCGCTTTACGAAGCCTATCCGCAACTCCTGCTCGCTCTCAACGGACTTTCCACGCTGCAGCAGCGCCTCGGCGACCGCACCTGGCCGGACGAAGGCAAGGCGACGCCGACGAGCGGTCCTGACAATATCTGGCTTCGCA
The DNA here is from genome assembly GCF_056398305.1 of Rhizobium sp. 01T444. NCBI lineage: Bacteria > Pseudomonadati > Pseudomonadota > Alphaproteobacteria > Hyphomicrobiales > Rhizobiaceae > Rhizobium > Rhizobium sp. 01T444. The sequence goes on from NZ_JBFTPD010000026.1 coordinate 16,090, forward strand.
CCGAGGGGACCCATGCCGGCCTCGAGCCGGACACAAGCACGAGCGGCACCACCTATGACTACGATCTGTTCAAGCTGGAGGGCGGTCTGGATGCGGAGCTCTACCAGAACCAGAACGGCCGGTTGATCGGCGGCCTGACCGTCCACTACGGCACGGTTTCCGGCGATATCGGCTCGGTCTACGGCGATGGCGATATCGACACCAGAGGCTATGGAGTGGGCGCGACGCTCACATGGTACGGCGAGAACGGCACCTATGTCGACGCGCAGAGCCAGGCGACGTGGTACGACAGCGACCTGAAATCCGATCTCGTCGATGGCGCCATGGAGAACGGCAACAACGGCTTCGGCTATGCGCTCAGCCTTGAGGCCGGCCGGCGCTTCGCAGCCTTCGGATCCTGGTCGATCACGCCCCAGGCGCAACTCGTCTATTCCTCCGTCGATTTCGACAGCTTCGACGACCGGTTCGGCGCACGGGTTTCGCTTGATGACGGCGATAGTCTGGTCGGCCGGCTCGGGATGGCGCTCGACCGCGAGGAGAGCTGGCAGCGGGCCGATGGCCAGACGGCGCGGGCAAAAATCTACGGCATCGCCAATCTCTACGGCGAGTTCCTGGATGGCACGGCAGTCGATGTCTCCGGAACCGGTTTCGAAACCAGGAACGATCCGGTCTGGGCAGGCCTGACCCTCGGCAGCTCCTACATCTGGGGTGACGAACGTTTCTCGCTCTATGGCGAAGTCGCTGCAAAATCCTCGCTGAAAGACTTCGGCGACAGCTATGCCGTCAGTGGAACCGCCGGATTGCGCGTGAAGTGGTGAAGGCGGAAGCGCGCAGCGCTAAACGTAACGAGGGCTAAGCGTATCGCCCTCGCGCATGTAGTCCAGCGGCGGAGAGCTGCGCAACGGTGGCCTGATCCCGCTTCGAGACACGGGCGTAACCAATCAGCGCCATTGCTCGATATCCGTGTGTACGAAGTCGTCGCCCTTGAAGAGCAGAGGAGCCGAAAGGCTCTTGGCGAGAGCGTAGGCGGCGCAGTCCGCAAGATTGAGCCTAGCTTTCGAGTGAATGCCCTTGCCGTACCGCCCGAAAGTTTCGGAAGCTCCTCGCGCCTGATCCTCATCAAAAGGTGCGACGGCTATCTCATTGGCCGCAAGGAAAGCCCACAGCATTGCCTCACCTTCCGGCCCTCTGCGACCGCGTAAGACAATGGCGGTTTCATGTGCGTTGACGGCCGAGATCACGAGATTATCGGCCTCGCGGATCGCGCGAGCGTAAAGGGTAGCGTCGCTCTCCTTTTCGAGGATTGCGAGGATTGCCGACGAGTCGACGACGATCATGGTTGGTTGAGATCGTCAGCGATCTCTTGTGGAGAGCGCGGATCGAGCAGCGGTAGGGCCGTGATCTTTTCGCCGACAGCGAGCATTTGTTCCACGGTCATCCGGCGGCGCTTGGTCTGCGGCTCGTCGGAGACGCCGAGCGCCTTAGCCTCGCGTTCGAGCGCGGCGCGGATCAGGTCTTCGGGCTTGCGGCCGATGCGGGCCGCAAGCCTGCGGGCGAGCTGTTCCGTATCGTGGGTAAGGTGCAGCATGATCTTTCTCTAAAAACTCGACGTTAAGTATCATATTCTGAGAGATGTAAACAAGCGACAGTATTGAGAGATCGGGTTCAACACCGGCTGCGCGCTGCATGCGCCGATGGGATTTATTCGCAGCACTCGCGGAAGCTGAGGACGCGATATGGTTATCGAGCCCGCGCGAGCCGCCGCCGGTTACCCTCCTATCTCGGCCTTACCCTGCAGAAACGCCCCGCCCCGAAAACCTCGGCAAGCACCCGTGTCCCCATATCCGCCTCCTCCTCGGAAAGCCCGGAAAAGCCAAGCAGCAATCGCGACCGATCCGTCGAAACCACATTCATCCGCGAGAGCGGCATCACTACGACACCCTTCTTCAGCGCGGCAGCGGAAACAGCCGTGTCATCATCCCAACTGCCGGTACTCCGAACCGTGAGATTGATCCCCTGATCCGGCAGCAGCACCGCCACATGCTCCGCCAACCGCTCCACCAAAAACCCGGCCAGCATATCGCGCGAGGCCCGCAGCCGCTCCCTCAGTCGTCGCAGATGCGCCGGAAAATAGCCCTCCTCCAGAAAATCGGCGATCACCCGCTGCTGGAAGCTCGGCGGGCAGCGGTCGACGGCGGGGCGCACGGCGCGGAAGGCGGGCACGAGGTCGGCAGGGACGACGAGGTAGCCGATGCGCAGGCTCGGCAGCAGTGCCTTGCTGAACGTACCGGTGTAGAGAACGCGGCCCGCCTTATCGAGGCCGTGCAGCGAGGCGATCGGGTGGCCCTGGTAGCGGAATTCGCTGTCGTAATCATCCTCGATGATCCAGCAGTCGTTCTCTTCTGCATAAGAGAGCAGCCCGAGACGGCGCGAGAGCGAGAGAACGGAACCGACCGGATATTGGTTCGAGGGCGTCACATAGAAGGCGGCAGGCGGAGGCAGCGTGCCGTCGAGCAGCCGCGCGATGTCGACGCCATCAGCGTCGACGGGCAGTCCGACGACATCGATGCCATTCAGCGCCAGGCATTGCCGGGCCGGCGGATAGCACGGGTCTTCGACGACGGCCGTATCGCCCGGCGTCATCAACACGCGGAAGGCAAGGTCGAGCGCCTGCTGGGTTCCCGCCGTGATGAAGATCTGGTCGGGGCTGCAGCGCACGCCGCGCGAGACGGCGAGATGCGCGCTGATCGCGGTCCTCAGCGCCCTTTCTCCCTGGATATCGCCATAGCCTTCGAAGGCATAGTTCATATGCCTGACGGCAATGCGGTTCAGAAGCCGAGCCGTGCGCTCGTCATGGGCGATGCGGCCGGTGACGAATGGCAGCGCCTTCTGCGGTTCGAGGCTTGGCCCGCGCGTGAGGATAGCAGTGGCRGCGGCCGAGACGCCACGGCGGATCGCCTGCGCGCTGCCTGTACCCGATGGATCGATGCGCGCCGCACCCTCGGGAATGGACGAGGCGATATAGGTGCCGGAGCCATGGCGGGCGACCGCAAAGCCCTCTGACATCAGGATCTCATAGGCCTCGGCAATGACGCCGCGCGAGATCGCCCATTCCGTCGAGGCGAGCCGCGTCGAGGGCAGCCGCTGCCCGCCGGTCAACCGCCCTTCGGCGACGGCGTTGCGCAGCGAGAGATAGAGCTGGCGCGGCAAAGGCGCTGATGACGACGGATCGATCGTGGGGCGGAAAGAAGCCGATGGCCCTTCGCGTCTTCTCGTCAGCGTCATCAAAGCTCCCCAATGGCTGGTTCAAGTGGCCCACGCGCGACAAGCAAAGTGGATCTTCAAAGATACACTAAACTGCATTTAGATTGAGCCACTTTCAAGCGGATTCGCAATCGCAGTGCCTGACGGAGACGACATGAACCAACTGAGCCTCGACGTGCCCTATTTCAGCCAGTGGGAAACGCCCGAGATGACCTTGCCGGTGCTGGCCGAAGGTGCTGCCGCCCTGCACCGCGATGTCAGGTGGAAGAATTCCGGCGCCGAGACGATTGAGGAATATGCGCGCTGGGCGGTGAATGTCTGCGGCATGGCCTGCCTGAAGATGATCCTGGCGGCCCGCGGCGAGGCGCATCCGATCCTGTCGCTCGCAAGGGCCTGCACCAGCTATGGCGGCTATGTGGTCAACGAGGCGGACGCCTCGATCAAGGGGCTGATCTATGCGCCCTTCGTGACCTTCGTGCGCGAGCGTTTCGGGCTTTCGGCAGATGTGCGCACCGAGCTCCCGACGCAAACCATCCCCGAAATCCTCGCGACCCATCGCTTCTTCATCGCCTCGGTCAGCAGCTCCATCCGCTGGCCGGAGCGCGAGCCACCCGGCAAGGGCGGGCATCTTGTACTGGTGACGGCCGCCAACGAGGATAGCGTGCGCTTCCACAACCCTTCCGGCCACGAGCGCGCCACCCAGGCCGATGTCACCCTGCCGCTTGCCACTTTCGACCGCTTCTTCGCCAACAGAGGCATTGCGGTCAGCTTCTAGGTTTTGTTTTCAGGAGAATTTCGATGAGCCCTTCCCAGACCAGGCTGCGCATCGCCGTGCTTTTCGGCGGCCGTTCCAGCGAGCACGACGTCTCCGTCATGTCGGCAACCAATGTGATGCGCGCGCTCGACCCGGAAAGATACGACGCCCTGCCCGTCTTCGTCACCAAGGACGGGCGCTGGCTGCAAAGCCGCTTCGCCGATGGCGAACTCGACAAGCCCTCCTCCGGCACCGAGCTTTGCCTCGTGCCCGGCGGGCGTGGACGGTTGCTGGCGATCGCGCCCGATGGAAAGGCGGCCGAAGCCGGCAGGATCGATATCGTCTTTCCGGTGCTGCATGGCCTGCATGGGGAAGACGGCGCGGTCCAGGGCCTCTGCCAGGTGGCGCGCGTACCGCTTGCCGGCTGCGGCGTTCTGGGCTCGGCAACAGCGCTCGACAAGGATATCGCCAAGCAGCTGCTGAAGGCCGCTGGCCTGCCCGTTGCCCGCTCGGTGACGCTCGATCAGGCCGCACCRCCCGCGCTKGAGGCGCTSGAAGGCGCGCTCGGCCTGCCGCTCTTCATCAAGCCGGCCCGCCAGGGCTCCTCGGTCGGYGTGCGMAAAGTCTCSGGCAGCCAGGAATTCGSSCCCGCCCTTGCCGAAGCYTTCAGCCACGACCGCAAGCTCATCGCCGAGGAATTCATTGCCGGGCGCGAGATCGAATGCAGCGTGCTGGAAGACACAAAAGGCGGCCTCTTCGTCTCCCGCCCCGGCGAAATCGCACCCGCCGAAAGCCACGGCTTCTACAGCTACACCGCCAAATATCTCGATGAAAATGGTGCAGCCCTGAAAGTGCCCGCCGAGCTTCCCGCCGATGTCGAAGCCAGGATCCGCGACATGGCCGCCCGCGCCTTCCGCGCACTCGGCTGCGACGGCATGGCCCGCGTCGATTTCTTCGTGATGGAAGACATGCGCTTCGTCGTCAACGAGGTGAACACCATTCCGGGCTTTACCGATATCAGCATGTATTCCAAGGCGATGGCCGCAAGCGGTGTGGCCTATGCGGAGGTCATCGACCGGCTGGTGGAGCACGGGTTGGCCAGAGGGGCGTGAATGAGAAAACGCCTTCCGGGTTATCGAATTTCGAATGTTTCGAATAATTCACTTGTTTCGTTTAATGCGCCAGACTATTTTGATTTGTTCTGATGATGACGAAGGATCGGAAACATGAGTGCGATTAGAAAAGATGCCTTTGCCGAGCGACTTCCTGATGATGTTGAAATCAAAAATGCTGAGCAATTGCGGACGATTATCGCCTCTCAGTTGAAGTCTGACGAGGGAGCACGGCTGTCATTGGCACAGCCGACGGGAGAGATTGAAACAATCGCGCTGTCACCAGCTCTTGCTGCTTCCTTTATGGAAGTTCTACGGCTTGTTTCAACCGGACGCGGCTTTCGCATGATCCCCGTCGATGCAGAGCTTACCACGCAGGAGGCTGCTGATTGTTTGAACGTCTCCCGCCCATACCTCATCAAGCTTCTGGAAACTGGCAAGATTCCCCATATCAAGACCGGACGTCATCGCAAGGTCAGAGCGTCAGAGTTGTTCGCATACAAGCACAAGCGTGACGAAACCCGTTCAGCAGCGTTGAATGACTTGGCTGTTCTGGATGCAGACCTGCTGTGAGTCATTTTGCAGACAGGTTTACGGTGCTGATTGATGCCTGCTGTTTAGCAGGCGCACTGCGCAGAAATATGCTTCTAAGCCTCGCGGAGGCGGGCTTCTATCGCGCGAGGTGGTCCGAAATGCGATTGCGCTTCCAGCGACCCGAATACACTTGGGATGCGTTATGTCAAAAAATTGAGGCGCAAGGCCTTAGTCAATCTGCTTCGATGATGCAGGAATTTTCTGATCTGTTTAAATAAATGATCCTGGCTGCAATAGCAGTTGGTGGAGACAAGCGAGCGAAGCTGCGCACCGTTTTCGGAGCAACCGGCAACAGGCGTTTGCAGACTACCGCGCAGAAAGCTGCCGATTGCCTGAACGTCTCCCGAGTTTTGCTCCTGATCTAGCGGGCTGCCGCGGCTCTGCGACCAGCGGAAACCGGCGCTTCATCGGCCGGGCAGAGCGGATCCAGTTCTGGAAGGTTCTGCTGTTCCTCGCGATATCGGTCCCCCCAGTCCCTGAGGTTGCCAAGGATCGGCACCAGCGAGCGCGCAAGCTGCGTCGCCTCGTATTCGACGCGCGGCGGGACCTCCGGAAAGACGTGGCGCGTTATCAGGCCATCAGCCTCCAGCTCCCGCAGCTGGAGCGTCAGAACCCGGTGGGTCGCGTCCGGCATGAGACGGTTCAGTTCCATGAAACGCTTCTTGCCCATCAGAAGGTTGGCCAGGATCGTCGGCTTCCAGATTCCGCCGATGATGGAGACGGTGAGTTCGACGGAACATCCGCTCTTGGGCTGGAGTCGCTTGGGTCGCATCGACGGTGTCCTCTTCGGTCCTCACGCACATAATTGATAGTATAGGCTGTAATTGTGCGTTCTTTCAATGACTTCCGAGTGCACATACAACAGCGAAATCATTTCAAGAAGGAACGATTTCGTGTCTTTTCAAGCAATCCTCGCAAGGCAATCGGCAGACGGCGTAACGGCAACCGTCGAGACGGTTGAGGACGATATCCTGATGGAGGGCAGTGTCACGGTCGCGATCGACTGGTCGACGGTAAACTACAAGGACGCCTTCGCTCTCGCCGGGCAGAGGATCATCCAGACATTTCCGCTGATATCAGGCATCGACTTTTCGGGAACCGTCGAAAGCTCGCGCGACGCCCGCTTCGCACCCGGCGACAAGGTCGTCGCGACAGGTTGGGGACTGAGCCAGACGCATCATGGCGGGTTCGCGCAGAAAGCGCGCGTGCCGGCGGACTGGCTGATCAAGCTTCCGGCCTCGATCTCGACGCGGGACGCCATGGCGATCGGCACGGCTGGCTTCACCGCGATGCTGAGCGTGCTTGCCCTGGAGCATGGAGATGTGGGGCCTGAACGAGGAGAAGTCCTCGTCACGGGCGCGTCCGGCGGCGTCGGCTCCATCGCGATCGCCATTCTGTCCAGGCTCGGCTACCGCGTCGTCGCCTCCACCGGCAAGAGGAACGAGACCGATTATCTCCAGCGGCTCGGCGCCGGCGAAGTGATCGACCGGGCAATGCTTGCGCAGGAGGGTGCGCCGATCGCTGCCGAGCGGTGGGCGGGAGCGGTCGACGCCGTCGGCGGCCGGACGCTCGCAAACGTGCTTGCCCAGACGAAATACGCAGGCGTGGTGACGAACTGCGGCTTCGTGGGCGGACGCGATCTTCCGGCCAGCGTCCTCCCGTTCATCCTGCGAGGCGTCGCGCTCGCCGGCATCGATTCCGTGAACGCGCCGATGGCGATCCGCCAGAAGGCATGGGCAAGGCTTGCGACGGATCTCGACCTCGACAAGCTGGCATCCACGATCACGCAGGTCGGTCTCTCCGATGTGCCGAGGATTGCGGCAGAAATGCTGGAAGGCCGTGTCCGCGGCCGCACGCTGGTCGACGTGAACAGCTGAGCGGTTCCGCGATCCCCTCAACCGCCGAACCGCTCCGGGTCGGCCCCAACAATTCGCGCAGCATGGCGGATGGCTCCCCTGGAACCGGACGGCGATGACGCGCGCCCCGATACTTGAAAACCTCCCCCGAAAGGAACTGACATGACCGATTCACTGCAGACTGCGCCCACGCAGTATCTCGAAGCGGATGGAATCCGCTTCGCTTACCGCCGCCTCGGCCCTGATGCAGGCACGCCGCTGATCCTTCTGCAGCACTTCACCGGCACGATGGATTCCTGGGATCCTGCAGTGATCGATGCGCTGGCGGCGGAGCGCACCGTCATCGTCTTCGACAATGCGGGCGTCGGCAGATCGTCAGGCGCCACGCCTGACAATGTCGAGCAACAGACGGCGGACGCGGAATCCTTCATAGCCGCGCTCGGCTTCGACGAGGTCGATCTGCTCGGTTTTTCCCTCGGTGGCTTCCTTGCCCAGCTGATGGCAGTCCGGCCGAAGGTCAAGGTTCGCAGGATCATCCTGGCCGGCACCGCGCCGAAAGGTGGCGAGGAACATCTGCTGCAGGTGGTCGGGGAGGCTTTCGCAAAAGATGCGCGGGACGTAAGGCTTCCGCTGTTCTTCACCCCGTCGGCGCAAAGCCAGCGAGCCGGCGAGGCCTTCGTCGACCGCGCCCTCGCCCGGAGGCAGGACCGCGATCCCGATAGCGCAGATACCGTCAGCGATCCGCAAGCCGCGTCGATCATCGCATGGTGCTCTGAGCGCGACCCGCATCACGCCTCGCTAAAGGCGATCGGGCAGCCGACGCTCATCGTCCACGGCAGCGACGACACGATGTTTCCGTCGGTCAACGCCTACGAGCTGTTCAAGGCGATGAGCAACGCAACGCTGATCATCTACCCGGATTCCGGCCACGGCGCGCTTTTCCAGTATCCGGAAACATTCGTCTCGCACGTCAAGACCTTCCTCGACGCCTGAGCGTCATCTTTTTAGGAGTACTAAAATGAATGCATTGGCGCAGAAGATCATCGACGCCCACGGCGGTCTCGAGATCTGGAACAGGTTCTCTTCTCTGACGGCCCACCTCAGGCAGGGCGGCGCGCTCTGGGGGTTGAAGGGTCATCCCGGGAAGCTCGACGAGACTGATGTCACGGTTGGCCTGCGGGAAGAATGGGCATCGCACGCTCCGTTCGGCCCCGAGGGCAAGGTCAGCCGCTTCGAGCCCGGCAGGGTCGTTCTCAGGGATTCCGCCGGCAGCGATCTCGACACGCTTTCCGACCCGCGCAGCTCCTTTGCGGGCCATGCACTCGAAACGCCGTGGACGGAGCTTCAGCTCGCCTATTTTGCCGGCATTGCCATGTGGACCTACCTCAACATGCCTTTCCTTCTTGCTCAACCGGGCATCGAAAGCGAAAAGATTGCGGACTGGCATGAGAATGGCGAAACGTGGCAGCGTCTCAGGGTGACCTTCCCCAAGAGCATCGCGACCCATAGCACGGTGCAGACCCTCTATGTCGACGAGGCCGGGCTTCTCAAGCGCCATGACTACGACGTCGAGATCGCCGGCAACACGCCGGGCGCCCATTATATCGGCGGTTACGTCAATGTTCAGGGCCTGATGTTCCCGACCGAACGCCGGATCTATCCGCGCCTGCCGGATGGTTCCAGCCTGTCCGAACCGCTGGTCGTCTCCATCGACCTCTCTGATATAAGTCTGGCCTGACACGTCATGCGACATCCAAGACTCGATCTGGCGGCCGCACGCGCGATGATCGCGGCCGCGGAAACCCGTGCCGGGGAGACCGGCGTCAGGGCGACCATCGCCATCCTCGACGGCGGGGGCGATCTCCTCGCCATGATCAGGATGGACGGCGCATGGCCTGGCGGGTTCGACCTCGCCCTCGGAAAGGCCACGACCGCCCGATCCTTCCACGCGCCCTCCTCCGCCTTCGTTCCGCTGATCCAGCCCGGCCAGCCGCTGTTTTCGGTAAGCAGCGTGGGAGGCGGACGATACGTGATCCTCGGCGGCGGGTTTCCTGTCGAACTTGACGGCAATGTCATCGGCGCCATCGGCGTGAGCGGCGGCTCGGTCGAACAGGACATCGCAATCGCCGAGGCGGCGCTCGCCGCCTTCAATCTCAGCAAGTGACTGGAGTACATAATGACCGATCTCGTCAATCTGGCGATCGAAGCGCATGGCGGCCTGAACCGCTTCAACCAGTTCTCCTCCCTGACGGCCAGGCTGTATCAGGGCGGCGCGCTATGGGGCCTGAAAGGGAAGCCGACGGTCCTGGAGAACTGCAACGTCAAGGTGGACCTCAAGCGCGAGCGGGTCTCGCACTGGCCTTTCGCCCCCACGCAGCACCGGTCTGCATTCACGCCTGATCGTGTGGCGATTGAAACGGCTGATGGAACCGTCGTCGAAGAACTGATCAACCCACGGCAGTCTTTTGAAGGCTATCTGATGGAGACGCCGTGGAGTGATCCCCAGGTGGCCTATTTTGCTGGCTACACGATGTGGACCTACCTGACGTCTCCCTTCATCCTGAAGCGCTCAGGGGTTACGTCGAGGGAGATCGAGCCGTGGCATGAGAACGGAAAGACCTGGCGGCGGCTGCATGTCACCTTTCCGGACGAGATCGCGACACACAGCGCCGAGCAGATCTTCTATTTCGACGACGCCGGGATTCTGGTCCGGCATGACTACGAAGTGGACATCCAGGGCAGGAATGCAGCGGCCCGGTACCTGAGCGATTACGTGTCTGTCGATGGAATTCTCCTGCCCGGGAAGATGCGCATCTTTCCGCGTGGAAGCGACGACATCGCGCTGACCGAACCGTTGATCGTCTCCGTCGACCTGTCCGACTTCCGTTTCGAGTAACGAAAATTCCGCAGCGCGTGTTCGCGCGCGCTGCAAGCTTGAGGCTGCAAATGAGCGGCGCACCTTGAATTTCAAGGCAAGCGTCGAGCATGGCCTTGAGTTGCGGCGCATCGACCTTCTCGATGTCTCCCCGCAAATGGTCCATGATGTCGTGAAGCGCGTCTGTATCTTTTGAGTATGGCGGCGCGGATCATGATCGACTGCACTGACGAGAGATATTCTCCCATGGGTCGATGTTTCGATGAACCGACGATCCGCTTGGCGGTTGCAAGCCAAACTCCTGCCGAACTCTTTGCTGCCGCTGCCACCACCCTACTTTGTCCGAAGGAGGAATTGATATGGCTACCGTCAGCGTTCGTTATATCGTCGACGACGTCGATGCAGCGATTGCATTCTATACGCAGTCGCTCGGCTTCGCGCTCACCATGCATCCGGCTCCGAGCTTCGCCATGCTCACCAGGGGCGATCTTCGCCTGCTCGTGAACGGCACGACGGGGCCAGGCGGCGCCTCCCAGCCCATGCCGGATGGACGCCGGCCCGAACCCGGCGGATGGAACCGCATCCAGATAGAGGTCGACAATATCGAAGACGAGGTCCAACGCCTGAAGACATCAGGCGCCAGATTTCGCAACGATATCGTCACCGGGTTTGGCGGCAAGCAGGTCCTCGTCGAAGACCCCGCGGGCAATGCCGTCGAATTGTTCGAGCCGCCGAAAAAGTAGCTGCGCAGCGGCGGCCCTGAAATTTATAGGGCGTGGTCTTCAGGCTGGACTGCACTGTCTCAGTCTTCGCCGCGCCACCCGCGAGATCGGCGACGTCATGCCCCTCCCGCGCCGAGGGCAACGAGAAGCTCGTCCAGTTGCTCGAACTGCTCGGGCATCCCGCCCTCCGCCCCGGAATTGGCGTCGAACGCTTCCTTCGAGGGATAGAGTTCGTGCAGCACCAGCAGTGTCTTGCCGCCTTTTTCCTCGAAGGTCACCGTGGTGATGGCAGCGTCATCACTTTCCTCATTCGTCCAGACCAGGCGAGCGTTCGGTATCACTTCGAGATACTTGCCGAAGAATTCCATGGCGCTCGAGGCATCGTGGCCAAACGCAACACGGTAGCCACCTCCGACGCGGACATCCATATCGCAGGAAAGCATGGGCACGCCCATCGACTTCGGCGCCCACCACCGCATGAACAGCTCGGGCTTGGTCCACGCCGCAAACACGATATGTGCCGGGCCGTTGAAGGTTCGCGTAACGACGAGCTCACGCTCGGACGTCCGTTCCACCGTCGTGGGGTTCTTCATGGGGGTAGGCTTACTCTCCATCGTCCTTCTCCTTCCGTTTCAGTTCCTCGATAACCTTGTCCAATTCGTCGAAGCGTGCGTCCCAGAGCTGGCGGTAACTCTCGATCCATGCCGCCTCTTCCTCCAGCCGGCGCAAGCCGAGCTTGCAGGTCCTCACGCGCCCGACCTTCTGCGTGGTGACGAGCCCCGCCTGTTCCAGCACGCCGACATGCTTCTTCATGCCCGTCAGCGTCATCTGGAACTTCTCGGCAAGGTCCGTGATCGACGCATCTGCACGTCCGAGCTGCTCCAGAACGCCGCGTCGTGTGGCGTCCGAGAGCGCGGCAAACGAGGCATCGAGGCGGGCTTTCGAATACTGAACCATTTGGTTCAGTGTATAGCGCAGGGACGATCGGCGCGCAAGGGGACCGGGCGATCTTGCCGATCGAGCGCCTCTGCCTTTCGCCAATTATGGTTGCCCCCGATCTCATATGAGAACAATATACCCGCGCGATGCGAGATCGCCCCTCGGCCTAAGCCGACCGTGGCGACGACAGTCGATGTGTTCCACTTAATCCAAGCATGGAATTTCTCGCGGCTGTGTCGGCTTTCGCGATCGTAACCTGGAACTCCGGCCCAAGAGGGTCGCGGGAGGAGAACCCGTTATGAAAATCGTACTTATCGGAGGCACCGGCCTCATCGGATCGAAGACCGCAGCGCGTCTGCGCGACAAGGGCCACGAGGTGCTGGCCGCATCCCCGAAAACCGGCGTCAACACCGTCACCGGGGAAGGACTGGCGAGCGCGCTCGCCGGGGCCGACGTGGTCGTCGATCTCTCAAACGCGCCGTCCTGGGAAGACCAGGCAGTCCTGGACTTCTTCGAGACATCGGGCCGCAATCTGCTCGCCGCAGAACGCGACGCCGGCGTGAAACACCATATCGCCTTGTCCATCGTCGGATCGGAACGGCTGCCGGAGAACGGCTATTTCAGGGCCAAACTGGCCCAGGAGAGGCTCATCAAGGGATCGCCGATCCCGTACACGATCATTCATTCGACCCAGTTCATGGAGTTCTTGAAGGGCATCGCCGATGAAGCGACCGTCGGGACTGTTGCCCGGCTCTCTCCTGCGGCGTTCCAACCCATAGCGTCAGACGACGTTGCCGACATCGTGGCGGACGTTGCCCTTGCAAGGCCGATCAATGGGATGATCGAAATTGCAGGTCCGGAGCGCTCCCGCATGAATGAGATCATCGGCCGTTATCTGAAGGCGATCAATGATCCGCGCACCGTCGAGGCGGATGTTCACGCGCGCTACTTCGGGGCCGAGMTGGACGATCGCTCGCTCGTGCCTGGCGAGGGTGCGAGGCTCGGCAAAATCGGCTTTGCCGATTGGTTCCGCCAGTCCCAGCAGTCCAGGTAGCTTGCAATGGCTTGCAGGCTCTAAACGCATTTTCGCACGGCAACGAAGAGGGTTACGACAATGAATTTTGCCCTATCCGCATTGCTGGTGTCAGCCAGCATCTGTCTCTCCGGCACTTTGGCTGCTGCCGCCGACGACACTGCAAAAGTAACATCGCTCATGAGCAAGGACCTTCCGGACTATCCGGGCAAGGAGGGACTCATGATTTCGGTCGATTACCGACCGGGAGGCTCCTCGCCGGTTCACAAGCATGAGGCGGACGCCTTCGTCTACGTTCTCGAGGGCTCGATCGTGATGCAGGTCAAAGGAGGAAAGGAAGTGACCTTGTCTCCAGGCGAGACGTTCTACGAGGGCCCTTCCGACATTCACCTGATCAGCCGTAACGCGAGCAAGACGAAACCGGCGAAATTCATCGTCGTGCTGGTCAAGAAAAAGGGCGCTCCGGTGGTGATGCCGGTAAAATGACATCAGGCGCTCTAAGCGCCGAATTTTTGCGGTGCCGGCCGAACCAGTGCCGGCATCGTCCCAGCTTTTGATCGTTGCGATCGAGGTTAGGGGCGAAAACACGGAGGGGATCAATGAGAGTAACGGTCATGGGAGCGAGCGGGCGCATCGGAACGCGCCTCGTTGAAAGCCTCCGGCAGGCGGGGGCCGAAGTCGTCCTTGCATCCCCCACTTTCGGGGTAAACAGCGTGACGAGGGAAGGCCTGAGGACCTCGCTCACGGGAGCGGACGCCGTCATCGACGTCACGAACGCGGCATCCTTCGGAGACAATTCCGCGTTGGAATTCTTCAGGACATCAACCCGAAATCTGCTGGCCGCCTCCGCGGATGCAGGGGTCGGCCACTATCTCGCCCTGTCGATCGTCGGGACCCCTCGCCTTGTCGAGAGCGACTACTTCCGCGCAAAGATGGTGCAGGAGAACCTGATCAAGGCGGCCCGCCGGCCCTATACGCTTGTCCACTCGACGCAATTCTTCGAGTTCATCAGCGGCGTGATCGACATGGCGGCAGGTGATGACGGTATCCGGCTTCCTTCCGCATCGGTGCGGCCCATAGCCGCCGACGACGTCGCGGAGGTGCTCACGCAGTTGGCGTTGGAACCTCCGGTGAACGATACGGTGGAAATAGCGGGACCGGAGCAGTTCGCCCTCGATGAGATCGCCCGCATGCTTGTCGCAGCCAACGAAGACATGCGCCCGGTAATCACCGACGAGACCGCGCGCTACTATGGCGTCGAACTGAACGACGACACATTGCTGCCGCTTCACCTCGCCCATGTCGGTCCTATCAGGTTCGAAGACTGGCTGAACCAGTCCATGGCCAGTTAGGGGCAATCCCGGCCCGAGGCTGACATCGCCTTTGTGTTTTCATGGCCGTCGTGACAATACGGATGCAGCCAAGGAAACATCGCTCTTGTCAGGTTCATAGATGAAGCGCCTGCCCCGTATCCCCCAAGCCGTCTTGTTCGACATGGACGGGGTGATTTTTGACACCGAAACTCTGTATCGCGATGCGACGATAGCGGCTGCTCGACACGCCGGTTTTCAATTGCCTCAATCCGTCTATCTTGAAACAATTGGTTTACCCGCTCCCGCTGTTCGCGAACTTTTGCTGGCGCAATTCGGAAAGGACGCTCCTTTAGAGGATTTTTGGAGGCATGCTTCGGAGCTGTTTGAACAGATGGCTCAAACGGATTTGCGAACAAAGCCAGGCTTGCCGGAAATTCTCTCTCTTCTCGAAACAGAAGAGATACCTTCAGCCATTGTCACCTCTTCAAATCGGGCTCTTGTAGAGGCGCACCTCTCCGCAGCCGGCCTGCAAGGTCGCTTCAAAACCATTGTTGCGTATGGCGACTACATCGCGGGAAAACCACACCCCGCCCCGTATCTGCTGGCCGCTGAGCGGCTAGGCTTGCCCATTAGTGATTGCGTTGCACTTGAGGACTCCCGCAACGGGGTTCTTTCTGCGTCGGGTGCGGGAGCCATGACCATCATGGTGCCGGACCTCGTTCAGCCTGGTCGAGATATTTCCGGCCTGTGCGAGTGCATAGTGGCCGATCTTCATGTTGTACGGGAATTGATCTCGAACAGTTTGATTAACCTCGTCGGCTGGGCCGCAGACTCATAAGCGCGGAGCCAAAGCCGCATTGAGGCGAGCTGAACCACAGCGCGGCCCGCTGTCGGATACGCATACCTCGCCTTGCACGCAGACCAATGCTATCGTTACTGTCATAGGAAACGGAGCAAGACAATCATGGATTTGGCAATTCCCAGCGCAACCAATCTCAGCCTGTTCGTCAGCGCCACGCTCGTGCTGCTTCTCGTACCTGGACCCGCAGTCCTTTACATCTTCGCGCGCTCGGTCGAGCAGGGCCGTTCTGCCGGCCTCGTTTCCATCCTTGGCATCCACACGGCCACACTTGTTCATGTCGTCGCCGCCGCTGTGGGGTTGTCGGCTCTCCTGGCATCGTCTGCGCTCGCCTTCAGCGTCGTGAAATATGCCGGCGCGGCCTACCTGATTTGGCTTGGCCTCAAGAAGCTCTTCGGCCCGTCGGGCATTCCCGACGTCGAGGGAGGTTTACCGACGCGCAGCCGTATGCGCATCTTTCGTGAGGGCTTTATAGTCAACCTCCTCAATCCGAAGACAGCGCTGTTCTTTCTGGCTTTCCTGCCGCAGTTCGTTGAGGTCGACCGTGGCCATGTGGCAATGCAGGTCGCTTTTCTCGGGATTCTCTACACGGCGATCGGCGTTCTGACGGATAGCTCCTATGCCCTTGCTGCCGGCACCGCCGGCAACTGGCTAAAGCGCAGTCCCGTCTATCTCAAGGCTGAACGCTGGGTTAGTGGCTTCGTCTACATCGGCCTTGGCTTGACGGCCGCTTTTGCGGGCAATCAGAAAAAATAGCCCGTCTGGCTTCCCTTGAAAGTCGCTGGCGGCGGCCAGACCGCGATGTCATCAGGTGATCAGCCTGCGTTCGTTGCTGCCGGTGGCCGTCCGTAGGCGCTCAGGATGGCCCCGATGAGACCGGGGAAGCGGCTGTCCACCTCCTGGCAGCGCGAATGGTTGCGCATCTCCACGCCTTGACGCTCGCCCCGGATAAGTCCGGCCTCGCGCAGCACTTTCATATGCTGCGACAACGATGATTTGGGGATGACTCGGCCCCCGAGATTGGAAAGCGCAGTGCATGTGCCGCTGGAGCCGAGGCCTGCGATTTGCGCGAAGATCGCCACACGCTCCGGATCGGAGAGCGCATACAGGATCGCTTCCGGCTTCAAATCCTCGACGGCTGGATGAAAAAGCGGTCTCATGAATTTTATATAGGGCTACTTGAAATCGAGATCAACAGTTCCGAATTTCTGAACTATGGAACAATGCCGTCAACCCCGGCGGCAATCCAGGTCGAAAGGAATTGATATGTCTAAGCTTGCTGGAAAAGTCGCCGTCGTGACAGGGGCCTCCAAGGGTATCGGCGCTGCGATTGCCAAGGCGCTCGCCGCTGAAGGTGCAAAAGTGGTGGTGAACTACGCGTCGAGCAAGGCGGGTGCAGACGCCGTCGTCGAGACGATCACTGCCGCCGGCGGCAAGGCCGTCGCGGTACAGGGCGATGTTTCCAAGGCGGCACAGGCGCAAGGGTTGATCGACGCCGCAGTCAGGGAATTCGGCCGTCTCGACGTGCTGGTCAATAATTCCGGCGTCTACGAATTCGGGGCGATCGAAGAGATCACCGAGGAACACTATCACCGCCAGTTCAACGTGAACGTTCTGGGCCTGCTGCTGACCACCCAGGCCGCTGTCAAACACATTGGCGAGGGCGGCAGCGTCATCAACATCTCGTCCGTGGTAACGAGCCTCACTCCCCCCGCTTCGGCCGTCTATACCGGCACCAAGGGAGCCGTGGACGCCATCACCGGCGTGCTCGCCAAGGAGCTTGGCCCGCGCAAGATCCGCGTCAACGCCATCCTCCCCGGCATCGTCGAGACCGAAGGTACGCACACCGCAGGCGTCATGGGATCGGATTTCGAGCACAACGCGGTGGCACAGACCCCGCTCGCGCGCATCGGCCAGCCCAACGATATCGCCACGGTCGCGACCTTCCTCGCTTCTGACGATGCCGGTTGGCTGACTGGCGAACGACTGGTCGCCGCCGGCGGTTTCCGCTGATTGACGATTGATGCTGCTGCGTGCTCTTTCAGGGAGCACGCACCCTGCCCCGGTTGCCGGTGCATGCGCTGGCTTGCGAGGCGGGATCAGTCCGGAAACTCTTCCCAGACTTCGGCATAGGCCTTGAAGCCGATGCGCTCGTAGGTGGCTTTGGCTTTAGGATGATCCCAGGTGTCGGTGTGGAGCCACACGCGGTCAGGTCGATGGTTCCATATCGCTCGCAGCGACCAATCCAACAGATAAGGTCCGAGACGACGGCCCTGGACATCGGGAACGAGGCCAAAATGCTTCAGCTCCACATCCTTTTCGCCCACGCCCACGAATTCGCAGAGCCCGACCGATTGTCCGTCGTGTCGCAAAATGTAGAGCGCTGTGGAACGGGTGCGCAGAAACGCCAGAAGCCCTTCCCTTGTCATCCTGAGACGCTCGTCCCATTGCAGGGGCATCCCTATGGATTGATAGAGGCTGAGATAGTCGTCCGCATCAGGACGCTCCTCCGCGATGCCGGCGGCCGCAAGCGGAGACGACAATGCACCGCCCTGCGGGGGCGCAAGCTGTTCCATATATGTGACGAGAAGACGGACCATGGATGCGGGGACTCAACAACTGCCGATCGATAGCAGACCCGGTTCATGAAATCGATGTCTCACATGGCCTGCGGAGAAGAAGCGTAAGTCCGTATGTCCTTCTTCGTGGCTGAGGTGGCTCGCCCTACACTGGTCTTCCGAGGGTTGCTCGGACAGGCCGAGCCGATCCTCATCACAGGAGGACGAGCCGTGGCAGATTATAGAGAAGCTTTTGTTGGAATCGATGTTGCCAAGCTGAGGAATGCGATTGCGATTGCTGAATCTGGCCGGAACGGAGAGATCCGTTATGTCGGCGAGGTTGAGGCATCGGATGCCAGCATGCGCCGCATTATCCAGCGTATAGCCGCAAAGTTTGATCAGGTGCATTTCTGCTACGAGGCTGGCCCCACCGGTTACGGCCTCCACCGGCTCATCAAGTCGCTGGGCCATGACTGCATGGTGGTCGCTCCGTCGCTGATCCCGAGAAAGCCTGGTGATCGCGTCAAGACGAACCGTCGAGACGCGCTTGCTCGCCCGGCTATTGAGGGCCGGCGAGCTCACGGCGGTCTGGGTTCCCGACGAGGGTCACGAAGCTATGCGAGATCTCGTTCGCGCCCGCTCTGCCGCTGTCGAGACGTTGCGGGTTCATCGGCAACAGGTAAGTGCCTTCATGCTCAAGCACGGGCGCGTCTATCCGCGCAAGAAAGGCTGGACGATGCGGTATCTGCACTGGCTGCAAGAGCAGTGGTTCGATCATCCGGCACATCAGATAGCACTGCAAGAAATGGTCGAGGCAGTTCGCATCTCGAAGGAGCGTGTCGAACGATTGGAGAAAGTGATTGAGGAATTCGTTCCGGACTGGTCTCTCGGCCCGGTTGTTCGAGCGCTGCAAACGCTGCGCGGGGTCGATCTGATTGTCGCCGTCACCTTTGCCACGGAAGTCGGTGACGTGACCCGCTTTGAAAGCCCACGCCAATTGATGGGCTATCTCGGTCTCGTTCCTGGCGAGCGATCCACGGGGGAGACCGTAAGACGAGGCGCGATAACGAAGGCTGGCAATGGACGAGTTCGGCACATGCTTGTTGAGAGTGCCTGGACGTACCGGCATCCACCTAAGCTGGGCGTGAGGAAGCTTTATCTCCTGCGAGAAGCGCCTCCGGCAGTCAGAGAGACCGCGTGGAAAGCTCAGAGCAGATTGACAGCTCGATATCGCTTGCTCGCAGCACGGGGAAAACGAACGACGGTAGTTTGCACCGCAATTGCTCGTGAACTGGCTGGCTTCATGTGGGCTGTTGCAAGGGAGGCGCAGGCGAACAGGACATAGGTCACCGCAGCCAACTTACACCTCGCGCATGGGCGGAGGCGGGACAACGGCAGGGGAACATCCGTCAGCCGCTTTGTGGCCGGTACCGACCGACGCCCGTAGTAAGATAGGAATAGCCCCGGACGCATTATCGGGAATGCGGTATCCAATCCGCGCATCAGAGCTTGATCACCGACGTCCTTGAGTTCCGCCTCCACCCATACGCGATCATCATGCCCGGACGTTCTGTGGAGCGTGGGATTCCTCGTGGCCAAAACATTGACAAAGGACATCAGAGCGGTGTCGCAATCACATCGCTATGTACGATCGTCCATTGCAAGGATCGAATTGACCCTCCATAGTTGCGTTTAGTGCGAAGATGGATAGTGATGCTTCGACAAACTTACGATCGAAAGATTCAGCTCTCCGCTTCCTTGCCATATGAAAATGATTTGGGAGAGACGGATGACGGAAGCCGAACGCGTCGATCAACTATTCGAGGCCTGGAACAATCAAGATTCGCCCGGCTGCGCGGTCGCGGTCATACGCGATGGGGATGTTGTCTATAAGCGCGGCTTCGGCATGGCCAATCTGGCCTATGGCATCGCGATCGGGCCGTCCACTGTCTTCCATTCGGCATCCGTCTCCAAACAGTTCACGGCATTTGCAATCCTGCTGCTGTCATCAGAAGGAAAATTGTCGCTCGATGATGCCGTGCGGAAATACGTGCCCGACCTACCTGATTTCGGCGCGCCGATCACGCTGCGACATCTGCTCCACCATACCAGCGGCATCCGCGATCATTGGGAATTGCTGGCCCTTGCAGGCTGGCGTTACTCCAAGGACCTGATCACCGACGACGACATCCTCGCCGTCGTCTCCCGCCAGCAAGACCTGAATTTCCAGCCGGGCGACGAACATCTCTATTGCAACACGGGTTATGCCTTGCTCGCACAAGTCGTGAAGGCGGTCAGCGGCCAGTCCCTGCGTGCCTTTACCTCGGCCCGGATTTTCGAACCCCTCGGCATGCGCAATACGTTCTTTCGCGACAACTATGCCGAGGTCGTCAAGAATGTCGCCGACGGTTATGTGAAGACGGAGTTCGGGGTGGAGATCTCGAACACCAATTTCGACACTGTGGGCGCGACCAGCCTGCTGACGACAGTCGAAGATCTCGCGCTTTGGGACGAAAATTTCTACCATGGGCGCGTGGGAGGGCCGGATGTCATCGCAGAGATGCCCAAACGCGGCCAGCTGAACGATGGCAGTGAAATCGG
The DNA here is from genome assembly GCF_056398305.1 of Rhizobium sp. 01T444. Lineage (NCBI taxonomy): Bacteria > Pseudomonadati > Pseudomonadota > Alphaproteobacteria > Hyphomicrobiales > Rhizobiaceae > Rhizobium > Rhizobium sp. 01T444. The sequence goes on from NZ_JBFTPD010000026.1 coordinate 36,570, forward strand.
CTATGCCTCGGGCCTCGGCATCGGTACCTATCGCGGCATAACGATCGTCGAACATACCGGCGGCGATGCCGGCTTCCGCTCCGATATCATCCGTTTTCCCGAGCAGCATTTCTCCGTGGCGATCCTCGCCAACTTCGGGTCGATCGTACCCAGCGATCTCGTCCGACGGGTCGCCGATATCTATCTCGCGGATGTGTTACAGCCGGTATCAACGCCTGTGCCGAACCCGTTTCCGCAACCCGACGCGAATGCATTGGAACTGCTGACTGGCTATTACGCCGAGCCGCGACTAGCCGGCCGCGTTGCCCGTCTCGCGCCGCATGATGGAAAGTTGCTGGTAGGCTATGACATCGAGTATGGCAGCTATGCCCTTGAAGCAGTCGATGATCGTCGTTTCCGTTTCAGCGATTTCCCCAACTATGAGATCGAGTTGGAGCAACAGAAAGGTGAGCCCGCAACCGAGCTGACGTCCTATCTCGACGGCAAGCGCGGATATCAATACCGGCGATTGCCGGCATATACGCCTTCGCCAACAGAGCTTGTCGATTTGGCCGGCTCCTATCGTCCGGTCGAAAACGACATGCCCTATGAGGTTAATGTCAGGGAGACGGGCCTGGTGTTCAAATCAGTGAAGTCCCGAGAAATCACGCTGACGGCCGTCGCTCCGGACCATTTTCTCGGTGATGGCGACCGTTTCACCTTCACCCGCGACGGAGACGGCCGGGTGAACGGCCTGCTGATGAACAGCGGTCGCGTCCGCCATTTCCGCTTCGACCGGCTTTGATCTGCTCGCTTGTGACACACAACGTAAGCAGCGTGCCGCTCGCACCTTGACTGAGATTTGCTGCTCGATATCGAAGGCTTTAGCGTTGGAGCAGGCCAGCAACAACACGCCAAGACGGTTATTGCGTTTGGCAGAGGTTGCGCCAATCATGAAATCATAAACCCGACCATCTTCGGAGGTGGAGCCCCAGCCGGAATTCCGACGCTTTGGCTGCGCGGCAGTCATGACCAGTACTATCGAATAAGGCACTGCCGGGGAAATTTTGAAAAGTTTCTGTCGGCGGGCGGACAGGGGAAATTCGTTGCTGCCGCCGCGGGCCATGCCTTGCTGTTCAAGCCGGCATTGTGGAAGAACTGTCTCGATCATTACATCGATAGTGTTGCTAAGGGGATCACTCCGCAAAGCTTCTGACATCAACGACGATAGCAAGACCTATTCTCCGGCCTTGTCATGTCGCACCGGCGTGTCGGCTACTATCCCAACCGTCCGGCAACCCGCAGCGCCAGAAGGATGGACGACACGTGAAGAGCCTGCCCGATCAAGCCGGCCTGCAGCCCATCCAGCACCTCCGCAATGGGAAGGGCATGAACGGTCAGGCCCTCCTCGCCCGCATCGAGGCGTTGCTGATATTTTTGCTCGGCGCCGGTTGCGAGATAGGTGTGAAGACGGTTCGTGTGAGAGGCCGGATTCGGGTAAAGCGTGCTGATCAATTGCCAGTTCTGGGCAATGTAGCCGGTTTCCTCCTCCAGTTCGCGACGGGCTGCCTTTTCACTATCCGCGTCCCGCTCGTCGAGGCCGCCTCCCGGTATTTCCAGGAAGAACCTGCCTGCCGCATGTCGATATTGGCGGACGAGCAAGAGGCGATCGTCCGGGGTGATCGCAACGATATTGATCCAGTCGGGATAGGACATCACGTAATAGGGAGAGATCGACACTCCACCTGAAGTCAGGCAATCGTCGGCCCGCAAATTCAGCCACCGATCCTGCAGGATCGTCCTGGATTCAACCACCTTCCAGCCATCGTCCATTCGAAAATTCTCCCGTTTCGAACTCTCCGATTCCGAAGACTAGTTCAATGCACGCCCGTCGGCCATGGCACATGCCTTGCGAAATTCATTGCAGTTTTCGAATGGCTTGTGGGAGTTTGCATCAGCGGAAATCGGGCGCGAATCCAGATGGCGACAGCTCTCACCAGGCTTGAGAAATATTTCATACCCTCCGGCGAGCCCGATGCCCGACTGGAAATTGTTGCGGCCAGGCCCCGGCACGAAGGACCATATCCGACCATCGTCTTCAACCATGGCTCCACCGGGCGCGGCCACAACAAGTCCTTCTATACGAGAACCGCGAGCCCGGCTGTCGTGGCAAACCATTTCGTCGAACGGGGCTGGATGATCCTCTTTCTGCAACGCCGGGGTAGAGGCAAATCAGGCGGAGACTATGGCGAGGGACTTGCTCCTGATGGTTCCGGCTATTCCTGCAATGTCGACATTGCGATTGCGGGCTTCGAGCGGGCCGTCGAGGATGTGGATGCTGTCGTGCGCCATCTGCGCGAGCGGCCTGATGTGGAGCAGAGCCGGCTTGTCATCGCGGGCGTCTCGCGCGGCGGTATCCTGTCGATCGCCTATGCGGGCATGCGTCCGGCTATCTTCCGAGGTGCTGTCAATTTCAACGGCGGCTGGCTCGGCCGAGGTTGCGCCAACCATGAAATCGTCAACCCGGCCATCTTCGAACGCGGAGCAGCAGCCGGGATTTCGACGCTCTGGCTGCACGGCACGCATGACCAGTACTATCGGATTGAGCACTGCCGGGGAAATTTCGAAAGGTTCCGCTCGGCGGGCGGACAGGGGAAGTTCATTGCGGCGGCCGCGGGCCATGCCCTGATGTACAAGCCGGCATTGTGGTCGAACCATCTCGATCACTACCTGGATAGTCTGTAACCGCTGTTCTTAGGCCGCCAAGCAGGGATGTAGCTCCTCCCTTTGTTGACGCGATGTACCAAAGGCGCAAAGCGATACTCAGCGGCGATCGGGGGGGAGCCAGGCCAGGATGGCGCTGACCTTGCCCCAGTGATCGAGGTGTACGCCTCGACGTAATCCTCTGCGATTTAAGGATTATGCAGAAGCGCGCAGCCCTATTGCTGCTGCTGCGCCGGCGGCGGGGTGCCGATCTTTTCCAGAACCTTCTTGGCGAGAGCCGGGTCGCTCTGTGCTGCCGTCAGAATCGACGAGTATTCCTCGACAGAGATGCCGTTAGAGGCTTCGACGGTGTCGACCATCTGCTTTTTGGCTTCATCCTGCAGCTTTTGCTTCGCAGCCTCGTCCTTCGTCGCGCCGATTTTGGCCGAATATTCCTGCCTGACCTTGTCGACCTGCTGATAGGCAACGGCAAAGGCCTCGATTTTCTGATCGCTGACAGGGGCGGCTGCACCATTGTCTCCGGTCTGCCCCTGCATCGGCGCCTGGCCCTGCGCCGGCGGCTGCTGTTGCGCCTGGGCCAGATCCACGGCGGATGCCGGGCTGAGAGCAAGCAGGCTGAAGACCGCAGCGGTCATCGTTGCGACGGGTATGTAACGAGTGATCATAGTCATTCCTTTTCACGTGCATGATTTGATCGGCAGCAGGACCGCCTCGGTCGATCGCTCAGCCGCTTGAGGCCGGCGAGGTCGCAACGATGGACCGTTAAGAGGGCACGGTGCGGCGGTGGCGGGGCAATTTGCTGACGATTGAGCGGCAGCTTTGTGACCATCGACATGCCGGCTCGGCGCGGATAAATCCGGTGCTAGTTGACGAGGCTGGCGTTCTTGGAGGTCTCCCGCCGGGAAGTTGCATCCGGAGGTGGATCTCAGACTTGGCTGAGCCAAGGCCTCCACCATGACATCGGATCAGCCTGCAAGCGTCAGCCAATCGCCGATCGTTGTCCCGTGATGCCGTGTGGAACGCGCAGCCGGAACAGCCGGGCGCTCGGTTGCCACGGTTCTTCGGATTTCACGCGGGCTCAATCCGAATTCGTGGCTGAAAGCGCGCGTAAAATTGGCAGCGACGACGAAACCGGCGGCCTCCGCGATCTCGGAGATTGGCCTGTTATCGGCCGGGTTGCTCAGATCCGCATAGGCCTGCAGCAGTCGCCGCTTGCGGATATAATTCAGCACTCCCCCGCTCGCTTCGAACAGCTGGTAGAGCCGCGTGCGCGAGATGCCCAGGGCGCGGCAGATGGAGTCGGGCGTCACATTGTCTGATTGCAGGTTGAGGTGAATGTAGCGATGCGCCCGCTCCATCATTCCCATACTGCCTTGGACTTGACCCGTATCCGACCTTATGGATGAGGCAGCACTTGCAACGACCATGTCGGCGATTGTTTGTATGATCCGCGGCACCTCCCCAGCCGTCAGGTTGCCCAGCTTCGTTTCCAGACCGGCGATATAGCTGACGAGCAATTCAGCCAGGCTACCGGACAGAAGCGTATTGTTGGCACCCTGGAGAAGGCTTGCATCCACGGCCAGCAATTCATAGGGCAGGAAGACAAGCACGGCGACGCAATCGGTCATCCGCCCGCGATAGGGATAGCTGAGAGATCTGAAAAATACCTGGCCGGCACCGGTTTCCGTAACGTGACGGCTGACCTCGGTCCAGATCCGGCCGCTGCGAAGCAGGCCGACGTTCCAATGGTCTATCGGGCTCGAACGGAGCATGGATTGATCGCGAATATAGCCATGCGCCTGTGTGTGCTGCTGGACGATGAGCACGCTGCCGAGATGCCAGCCGATCTGTTCGGCAAGAAACCCGTCGTCGGGTGATTTTCCATCCGGCAGATGGACATCCACGAGCGGCGCCATATGCGCACGCCAGGCCTGGAACTGGTCTTTCGCCGGCAAATCCCTCGTCGAGAAACGCAGGGGCACCAGCGCAGGCGCGACATCCTGAAGTCGCTCCTTCTCCATGGCCGGCTCGCGCGGCCAGCGCCGCCGCTCCAGATGGGCCGGCCATGCCTGCCCCGCAGCGGGGTCATCTCCAGATCCAGAACCCGTAGCCATCCAATCCCTCCAGCGTGCCAATCGATCCGACCGGGCCGTTGAAATTGAGAGTGAACAATCGTTTTTGCGACAAAATCGCCGCCAGAAACCGCCCTAGCCGGGAATCGGCAAGCAGCCACCTCCATAAGTTGTTTATCATAATCCCTTTGGATCAGAAATGTACGCAACGATAATTTTCAGGACGCGCGGATAACGACAATTGCGTCCCATGGCTGTATTTAAATAAGCACGGTTAATTCCCGAATGAGAACGGAATAGACCAGAATACTTCACCTGCCAGCGCCCCATAGAGACGGAGCAATTCCAGGTGAAACGACAAGAACTCAAGAAAAAACACGAGAGTACGAGAAGGTAGTCGTGAACTACCCGGGAAATATTCGTGCGCTTTCTGCATAAGCTTCGGCCCATTGCAGAGACTCTTCGTCACACAACCTGCAGCCGCCAAAAAGAATACTTATAACCGGCTACGGAGGCTTCCTTGATCACTCAACTGGGGGGATTGAGGCGATCGTTAGCAAGGCCAAGTGGGACGAAGCGAGGGGTTGCGCGCAAATTCAGGCGCCATTGAGTCGATGCGTATGAGCCTGATGCTGACGCGCAACCCCATTCTATCGAACCTGGAGAATTCTGATGCGAACTGCCCTCTTATGGGCAAACGGAGGCTAAGATGATCACGACGGAAGACCAGAACCACATCGAATTGAAACAGACTTCGAACTGCAGAAGGGACGTCGAAATCGCAATGATGGGAATGCTCACCAATCTGCAGAAACACGGATGGTCAGCAGCGGAATTGGCACTGGCRCTTGCGGATGCCTCCGAAGAGCTCGTCATGCTGATCGCCAGCAAAACGGTGAGATCGAATTAGGCTGTCGTGACGAATTCGTCATGTAAGACAGATCTAACGGCGAGTTTGTCGTATCGCGTTGCGATACGACGCCGCTGTTTGAGCCTGGCAACAAAGCTCTCGTCGCGCCATCGCTGTCGCTTCAGCCACGGCACCTCTATCGCGATTACCGCGAAATCAGCTCTTCATCATGAGCTCGCGCCCGATACGTTTGGTGGGCTCGCTGCGTAAAACGATCGCAGTGTTGACCGAGCCGTAGCGGGCAACGGCATCGACGATGCTTTCCAGCTCCGCCGGCGACGGCACGATGACTTTCAGGTGAAAACAGTCTTCTCCCGTCAGCCTGAGAACCTCAATGACTTCAGGCATTTCCGAAAATTGCTTCAAGCAAGTCTTGATATATTCGTGCGTGGTGCGCAGGCGGATGATCGCCATCATTCCAAGCCCGACCGAAGCAGGGTCGATGACAGCCCTGTAGCCGCTGATGATGCCGCGTTCTTCAAGCCGCTTCAGGCGTTCCGACGCTGCCGGCTGCGAGAGGCCTACCCTTCTTCCAAGTTCGGAAACGCTGATGCGCCCGTCGCCTTGCAAGGTTTCGATCATGGCAATGTCGGTTGGATCGAGCTCGGCACGACTATCGAAATGTCTCACCATTGACTTTGAATCCATCGGTTTGCGGCGAACTTCTCCGATGAATGCCAATTTATCCTCTCTGAGTAAACGGTCATGTTGGCGCGGTAACCACGAGAGGCGAGACATGACCGAAATCATCCATCTGCCGGGTATCGGCAATTCCGGCGAGTTCCATTGGCAAAGCCGTTGGGAGAGCGCCGATCCCTCCATCCGTCGTTTCGATCCTGCGAACTGGGACGAGCCAGATCTTTCCGACTGGATCGCGGCGCTGGAGCAGGCCGTGCATGCCGCGCGGACGCCACCCGTTCTCGTGGCTCATAGCCTCGCCTGCCTGCTCGTCGCACATTGGCATCAGGTTTCTGATCTGCCGATCAAGGGGGCAATGCTGGTCGCCGTGCCGGATCCGGCGTCTCCGGCTTTTCCCTCAGAGGCTATAAGCTTCGCAGAGGTACCCCGGAAACGGTTTCGATTTCCGTCTCTCATCGTGGCAAGCACCGATGATCCCTATGGTTCGTTGCCCTATGTCGAGACACGGGCTGGGCAATGGGGAAGCGAATTGAAGGTGATCGGTGCGGCTGGCCACATCAACGGCCAAAGCGAACTCGGCGATTGGCCGGAAGGCCTGGCGCTCCTGAGAAACTTCGCAAGCCGCCTGTAACCCGCGTCGCCTCTAGAGAGGAATGAGGTGGCGACGCCCGCCACCCAACCCTCGGCAAGCATCACGGCAGGAGCAATATGCTGCCGGCCGACCGCCCGGTTTCCATCTCCTCATGCGCCTTCGCAACCTCCGCCAAGCCGTATTCGGCAGCGATCTCGCAGACGATGCCCCGCTCCATCGCGGCGATCGCAGCCTCTGCGGCCTCGCGGTATCGGCCGACATCGGCGCACCAGGCCATGATGCTCGGATGCGAGAGCGACTTGCCGGGCCGAAGTTCTTCCACGGCAACGGGCGGGATGGGGCCGGCGGCCTGGCCGATGGTGATGGCGGTTCCGAAGGGGCGCACGGCGCGGATGCTCTTCAACAGCATGTCGCCGCCGATCCCGTCATAGGCGACATCGACGCCGTTTCCGCCCGTCAGCCGCTTCACCTCGGCGACGATATCGGCCCCTCGCCCGATGATCAGGTGATCGGCGCCATAGGAGGTGGCAAGGGCCGCCTTTTCGGGCGAACTGACCGTGCCGATGACGGTGGCTTCGAGCGATTTCGCCCAGCGTACGAGAATGCTGCCGAGCCCGCCGGCGGCGGCATGGATCAGCACGGTACTGCCCTGCCCGACATTGGTGACTTTCCTCAGGAGCATATAGGCCGTCATGCCCTTGAGCAGCGAGCTGGCTGCCACCTTGGCCGATACCGCATCGGGAAGCGCAATCACCCTTTCGGCCGCAATGATGCGGGTCGAGGCATAGGCGCCGGCTGGCGGGCCGCCATAGGCGACGCGGTCACCCGGTTTGAAGCCGGAGACATCGGCGCCGATCTCTTCGACCACGCCTGCGGCCTCCACGCCGATGACGGCGGGATAGGATGGCAGCGCATAGAGCCCCTTGCGGTGATAGATATCGAGGAAATTGGTGCCGACCGCCTGATGGCGGATCTTGACCTCGCCGGCACCGGGGGACTTTGACGGCTGATCCTGCAGCCGGAACTGGGTGACGTCGCCGGGGGCATTCAGCAGGATGATCTGGTCGGGCATCGGTCGTTTTCCTCTTAGGAGCAACTTGATGCAAGCAAACTAGCCGATAGCCCTATGTGTGAAAATTCCCTATTGTTGCACAATGATTGGGAAGGAATTCACACAAATAGACTGGGACGACCTGAGGCATTTCCTGGCGCTGGCGCAGGCAGGAACCTTTCTCGGCGCAGCCAGACAGATCGGCGTCGAGCACGCGACGATCAGCCGGCGTGTCGCCGCTCTTGAGAAAGGCCTTGGCCGCAAGCTCGTCGACCGCCGCGGGCGCCGCGTCATCCTGACTGGCGATGGCGAGCAGATTGCCAGGCACGCCGCCCTCGTCGCCCAGCAGATGGCAGCCATCGAACAGCTCGGCCGGGCAAGCGCCACGGAGACGCGCGGCCATGTGAGGATCAGCGCCCCGCCAGCGCTCTCGAGCGTGCTCCTCGCAAAGCCCGTCGCCGCCATCAGGCGGGAGCATCCGGGCGTCGAGATCACGCTTGTGGGCGAAAAGCGCCTTGCCTCGCTGAACCGCCGGGAGGCGGATATAGCTGTGCGCATGTCGCGGCCGGAAGACGGCGATTATGCCATCACCAAGGTCGGGCAGATGGCCTTCCATCTCTATGCATCCAAGGCCTATCTCGAAACCGTGCCGGAGGCGCAATGGACCTTCATCGGCTATGACGAGGGCATGAATGCCTCGCCGCAGCAATTGCGCCTCTTCGAACTCGCCGCCGGCCGGCCGATCGCGATCCGTTCATCGGTTCTGGAATTTCAGGCCGCCGCCGCAAGGCTCGGCGGCGGTGTCGTCCTGCTGCCGGATTTCGCGGTTTCGGGCACGGATGGTTTGCAGCGGATCGAGGATGAAGATCCTCTGACGCGTGAAGTGTGGCTGGTGGTCCACGCGGAGATCAAGGATGTGCCGGCCGTCCGTGTGGTCATGGAGGCGCTGAAGAGCGCCTTTTGAGATGCGGCGGGCCGGATGCAGGCCTCTCCAACTCTCAATCGAGCGGCAATACCACGACCGGTTTGCCCATCACATCGGATCACTGCACGTGGCAGCTGGTCGACCTTCCAGGCGCTTCCAGCTGCGCATCGTTGCCCTTGATCCAGAACAGAACGGTCCCATCGGTATAGCGCGCGCCGGAGCCGGACATGCCCTGCGGCAGGCGGAAGCTCTGCCCGCCGGTGGTCAGCAACACCGCGTTCGGTGCAGTCACGAAGCTTGCGGTGGCACCCTTGCCGTCATCGCAGCGATAGATGACGTCCGCCTTGTCCTCGGCAAAGGCAGGCGCAAGGCTCATCAAAAGCACGATACCCGACAATCCAAACACACCACTCTTCATCCTCATGCCTGTCTCCCTCGGTTGGAAAGTGTGGGACGTTAGCAGCAGATGATGACCGCATGAGCGGTCGTCAACGCAGGACGTTATACGGCCGACGCACATACCGTTGGCGGACTACTTCACCCTCTTTCCAGATGTCCCCTGGAATGAAGCCGCAGCAATCATACAGCCGCCTGGCGGCACCCGCTCCCGGACTACCTGCGACGAAGGTATCCACATGAATAGTAGACTCGGGAGGTGTGCTTGAAATGGCAGCCTCGACAAGTAACTTGCCAATGCCGAGCCGCTGAAAGTTGGAAGAGACCGCGAGCCAGCGGATGGCATACTCCGTACCGCTGCCGCCTATGATAACGCCTCCTAAAAAGCAGCCATCTCCAGCATCGGTTCTTGCGCAGTAGGCCTGTCGCTGCGCGATCTTCCGGATAAGAACATTATCGAAACCGGGCATGGGACCGAACAACGGCACCACTTCGTCAGCCAGCCGAAGCCAAGGTGCTACATCATCATGTTGTGCCAAGCTGATCCGAACTTGCATCCACCGCCTCGCCATGTCCTGAACCAAATTTCCATAGCAGGCAGATGTTGGCTTGTCCGCTTCGGGCGCAACAGCAGACTTCAGCCGTGTGTTCGCTCCGAGTAATTACACGGCATTGGCTCGTCGACCAGACTCTGCTTGTGGCCATTGACGATGGAGCCATCTGGCCAGAGCTAGGCGCGCTGCGACCTGGCTCGGCGCCCAGGGCTGACGGTCATTTTGCTGCGTAAGCGATGGCGAAAAATGGCACCGGCTGTCGAATTCGCGCCCGCTCGCGCGTCTTCTTGACAGAGAGGTCAAGGAGAACAGCCATGAGGATTTCCATTACCGCCTTTGAACGCACGCCGCTCTTGCCATGTTTTTGCCACCACCCTGACATGCATTCTTTACAAATAACGCCTACCATAGGTTCGGACATGGAGGACCTGCGATGAATGAGATGACCGCATCGGACATGCTGAGGGATCCGCTGATCCGCCAGATGCTGCGCGCCGACAGGATCAGCCTTGCGTCCTTCGCGACCCTGCTCGATACCGCCAGCCGTCGGCAGGCCCGCCGCGCCGGCGAAAGCGTTCCTCCCCAGCCTGCGGCTCCGGAGGCCTGGAGCAGCGAGGCTCTTTCCTCCGTTTGACATCCCCATGCCCGATCAGGGCAGACAGTTTGGGCTCGCCTTAGCCAGGCGGGTCTTTTTTTTGCGGGATTAGGTAGCAAAAACCACCAGATTTGAATTCCTGCATACCGTAGCCTTGATCCAAAGCAGATGGAGCGGCAGTGGATCAAGCAGATGAGAGTCGATCGGGAAGGTTGGGGCTGGTTAATGCCTGGAGCTCAGGTTAGTCGCCGTGAGAGTTGGTCTATCTCAATCAATTCGCAAATCATTTCAGAAACACTGAACGGCCGAACATTCCACAATCACCTCTTGCCATTCGTAGTACCACAACAGAGCTTGCGCGATAACAGTCGAGACCGCGACAACCAATATCATCTGTCGGAGCGTGAGGGATTTCCAAAAGATAAACCGAGCTAGAAGTAGGCAGCTCGTCATTCCTGCCGGAAACATCAAAACTGGCACCCACGAAACAATTTCTGCTTCAAATCGGACTTTCGACAAACAGCACAAGAAGTGTTTGTGGTCTTCCGAAAGCCCAAGAATGACCTCGGTCAGCGCTATATACGCACTCCAAACCACCGACACCGGGCCAAGAAGAAACCCCACGACAGCGACGACGAAGAATGCCCCGAATAAAAACAGGAACAGATTCAGGCCATTCATAAAAGCGAGTGTTTTCAGAACGAGGAAGGCTGGCGATGCGAGAACACAAAGCAACGCCGCCGATGCCCACTTTTGTCTCTGAGTTGGAAGGTCGACTTCGGCTTGCACATCCATTCGTGGCCCTCAAATGTGAAAAAGCAAAACGACCATGTGGTGGTAGTGTGCCAACTATATGCTGATCACACTGTCAAGCCATCTATCGCGCGATCAGTTTGACTCTAACTCAAGAACATCTTTTTAAATCTTTGGATATTTTGCAATATTTTCCGGATGTTCGACGATGTGTTCTGTGGTTTTTGCTGCCTAATTCCCTTTTTTTGCGCTGCCCTCTGAGCTAGGCCACCGTAATTATCGGCTGGCTGGCCTCACCGGTTTCGGCAGGCGCTGGAACCGGAGCGACCTTGCCGACAAGATCACCCAGCATGGTCACCGCCAGATCGGGCGCGACATGGTGCGGCATGTGGCCGACGCCATCGAGCAGTTCGACGCGGACGGCCGGATGCCTCTCATGGAGCCAGTCGAGATGCCAGCCTGGGTCGATGATCCGGTCTTCCCGCCCGAAGAGAACGGAGACCGGCAGATCGGCCGGCAGGCCCTCGGGCGGCTGCATGTCGCCGTTGAAGGCCCAGAGCTCCTCGGCCATGGTGGCGATCGACGCGGCATTGACCATATGCATGGCCGGCAGGGTGGAAAGCTCTGATGTCACCGGATTGGGATAGGACGAGGCGCGCAAGCCACGCTCGAGGAAATAGGACGACCAGCGGGCAATCACATGCTGGCGGATGACCGGGCCGACGAAGGGTGCCACGGCGCTGCGCAGCACGATGAACGGCTTGAAGGGAACGGGCCGGCAGCAGGGCGAGATCAGAAACAGGCCCTTCAGGAGATCCGGCCGGCGAGCGGCCAGATGCAGTGCTGCCGCACAACCGATCGAATGGGCGGCCACCACGACCTTGTCGAGCTCCAGCGCCTCGAGGAAACGCTCCAGCCAGAAGGACTGGCCACGCGGGCCGCGCTCCCCGGCAGGCAGTGCCGGGCTGAAACCATAACCCGGCCTGTCAGGCGCGATGATGTTGAGGCCGCTGCCCGAAAACGGCATCATCACCTCCTCGGCGATACTGCCGCAGCCATGCAGCAGCACGACGGGATTTTCACCTGCGCTTCCGCTTTCGAGCATGTGGATCTGCTCGCGACCGGTTTGAATGATTTTGCCAACCTGCGGGGAGACGGCCGGTGGAGGGAGAGGCTGGACGTAGATCATGCCGGGCAAAACGTGAACATCGGGGAAATGTTCCCCCGCCCCAGAAAATCGCGCCGCCTTCAGATGGTTAGCGCTTTCGGCGAGGCGTCGTGCCGATATCAGCCATTTCAGGCGACGGGCGTTTTCCGCAGGATCTTCTCCATCGCCTTTCCTCGCGCAAGTTCGTCGACGAGCTTGTCCAGGTAGCGGATTTCCCGCATGGTCGGCTCTTCGATATTTTCCACGCGCACCCCGCAGATCACGCCCGTGATCAGAGCGCGGGATGGATTCATTTGCGGCGCCTGCGCAAAGAAATCCTCGAAACTGGTCTTTTGCGCCAGCTCCCCGTCAAGGCTTTCCGCGCTGTGCCCCGTCAGCCAGCAGATGATTTCGTCGACTTCCGCCTTGCTGCGCCCCTTCTTCTCGGCCTTGGCGAGATAGTGGGGATAAACGCTGGCGACGCTGATGGAATAGATGCGATGCTTCGTCATGGGCCCTCTCAGGCGCTGCAGAGATCGTCCGGCCGAAGATAGCCGAGATCGGCGCAGGGAGGAATGCATGAGTGGCAGGCCGGACGCGATGTTGACGGTGTCTTCGCCCGAGCTTCCGCTTTGGAGCATATGGAAGGTAAGGCACCGGACCAACAGTTGGTCGCATGCCCTGCCCCTCTCCTCAGGATATTTCGGCAAAGGCGGCAGCCGTCAGTAATCGACGGCCACCGCATCCGCTGTGCCGAGATAGGCCGCGAGTTTGGCCCGCTCATGCCAACCAGGATCGGCATTCCTGCCCATCAGCTCCGCCGGAACCTTCCAGCCCGGATCGACGCCTTTCATGTCAGGAAGTTCATGCGCGATGCCCTTGTGGCAATCGATGCAGGTCGCCTTGCCCGGGAGCAGGTATCGCGTGTGGATGTCAGCGGCGCGCACGGTCTGTTTCGTCAGGTCCATAGCGCCCATCGAGTGGCAGTTCCGGCATTCCAGGCTGTCATTGGCCTTCAGCCGCGCCCATTCGTGCTGGGCAAGTTCCAGCCGCTTGTCGAGGAACTTCTCGCGCGTGTTGATCGTCCCGAATATCTTGCCCCAGACTTCCTTCGACGCCTGCATCTTACGGGCGATCTTGTCGGTCCATTGGTGCGGCACATGGCAGTCCGGGCATGTGGCGCGAACGCCCGAGCGGTTCGAGAAGTGAACCGTGCGGCTCAGCTCCTCGTAGACATTCGTTCGCATTTCATGGCAGCCGGTGCAGAAGGCCTCGGTGTTGGTGGTCTCCAGCGCGGTGTTGAATGCACCCCAGAACATGACGCCGCCGACGAAGCCGCCAAGCGTCAGGAAAGCCAGACTGAGTGTCGTTGCCGGCGAGCTCAACAAGCGCCAGCACCAGAGTACTATCGCCTTTATCTTGCCGATCATTGCTCGCTTCCCGCAGGTTTGAAGCCCAGCTCGCTCATGTCCTTGAAGSTGTTCGGCACCAGGGGCTTCGCATCCGCCTGAGGCACGTGGCAGGCGGTGCAGAAGTATCGCCGAGGCGAGACGTCGGCCAGCATCTGCCCTTCGCGGGTCATGAAGTGCGTAACACTAATCATCGGCGCGCCGGAGCCTTCGGTCAGCTCGCGGCGATGGCAGGAAAGACAGCGATTAGCGTTCACCGTCAGCTGGTAGCCCTCGATCGAATGCGGGATGATGGGAGGCTGGTCCGGATAATTCCGCATCTTCCTGACGTCATCGACGACCCATTTGGGAACCGGCTTCGCCTCCTTGCTCTCCATCGGATTCTCGTTGCCCGACAACGAGGGCACCATCTGCGCCACGGTGACGGTGCCTGTGAACAGGAGAAGGGCGACGGCCGCGATCGCCCAGACGCGCCTTGATATTAGGCGACGGGAAGAATCTTGACTGCGCATTTTTTGAAATCCGCTTGCTTGGAGATGGGGTCGGTGGCGTCGAGCGTGACCTTGTTGATCAACTGGCTGGCGTCGAACCACGGGACAAAGATCACGCCATGCGGCATTCGATTGCGCCCGCGAATTTCCACGCGGCTGATGATCTCGCCGCGCCGCGACTGGATCCGGACCTCCGCCCCCTGATTGATGCCCATTTTCCTGGCGTCGTCTCCGTTCATGAAACAGCGCGCGCCGGGAAACGCCCTGTAGAGCTCGGGAACACGCATCGTCATCGAGCCTGAATGCCAGTGTTCGAGAACACGGCCCGTCACGAGCCAGAAATTGAACTCGTCATCAGGCGACTCCGCGGGCGGTTCGTAGGGCACCGCCAGAATGACCGCGCGGCCGTCCTTCTGCCCGTAGAATTTCAGCCCCTCGCCTGGCTTGACATAGGGGTCGTAGCCTTCGCGGTAGCGCCAGCGCGTCTCCTTGCCGTCGACGACCGGCCAGCGCATGCCGCGCACCTGATGGTACATGTCGTAGGGTGCAAGATCGTGTCCATGCCCGCGACCGAACTCGGCATATTCCTCGAACAGCCCCTTCTGGATGTAAAAACCGAAGGCCTTGGCCTCCCGGTTCTCGTATTCGGCCGAGACGTCCGACAGGGGAAATTCGTCCACCTTTCCGTTCTGGTAGAGCACCTGGTAGAGCGTCTTACCCTTGTATTCCGGGTTCTTCGCGAGGATCTCGGCAGGCCAGACCTCGTCGGTGGTGAAGCGCTTGGAGAATTCCACCAGCTGCCAGAGGTCGGAGCGGGCTTCGCCCGGAGCATTGACCAGCTGGTGCCAGACATGCGTGCGCCGTTCGGCATTGCCGTAAGCGCCCTCCTTCTCCACCCACATGGCCGCCGGCAGCACCAGATCGGCGCTCATGGCGGTGACTGTCGGATAGGCGTCCGAGACGACGATGAAATTGTCCGGATTGCGATATCCCTTATAGGTCTCGTTGCTGGTGTTCGGCGCGGCCTGGACGTTGTTGTTGACCTGCACCCAGTAGAAATTCAGCTTCCCGTCATGGAGCATGCGATCCTGCTCGACGGCGTGATAACCGGGCTTCTCCGGAATCAGCCCGCTCGGCACCTTCCATATGTCCTCGGCATGCTTGCGATGCTCCGGATTGGTGACGACCATGTCGGCCGGCAGGCGGTGGGCAAAGGTGCCGACCTCGCGGGCCGTACCGCAGGCGGACGGCTGTCCCGTCAGCGAAAACGGACTGTTACCGGGCTCGGAAATCTTGCCCGTGAGCAGATGCAGGTTATAGACCATCTGGTTGGCCCACACGCCGCGGACATGCTGGTTGAAGCCCATGGTCCACAGCGACATGACCTTGGTCTTGGGATCGGCGTAGAGTTCGGCGAGCTGTTCCAGGAAGGCGCTGTCGACGCCCGAAAGCTCGACGGCCTTTTCGAGCGTGTATTCGGAGACCATCTCCTTGAACGCCTCGAAATCGATCGGCTCCATCTTGGCAGCGTCCGCCACCCCCTTGGCCTTCATTTCAAGCGGATTGTCGGGACGCAGGCCGTAGCCGATGTCGGTCGTCCCCTTGATGAACTTGGTATGCTTGTCGACGAAATCCTGGTTGACGCGGCCGGTCTGGATGATGTGGTTGGCAATGTAGTTCAGGATCGCGAGATCCGTACCCGGCTTGAAGATCAGGGGTATGTCGGCAAGGTCCATGCTGCGATGCGTGAACGTGGACAAGACCGCGACCTTCACATGCTCGTGCCCGAGCCGCCTGTCGGCGACGCGCGTCCAGAGGATCGGATGCATCTCGGCCATGTTCGAACCCCAGAGCACGAAGGCGTCTGCGTTCTCGAAATCGTCGTAGCATCCCATCGGCTCGTCCATGCCGAAGGTGCGCATGAAAGCCACCGCTGCCGAAGCCATGCAGTGACGCGCGTTGGGATCGAGGTTATTGGAGCGGAAGCCCGCCCGCATCAGTTTGGTCGCGGCATATCCTTCGAAGATGGTCCATTGGCCGGAGCCGAACATGCCGAGTGCCGTCGGCCCCTTTTCCTTCAGCACGCGCTTGGCCTGCGCCGCCATCACATCGAAGGCCTCTTCCCAGGTAACGGGTTCGAACTCGCCGTCCTTGGCGTAGACGCCGTCCCGCTTGCGCAGGAGCGGGCTCGTAAGCCTGTCCTTGCCGTACATGATCTTGGAGAGGAAGTAGCCCTTGACGCAGTTGAGGCCGCGATTGACCTCGGCCTCCATGTCGCCATGGGTCGCGACGACCTGGTTCTCCTTCACGCCCACCATGACGCCGCAGCCGGTGCCGCAGAAGCGGCAAGGCGCCTTCGACCATTTGATCTCCAGCGCCGCCACTCCGCCGGGCACCGACTGTGCCGAGGCGGGCGCGGCAAGGCCTGCGGTCGCAGCGGCGATTGCCGCCGCCTGCGCCTTCAGGAGATCACGCCGCGTGAGTTCGGTCGTCATCGATCGTCTCCTCTATTTCCAATGCCTGTTCGAAAACCATGTGGGCGGCGAGCACGCCGTCCATCCCCGAGATGCCGATGAGCGTTTCCCCGAGCACGCCGGAATGCGGCCCCTCGATCACGACGACGATCTTGCCCGGTCCCGTCGCGTGAACCTCGACCCCTTCGATTGCAGCGAGACGCGCTGCGACATCTTCGGTCAGTTCCGGGCGCGTGATGACGACGGCACTGGAGACGTGATGCCGGCTGTTAGACATGAGCAGACTCCGGATGATGGGGCTTCATCGTGATTGCATCGGCCGGGCAGACCGAAATGCAGGCGCCGCATCCCGTACATGCCGCCGCATCGAGTTCGGGAACGAACGGTCCGCCGAGCCGCGGCCGAAACCGGATCGCACCGGCCGGACAACAATCACGGCAGGCCTGACAGTCGACGTAATTATTGGCCAGGCACCCATCGCCGATCGCCGCATAATGGGCAAAGCCGCCCGCAGAGCCGGCCGGAAAGACATTCTCGGGACATCGTTCCGCGCACTTGCCGCAAAAGGTGCATTCCCCCTGCCGAAAATCCACGGCCGGAATGCCCGAACGGATCGAAATGATCTTCGTGGGACAGGCATCGACGCAGGCGCCGCAGCCCGAACAGTTTTGAACGGATGTCTCACTCGCTCCGGGAGGCAAGATCCTATCCAGATCCTCCGGGGATCTGCCGGTCAGAAAACCGCGTCGGGTACGAGTTGCGAGAACCATTGGAGATCCTCACTCTACGGAGGCCGAAGGCGCGGGCTTGACCTCATGAGGTCCGGGCGGCCCATTGACGATCTGGTACATCCAGACCAGGAAGCCATAACCGCCGACGACCCCGACAGCGACAACGGGCCAAATGCCGAAAGCGAGCACGGCGAAGGTCAATAGCTCCCGCCGGCGCTTCTTCCTGAACTCTCCGCCAGTATCCGTGATTTGAGCCACAACGCCTCCCCAGAGTTGCTGACGCTACTGGTATAACCCCTTAAGCGTGTCCAGCCAATCTCCATCTGTTATCGCGACTTGCGCCAGCGCTTCGCGATCGGGAAATCGGCTATGCGAGAACGGTGTATCGCACGCCCGCCCGGCAGTCCTTGACAGAGATCAAAGCAGGCAGTCGACGGATTGAATCCACCGAGCGGCCGACCCGGCCTTGCCGGACCAACGCACCCTGTCAGGCCTCGTTCTTTGTGACCGGCACGCTATCGTTCCAAGGGTGAGCGATGGCGCACGGCCGGGCTACGCTTGGCCGCGCGCGGGGATTATTTTCGACATCGCCTGTCGGCTTCCCGTTCAGCCGCTCGTCTTCCAGACGGACAGGAAGGAGAACGATCATGACGATTACCATAACCGCCTTTGAACGCTCGCCCGATCGCGGCAAGGGTCTGGCGCGTGACATGCGCGTTCGCTGGGCGCTCGAAGAAGTCGGCCAGCCCTATGAGGTTCGCCTTGTCTCGTTCAAGGCGATGAAACAGGCGGCGCATCTTGCGCTTCAGCCTTTCGGGCAGATTCCGACCTATGAGGAAGGCGATCTCGCCCTCTTCGAATCCGGCGCCATCATCCTGCATATCGCCGAGCGCCATCCGGGCCTGCTGCCCGATGATGCCAAAGCCCGCGCCCGCGCCATCGCCTGGATCTTCGCCGCCGTCTCCACGATGGAACCCGTCATCGTCGACCGCGAAACCGCCAGATATCTGGAGGGCAAGGAGAGCTGGTACGAAGAGCGTCTGGCCTACGTCAACGACCGCATCCGCAAGCGGCTCGGCGAACTCTCCGCCCGGCTTGGCGATGCCGACTGGCTGGACGGCACATTCACCGCTGGCGACCTCGAGATGGTCTCGGTGCTGCTGAGGCTGGAGGGATCGGCCCTGCTGGACGAATATCCCAACCTCTGCGCCTACATCGCACGCGGGCAAGCGCGCCCCGCATATAAGCGCGCCTTCGAGGCGCAGAAGGCGGTGTTCCTGGCCGCATCGGCTGGCGGGCAATAAGTCTGATTAGGGCCGAAAGCCTCGACCGCTTTGCGCCCCCATTCCGGTCATTATCACAAAATTGGCGCAACGCATTCGGCCGGTCTCCGCCGTACTTGCCGGCATTGCGCTGACCACGACCTGTTAGGTCGGCGTTGTCCTTCCAGGTCGGCTTTGTTAGGCTCCTGCAGCTCTAGCCGGCCTGGAGACGCAGGAGTGCAGAACCGACACGACACTGTAGTTATCGGCGGCGGCCAAAGTGGCATGGCCATGAGCTACCATTTGCGCAAATGCAACCGAGAACATGTTGTTCTTGAACGCAAGCGCGTCGCGGAGCGTTGGTTGGGCGAGCGATGGGACTCGCTCCGCTTCCAATTCCCGAATTGGTCGTTGAGGCTGCCCGGATTCGAATACGCTGGCGATAGCCCGGACGCATTCGCGCATCATCGCGACGTTGGCAAGTTTGTCGAGGACTACGCAAAGTTCATAGATGCGCCGGTTCGCTGTGGCACGGAAGTCTCGTTGCTGCGTCGCGATCGCCACTCCGACCGCTTTCTCATTGAGACGAATGACAGTCTGTTCAGCGCATCGCGGGTCGTCGTCGCGACGGGCCCGTTTCAACGACCGTCGCTGCCGGCATGGTCGCGCGACCTGCCGCCGCATGTCTATCAAGTGCATGCAAGCGATTACCGAAACCCCGAGCAGCTCCCACCGGGCGCGGTCCTCGTGGTCGGTAGCGGTGCTTCTGGTTGTCAGATTGCTGATGAACTCAATGTCGATGGCCGTGTAGTCTATTTTAGCGTGAGCGCCCATCGCCGTGTGCCGCGCCGATACCGCGATCGCGACAACTTCTGGTGGTTCATGTCCATGGGCCGTTTTGATGTACCCATCAATAGCTTCCCAGGGCGCAAATATCCGACCACTACGGTGATCACAGGGGTCAACGGTGGGTATGACGTTGACGTGCGTCGCTTCATTCTAAAGGGGGGCGTCGTTCTCGGGCGGCTCGAGGGCGGCGCGGGCGGCAAACTCTACTTCAATGATGATGCCGAGTATGTTTTGACGGAGGCAGACCGAGCCTATAGCGACTTCAAGCATGCTGCGGATGAGTGCGCGAAGGCGAAATCACTCGACCTGCCCGTTGAAGATGCGAAGGACACGCCGGGACGGCCCGTTCCAGTTCTACCCATTCCAAACCTGGATTTGAAGACTGCAAACATCGCTTCCGTCGTCTGGTGCACCGGATACACCTTCGATTTTGGTTGGCTGGACATTCCGGTGTTCGACGAAGGCGGAGCACCTATTCAGGAACGCGGCGTCACCAACTGCCCGAATTTGTATTTCCTTGGGCTGCATTGGATGCACACATTCAAGTCCGGCCTGCTCTTTGGCGTTGGTGAAGACGCTGCGTATATTGCGGATCACATGGCCGAAGCCGGGTAATTCAACGAGGACCGCGCCGGGATGTGCGCAGCAGTGTGAAATAATCCGCGTTTCCAGGAGAGAAAGGGCGACTCGGCTGTTTGTGGACGGGTCCGCTTTGGGCGTTAAGTCGGTTTGGCTCCGACCAGATCATTTACTCTATCCGCCGGTGACCGCTTGGCCCCAAGAGCGGTCTTCCAACTCGACAAAAAATCGCTAATCGCGCTTGCAGTTACCAGAACACCTGAACGGCGAGGACGGCGAGAAAGGCAACCACCACCGCAGAAGCCATCCGTAAGACGGTTCGATTCGCCTGAGCGAGTACCTGTGGCCTGGGTTCTCGCTTGGGATTGAATTTGTGGCGACGTTTCGGTGACGCTCCCGCTTGCGACGATTTGTTTCCTGCTGCCATGGCCGTTCTGCTCAAGGTGGTGAATTTCAGGACGCCAATCTACGCTGTTTCTCGATGTGCACGAAGTCATCCACGGCCATCAGGTTTTCGCGTTTTCATAGGCCAGGAATAGATCGGTTACGAGAACGCCATTGATGCGCATCCCAGTCAAGTCGGCGTCTTTGATGTCTGAATCTGCCAACGTGACGCCGCTTATGGTCAACCGCGATAGGTTTGCATTCGTGATGGCGGCTCCAGACAGATTGACGTTGTTAAAGCGCGCATCCGCAAGGCTGATATCGTCAAAAAACGCTTCGCTTAAATTGGTGTCGGTGAATTTTGCCTTGGTCAAAACAGCGTAAAACCGGGCATCTGCAAGGTTCACGCCGTCAAAATTCGCACCTGACATATCGGCTCGCTCGTAATGAACTCCCTGCATCTGAGGGCCATCAAACTGGTTGTGTTCTTGGTGGTCGCTCATTGTCGTTTCCTCGGGTCAATCATGATTTTGACCCAAAGAATGCCAGATTGTGCAATCATTTACGACCGTCGAATCTGAAATAGAAACGAGCCCACGCCAATTCTGGCCGTGTCGTTTGTCGCGCAATTCCTAAAGCTTGCTACGTCGAAGGTTTTAGTTGCAAAATGTGTCGCAGGTTTTGGGATTTTTGCGTGTCTTCGCTCCAGCGCAAGCACAGGACAAGAAGCTCAACATTGCAATGCTCATGACCGACGGTGACTCAAATGACCGCTTTGGGGTCGAGACGTAACCCTTCTGCCATCATTGGCAAGGGTCCGCAGTTGGCGCTTCGTGGACCTTGTAACTATTGCTGGCCTGTCTTGTTCGTCCCCCATGGGCGGAACCGCTTTCACAGTTGGGCGTTTTTGTCAGTTAGATCGGGTACTGCTGGCATTCCGCCGGCACTGCCGAATGGGAGAAAAATCATGAGAACGATATTAATCGCGATAGGTGCGTTAACTGCTTTAACCGGTTCTGCTTTTGCGGCCGAGCCGGCCAAGATGGTCGAGACGAAAATGGGCAAGGTCCTGGCCACTGAAAAAGGCATGGTGCTTTACACATTCGACAAAGATACAAAAGGCAAATCCAACTGCGATAGCGATTGCCTGAAGAAGTGGCCGGCGTTCCACGCTGGAGCCAAGGCCAAGGCGGAAGGCGAATGGTCTCTAGTCAAAGCTGCGGATGGCAAAGAGATGTGGGCCTATGAGGGTAAGCCGCTTTACACCTATGTCGAGGATAAGAAAGCCGGTGAAGCCAACGGCGATGGCGTTGGAGGAGTGTGGCACGTGGCCAAATAGCTCCGGCAACGGTTCGAATGGGCGGTCGTCGGATCGCCCTGAACCCCAAGACCAACTTCTGGAACGGCCTATCTCTCTCTGTGGTTTCGCCGACAAACCCGGCCCGCCCGGCACGTCCGATGGAACCGACCGCTCAAGCCTGACTTTCCCAGCCTCGTCGATAATACAGATCGCAACTGACCGCAGTGACACGTCCAAGGCAGCATAAAACATCGTCGTCTCCCGTCATCTCGGTTGCATCGAGATTGTAATGGGAGCCTGCCCTTTGTGGGACCGCCCGATTACACATGCTAAGGGCCGGAAGCAGTCAAACCAATGGACTTACATACGCCGCACAGCTTCCATTCCAAGAAGCTCAAGACACTTTCCGATAACCCTTGCGACCAGCTTGCACGTGGCGAGCCGTCCCGACGGATCGTCCGCCTTCAGCACCGGGCAATCCGTGTAGAACCGGCTGAACGCATCCGCCACCTGATAGGCCCGATCAGCGATTTCGAAAGACTCGAACTGTCGCGCTGCCTCCGAAAGGGCGTGCGGATACCAGAGGCATTCCATCAGGACGGCACGTTCCGATGGATGGCTGATCGAGATTGTCTCGCCTGGAACGATGCTGGCCTCCGCAGCCTTGTCGAGGATCGAGCAGATCCGGGCGTAGGCGTATTGAAGGTACGGTCCGGTCCGTCCCTCGAAGGAGGTCATCCTGTCGATATCGAAGATGTAACCTGTCTTTCTTGGTGTGGAGAGGTCGGCGAACTTCAACGCGCCGAGGCCCACAACCGTGGCTGCTTGGCTGTCGGCGACCATTTCAGACGACTTGGCGAGCGCAAGATCGATCATGTCACCGAGCGAGGCTRCCGACCCGTCACGGGTCTTGAAGGGCTTGCCGTCATTGCCGCGGACTGTACCGAAGGTCACGTGCCGTAATTCGACGCCATCGGCATAACCTGCCGTGCGTGCCGCCGAAAACACGCTGGCGATATGGAGTGCCTGCCGATCGTCAGTGCAGTAAACGATCTGCTGCGCGCCGATGTCACGCACCCGCTGCCGGAGTGTTGCGAGATCGGTGGTACCGTAAAGGGCCGCTCCGTCTCTCTTCTGGAGAAGCAGAGGTGGCACATTGTCCGGAAGCCCGTCGCCGTAGACGTCGATGACAAGAGCCCCATCGCTCTCCCGCGCCAGCCCGCGGGTGGTGAGATCGTGGAGCATGGGCGCGACTTCCGCATGAGCATCGCTTTCGCCTTTGAATAGATCGAAATGCGCGCCGAGCATCTTCGCCGTGGCGGAGATCGATGCAAGGGAAATGGCCCGCATGCGCGCCCAGGCCTCCGCCAGAAGCGGATCTCCGTCCTGCAGCTTCGTGGTCAGCATCCGCGCGAGCGCGAGCGAAGCCTCGTCCTCGCAGGCAGCATTGCCTGACTTGTAAAGGGCGCCAAGCTCCTCGACGGTCATGGCATCAAATGCCGATGGATCGATGAAGTATGTGGGGTCACCTGCCTTCCATCCCGCGGCCTGAGCTGCGCCCAGAAGAAGCTTGCCCATTTGCAGGCCCCAGTCGCCAAGGTGAATGTCGGACAGAACGTCGTGACCGATCTCCACGAGGATGCGTCGCAGGCTCTCCCCGATGACGAAGGAACGCAGATGGCCGACATGCAGTGCCTTGGCGACGTTGGGTCCGCCAAAGTCAATGATCGTCCGCATCGGCTCCACCTTCTCTGCGGCGAGCGATGGATCGGCAAGCATGGCGCTTGCTTCCGCGGCAACGGCTGCATCGGCCAGCCGGAAGTTCACGAAACCTGGGCCGGCGACGGACACGTCCTCGAAAAGAGCACTCCGGGCTGCCTCTGCGACTTCCGCCGCAAGCACGCGCGGGTTCTTGCCCGCGGATTTCGCCAGCCGCATCATGTCGTTGCATTGGACATCGCCGAACTCGGGTCTGGTCGACCGGACGATGGAGGGGGCGGCTTCAAGGCCGTTCAGTTCATATGCGGAAGCAAGCGCGGCGAGCACGGCCGATTTTACGGACATGGATCATTTCCTGAAATTGCATGAGTAAAGGAGCACGGAAGCGTTAAGAGCTTCAGCGTCGCCGTTCTGCAATCTTCGGAGCCATGTTCATGTCGGGCCTCTAAGTTCGATTTTTCAATAGACCGTCCGATGACCGCTGGCAATCACGTGATCGACTGAATTTTTCAACCGCAACGATTGGAAGCGTCTCATTAAAATCTGCTGGCGATTGGTGGCTGACTGCGCGATCCGTGTTTCAATGACCAGCAAGGTCAACGCAAGCAGCGTCAGATTGGCTGTCGAGGCGCCAGATGCGAGATGGTGTCCTGGGAGCAGCGAGGGGACGAAACAATATTTTCACTGGTTCAGTCAAAGCGCGTGTGTCAGTGTTTTGCAACCGACAAGGCGCGTCTGGCGGTGAAGGTGGCACATGTCGACAATAGAGGTCCCGGGACTGCTGTCGTTCACCATAGCGATCCTCGTGTTCTTCGCGGGCGCGAACCTCAATCGGCTCATCCCCGCCCTCACCCGCTGGAGCATTCCGGAGGCAGTCACCGGCGGGCTCCTGGCAGCGTTCGTGACGCTCGTCGCCTATGAGTTCCTTGGCATCGAGATCAGCTTCGCGCTCGGCGCACGCGACCTGTTGCTGCTTTACTTTTTCACCGGCGTTGGCCTGAACGCGCGGCTCTCCGATCTCCTTGCCGGAGGCAAGCCGTTTCTCATCCTGCTGGCCGTCACGCTTGCGTTTCTTGTGATCCAGAACCTCGTTTCCATGGGGGCCAGCGAGGTGCTCGGTCTTCCAGAAGGCATGGCAATCCTTCTCGGGTCGACCTCGCTGATCGGCGGACACGGCACGACGATTGCCTGGGCTCCGATCGTGTCGAGCCGTTTCGGTCTCACAAACGCTCTCGAAATCGGCATTGCCAGCGCTACGCTCGGCCTGGTCGTCGCCAGCCTCGTCGGGGGACCAATCGCACAGTATCTGATCACCCGGAATGGCCTGAGCGGCCCCAAGGACGAGGAGTTGACGATCGGGGTGCCGCGGGATGCTGCCGATGGCCACGAAGACGATGTCAGCTACATCAGCCTGTTGCGTACGTTGCTGGTGACAAATGTCGCGATCATCATTGGCTACGCCCTGCACGAGATTATCCTTGAAGCCGGGATCAATCTTCCGCTGTTCGTCGTCTGTCTGCTGACCGCCATCGTGATGACGAACAGCATTCCGATCCTGGCGCCGCGCTTACCCTGGCCGACGCACACCCGCGGTCTGGCGCTTATCTCCGATCTCTCGCTGAACATATTCCTGGCGATGTCCTTGATGAGCATGCAGTTGTGGGGCCTGAGCGGGCTCGGCCTTTCGCTCGCGATCGTGCTGGCGGTGCAGACGCTTGTGGCCGTCGTCTACATCATCCTGGTCGTGTTCCCGGCCATGGGGCGCAACTACAATGCGGCGGTCATTTCCGCCGGCTTTTGCGGGATTTCGCTCGGAGCTACCCCGACGGCAATAGCCAACATGACGGCGGTCACCAAGATCCACGGAGCAGCAACCATCGCGTTCATCATCCTGCCGCTCGTCTCCGCATTCTTCATCGATCTTGCAAACGCAGCAGTGCTTGGGTTCCTTGTTCGGTGATTGGTCCCGCGGAGATATTTTCGTGAATCGTTCTGCGCACTCACTTGTCGCAAAAACTGTCGCTACGGCACGTCGAAATACGGAATCCAGCCCAATGGAAGTTTGAACAGGAAGCGACGATCCACGTTGACAATTTTAAGTAATTTTCCCCTCCTGTCAGAGGATAAAACTGGCGATGGATGGAGATCATGTTCAAGGTTGGCTTCACCAGAGGTAACGTAGAAGACAGCAGCCGATCGAATTGGGCTGGTGACGGCTCCCGGCCCCTGGCCTGGTCAGCATGGTATCCGACTGAAGATCCCTTAAGAAAAACCGCTGTTCCTGAGGAGCCGGTTCGATCCCTTTTCCTCACTGAGGAATCGGTGGACGATGCACGCCTGGCAAGCCGACAAGAGGCCTATCCCCTTGTACTGCTCTCGCATGGAACCGGGGGAACGGCAACCAGTCTTGGTTGGCTCGGTCAACGCCTGGCCAAAGCAGGCTTCGTTGCAATCGGCATCGATCATCATGGTAACACCGCTTCGGAACAATATCGTCCGGAGGGCTTCCTGTGCTGGTGGGAACGCGCTCGGGACCTGACCGTTTTGCTGGATTATCATACTGCCGAGGGACAATTTGCAGGGCAGCTTGATCTCGATCGCACCTTTGCGGCAGGGTTCTCTCTGGGCGGTTACACGGTACTGTCGTTGCTGGGTGCCATCACCGACATGACGCTGTTTCTCGACTGGGCTCAGAACAAGCCTTGGGGCAATGGTCCGAGAGAGTTTCCGGACATTGGGGAGCAGGTTACCCCACTGCTGGAAACCAGTGCCGTGTTCCGCGCCTCATGGAACCGGCAATCATCGTCCTATAAGGATTCAAGGATCAAAGCCGCTCTTCTTTGCGCACCGGCGCCCACGGTGCGGGGCCTGACAGGCGAAAGCTTGAGCAAGATTCCTGTGCCGGTTGCCATTGCGGCTGTCGGCGCTGATATCGAAGCCCCTTCCGACCTGTGCGCTGCATGGGTGCACGAACAACTACCAAACAGCACGATGGATTTGCTCGATCCAATGGCTGGTCACTACGCCTTCCTGTGCGAATGCTCCGAATGGGGTAAGGTCCATGAAACCGAAATATGCGCTGATGCGCCTGGCGTTGATCGCCGGTGGATTCATGATCGGACAGCAGCATTGGCGATCGAGCTGTTCTCGAAAACCGCGTCCGACTTTTGACACGCTCTGCGGGGTTCTTGCGACAAGGAAGGAGCCGCCATATGGGATCGATTATTGAGATTGGGACCATAAAAGATGTTGAGCCATGGGCGCAGCTTCGCATTGCGCTATGGCCGCATCACTCGCTTGAAGACCATTGTGCCGAGCTGGCCCGGTCGTTTCTTTCAGGAAATGGAAAAGCAGCCGCGTTCATCGCTCGAAATGATGCGGATGAAGCTATCGGGCTTGCAGAGGCCACTTTACGTCATGATTACGTGAACGGATGCACTAGCTCACCTGTCCTGTTCCTTGAAGGGATTTATGTCCGGCCCGCTGACAGGCGAAGGGGTATTGCGCGGTTGCTGTGCAACGCGGTTGCCGAATGGGGAAAGTCGCTTGGATGCGTCGAATTTGGCTCCGACGCGCCGCTTGAGAACGCAGCCAGCCATGCGCTCCATGCTGCATTAGGATTTGCGGAGACCCAGCGCGTCGTGTTCTTCCGAAAAACCCTGTAGTCCGTCTTGCCCTTTCACGGGGATGGCTTGTCGCGAAACTCACTCGCAAAAGTCGGAGCGCTGCGTGTTTTCAGCGTGGAGAGGTACTCCCGGCACGGTGGCGCCGGGAGCAGTATCGTCAGTTCGTGAGCGCGGCCTTTTCAATGGCCGCAGCGACTTCATTCGCATGGACGACGAGGGAGGCATGGCTGCCAGCCACCTCTGTGATCTTGGCCTTCATCCTGGCCGCGAACAGTTTCTGGGTCTCCGGTGCGATTACCTTGTCCTTCGTGCTGATCACATAGAATGTCGGCTTGTCGCGCCAGGCCGCCCTATCGACCGGAGCCTCGTAGGCTGTGTGGTTTAGCGGAAGCTGCGAGTTTGCCAGGGATTCGGCGACCTTCAGTGGAAGGTCCGCGGCGACCGCCGAGGGAAACACCTTGGGATCGATATAGAGGTTGCCCTTTTCGTCGGGATGAATTGCCTTGGTGCCTTCGGTTGCCGGGCCGCCCTTGGCCAGGTCCGCCAGAGATTCTCCGACGTCAGGCGCGAAGGCGGAGACGTAGACGAGCGCGGAGACCTTGGGATCGTCACCGGCTTGCGTAATGACCACGCCGCCCCAGGAGTGGCCAACGAGGACGGTCTTGCCATCCTGCTTCGCCAGTGCCTGCTTGGTTGCATCGACATCCGCAGCCAGCGACGTGAGCGGATTTTCGACCAGCGTTACATTATAGCCCTTCTTCGTGAGGATGTCGGCAACGGGCTTCCAGCTTGTCTGGTCGACGAAAGCGCCATGGACGAGCACGATGTTGTGCGCCGCCCCCTTGGGTAGACCAGCCGATTGGGCGGGCGCGGCAAACGCTGCCCCGGCGACGAGAACTGTGGTGGCTAAGTGTAGTAT
The DNA here is from genome assembly GCF_056398305.1 of Rhizobium sp. 01T444. Lineage (NCBI taxonomy): Bacteria > Pseudomonadati > Pseudomonadota > Alphaproteobacteria > Hyphomicrobiales > Rhizobiaceae > Rhizobium > Rhizobium sp. 01T444. The sequence goes on from NZ_JBFTPD010000026.1 coordinate 64,650, forward strand.
ATTTCGCATTGCTTGCTCCTGTTTGGATGCCGACAACCCCGACCCACGAAAAGGGGCAGGCACTTGGGTACGTGTTGCGGCAGTTAGCCAGATTGCTTGCTGGGTGACCTGTTGGCTCACGTCGACACGAAATAATACGAAGGGTTCCGGGACGTTAGGCCCCGATCGTCCGGATATTGTGTCCGACCGTACAGCGGACTAACATCAGGGGCATGGACATCCTCGCCGAAGTGCTCGATCGCGTTCGACTGAGCGGCACCCTGCTCTTTCACTTCGAGCTCGGCCATCCCTGGAACCTGGCCTTGCCGGAGCGCCCCTACGCCCTGTTCCATTATCTCAGTCGTGGCACAGCCACCCTCGCGCTCGAACATGGGCAAGAGCTCCGCATGGCGGAGGGCGATCTCGTCGTCATCACACGCGGCGAGCCCCATTTGATTTACTCGGATAGTCGGACGAAGCCATTCCTGGTTACGGACCTCGATCGACCCGCCCATCTTGGCGTCGTGAGTCACGGAGGCAGCGCGCAGCCGCTCTCGACGATGATCTGTGGCAATTTCATTCTCTCGTGGCCCGCGCGCGGTAGCGTGATGGAACTGCTTCCGCCCGTACTTCTCCTGAAGCCGGCGATAGACGGTGACTGGCTTGAGGCTATCCTGCGCCGCATGGTGAGCGAGTCGGCGCTTGAACGTCCCGGCCAACGCGTCGCGCTCTCGCGAATGACAGAGGTGCTCTTCGTCGAGGTGTTGCGAAGCTGGATCAAATCTCTCCGGCCAGGAGAAGGCGGATGGCTTGGGGCGATGGCGGACCCCTATATTGGGCGAGCGCTTGAGTTGATCCACGAACGACCGGATCGGCCCTGGACGCTTCGCGACCTCGCACATCGCGTGGGGCTCGGCCGCTCGGTGTTTTCGGCTCGCTTCACCAAGCTCGTCGGCCAGTCCATGCAGCGCTATCTGATCGCACGCCGGATGTCGGAGGCTGCGTTCCTACTGGAAACAAGCGATGAGGGAATTGCCCGGATCGCAAGCCGCGTTGGCTACGAAACCGTCGCGGCGTTCTCGAAGTTGTTCCATCGGCACCACGGCCTCTCACCCGGCCGCTATCGAGCAGCTCGGCGCGCGGACGGCGGCCCAAGGCAAGGGGAATTTCCTGATCAGGAGTCGCCGACTGATCTTGACCAAGCTGACGTCGAGACCGTCCTGTCATAATCGCCAAAAACTCGTGCCGTGGCGGGTCGTTAAGGCCGTATAAGAACCTCAGCTTCAATCTCCACGGGAAGATCAAATGGCAGGCCTGCCACGCCTATCGCGGAGCGGGCGTGGGATCCGCGTTCGCCGCCGTAAACCTCTGCGATAAGGTCGCTGAAGCCATTGATAACGAGTGGATATGAGTTGAAGGAGGGATCTGTATTCACCATGCCAAAGACGCGAAGCCAGCTGTCCACCCGGTCCAGATCACCCAAAGCAACTTTCAGGCTGGCCAACATCGCCAGTGCGGTCAGGCGAGCGGCATGGTAGCCTTCTTCCAAAGACAGACCTTTCCCGACCTTTCCGAGCGGTCCAGCAATCGAGCCGTCTAAATTGAGCGGCCCGTGTCCGGAAATATAAGCCCTTGACCCTGAAATGCGGACCCAGGGAAAGGAAAGTTTCACGTTAGGCGGAAGCAGGATGGGTGCCGGAAGTTCTAGTCCCAACCGTTGTAGCTGGCTTTCGATATGCGACATTGGTGATCGACTCCTGTTATTGCTTGGGAAGTTCCAACGAGACGCGGTCAGTGGCGCCGCATCCGCTGATGCTAGGCAAGTTAGATGCTGTCGCCCGACAGGTGCAGCGCACTCGGCTGCCATAATCGAGGAGATACGGGTCCCCGCCGCTGCAACGAAAAGAGGTCTGCTCGAACCCAGCAGTCCCCGATCAGGTGTAGCGATAACTTCATCTAGTGAGAGGCCGCTTTGGGCCGAAAGCGACCGTTGGTCGCATTTGCCGCAGAATTCCGGAAATCCGCGAGAGAAAGTATTCACATTTGAGTTAGGGGCTGCGCGTCTGCGGGGCCGTTTCAGTTACTTTGTTAAGAGGGTATGCGCAGTTATCGTATAGCCAAATGGATCGACGAAGGCGAAATAGCGTCCGAACGGACCGTCCTTCGGCGGGAAAGCTATCCGCACGTCGCGCTCGCACAGATGAGCGTGCAATTCGTCAGCGTCGTCGCAGCCAAACCAGATCGCGATGCCAACTCCTAGCTTCTGCGTGTCGTCAAAGTCCTCGATCGGCGTGCGGACGGCGAATGGGATGGGGTGCGTTTCGAAAACAATCGCGCCCGGAGGGGCTTTTGCCGATGGCGTAAGCCCGACAATGTCCCGATAGAAGCTCCGTGCGGCGTCCAGATCCTTTGTCTGTATCCCGATGAAATCCGGTCCAATGAGGCGAGGCATGAGCTATCTTTCCTTTTTATACCCGACGCAGTATCGTCAGGGCCCTGATATAATATAAGGGTACTGATATGTCCAGCCTGATTGATCCGCCTGTTGATGACACCTACCGCTCGCTCGGATATGCGCTGAAGCGGGCGCAGCAAGCGCTGCGGGGCCATCTCGACGCTGAACTTAGAAACATCGGATTGACGACCCCGCAATACTCGGTGCTGGCGGGACTTGAGGTCAGCGCGGGCCTGTCAAGTGCGGAGCTCGCGCGGCGGGCCTTCGTAACACCGCAGACGATGCAGTCCATCATAGCGACGCTCGAACGGGACGGCCTCATCAAGCGAATGGCCCACCCGGTACATGGGCGGGTCCTTACGACCGAACTTACGCCGGACGGCCGGTCGGCCTTGCGTGCGGCACACGAGATTGTCGCCAACGCCGAAAGCCTGGTCCGAAATGCCGTTGCACCAAGTGATCCCGAGATCATATATTCTGCCCTGTTACGGATAGCAGAGGCCATCCCATGAGCTTCTCCGCCGACAAACGGCCGAAGAGGCTTCACGGTCGAGCCTGTTTCGTCCGCTTCGGGCCGACACCAGACGAGTACGTCGGCCGGAACGCGCCAGAAGCGGACGTCAAGCGGGACTGAGTAAGTGACGGAATTGGGGCCGGAAGCGGACTGGCGGGCTCTGGGAAGTCACGCTGGAAAAGCCGCCTTCAACTGGTCACGGAGCTTCGACGACAACGCATACGACAGTTCGGGCAGGTTCCCACCTCCCTCAGCCCCCAGCCGCCTTCTTCTTCCGGTGGTCGGCCAGTTGATCCCCACAGGCCAAGTACAAGCAGAGAATGGATCACGAGATCACTGCATTGATCATACCGCGCTCAAGAGTGCCGTGTGCAATCGAGTTCCACAGATTTAGTCCCCGAGGATCAGAGTACATGAGCCTTTTGCTGGACGACCATGGCGCGGATTCGAATTTCTTGACCTGTGACGAGGGTTCCGATCTTGACCTTAACAAGACCGCAGCCTCGGAGCTTACTGTCGATCGCGAGATCAAACAGCGCGCGATCTCTCAGGCGCCTCTCGGTCGAGGAAGAAGCGGATCGCCCAGATCTCGCGCTGCTTCAGTGGTTTCTTGACGCTGACCTTTCGGCCAGCGTTCCATGCAGGACGGCCCAGTAACTGCAGGATCGTGTTGTGCAATACCTATTTGAGTTCTCCTTCGGAGCGAAATTCCCTCGGCCCATTGCCGGTTGCCTTTCGGAAAGCGCGAGCGAAATTGGCTGGGGACGAATATCCCAGTTCCGCCGATACGCGCGTGATCGAATCGTTTGTATGCCGGAGTAATTCCGTGGCTCGCTGTGCCCTGACTACGTTCGCCAAGCTGCGAAAATCGGTGCCGGCCCGATTCAGCTCACGTTGCAGTGTTCGGACACTGGTGTCCATCAATAGTGCCGTGCTATCGATCGATATGCTGCCGGTGAGAACCTGGGTCCGGATCTGCTCCAAGATCACGTTGAGCAAATCCCTTGGAGCACCGCCCCGCCGGTCTCGCGCCACATCCTCGATGGTGACGATCGGCCATGAAGTGCTCCTCGCCATAGCGGACAGATGACGGCGTTCCGTGACGATGGTCACCGCGGGTGCGTTGAAATGGACCGGGCACTGGAAGACGTCTTCAAAAAGTCTCGTCTGGCTTGGCCTATCGGTATCAAGCTCGACGCGCAGCGGTCGCCAGTCAGGGGGCAAATAAGCCCTGAAGAGGCTAAGCAGGACGCCCGCCGCCGCGCACGCGGTGTTGCCCCACCCGGTACGGCCGGCTAGCGCAAAGACATAGCTGTATCGTACCTCGTTGCCGACGATCGCGACCGACATCCTGTCATCCGTACTATGAAAGCAAAGACCGGAGATGGCACGCTCGATGGCCTTCCCCAGGGTGCCGGCACCCATCACGTAGCGTCCGTAGCTGCCGTAGTTAGCGACGTTCATCATCGGGGCAATCAGAACCCCAAAGTTGGACTCACCGGCAGCGCGTGCAGCCGCTTCGACAAAGCCGATCACCGCCGCGTGCGGGATGAAGCAGTTCTCGCCCTCAATCAGTTCGAGATCAAAGCCTACGGCGCGATTGGCCTGGAGTAGTGCCTTTGGTCCCATTTCACGGCGTATGAAGGCCGGCATGCCATGCAATATGCGGTTGGAGATAACGGGAATCTCAGCCATGCATGCATTGCTCCAGAAATATTGCAACCGTGGCGTAAAATGAGTGGTTTCAAAATTAGGAATAGTGATTATTGCAGTAAAACGTGCGTGTCGCGCAAGCAAAGAAGCCTGCTTGCGAGAGAATTTCTCGCTGTATCAACCGGAGGGAAGACCATGACGACCAGACGAAACTTGCTGATCGCAGCCACAGCCGTTGCGGCGACAGCGGTGCCGCTTAGGCCCCGACTGGCGGGAGCAGCCGATGACGTAGCTGACTTCCTGTTCGTCCAGACCGCAAGCGCGATGACCTTCGACAAAGCGGCGAACAAGCTGACGCTCGAAGGCATTGGCGCTACAACATTGTTTTTCTCTGACCGCCCCGAGCGCATTGCCGGGAATATGGGTACGACAGCGTTTGTGCCTTTCTGGAGCAAGGGCAAGGACAGCTTCCTCTCTGATCCGCCGAATGCAGACCTGTCCATCCTCGAAGCAAACAAGCTCCAACAGGTCGTCGTCGCCCTGGAGAATCCGGAACTGAACGGCCAGAACTTGACCTACACGTTGAAGGTGGTTGGCGGCGAGATGCCGGAGAAGGGCTCGAAGGTTTCCGTGTTCATCGACATCATCGGCATGCCGCTGACGCCGCTTTCATACGCGGGCGTGGCAAGGCGTGGCTTCCGACGCGCTGTTCTTTACTAGCCTCAGCCTGAAGCGAGGCAACCGACTTCGACACGACCTAAGAGGAGTAAGGCAAATGTTGACGAAGCGAGATCTACTTCGCTCGGCCGCGGCGATCGCTGCTGGCGCCGCGATTGTGAAGCCAAGCCTGCTGATGGCGCAAAGCTATCCAGATATTGTCGAGGCCAAGGACATTGCCGAGGAAGGCTTGATCTACGGCCTGCCGCTCGTGATGAACTATGCCATCATGTACGAGTACGCGGTAGACCGCAATTCAGGGCAGTTCAAGGCGCCGTTCAACCAAATCAAGAACGAGCCCAACGTTTACACTTACAAGGACACGGCAATCGTCACGCCCAACAGCGACACGCCGTATTCCTTCGTCTGGCTGGATTTGCGAGCTGAACCGGTGGTGCTTTCGGTGCCGGCGATCGACCCGAAGCGCTACTACTCTGTCATGCTCTGTGACGGCAATACCTACAATTACGGCTATATCGGCACCCGAGCCACAGGGAGCGATGCCGGCGACTACATGGTGGTCGGACCTGACTGGGAGGGTGACACCCCGGCGGGCATCAAGCAGGTTTTTCGTTCGAGCACGCAGTTTTCCCTCGCAGGTTATCGCACCCAGCTTTTTGGCCCGGATGATCTCGACAACGTCAAGAAGGTGCAGGCTGGCTACAAGGTGCAGATGCTGTCGGCCTTTCTGAAGCAGACGCCCCCAGCGGCCGCGCCAACCATCGACTTCCCCAGGATCGACAAAGAACTCGCGAAGACCAACTTCTTCGACTATCTCGACTTCGCTCTGCAATTCGCGCCGGCGCAGGGCAATGAGAAGGAGATAAGGGCCAAGCTGGCACGCCTCGGCATCGGGCCGGGTAAGTCCTTTGACTTCAAGGATCTGCCACTGGAGCACAAGCTGGAGATTGGCCTCGGCATGAAGGAGGGCCAGCGGAAGGTCGACGAGGCCGTCGACGATGCCGGCAAGGCGATCAATGGCTGGCGGGTTAGCGGTCTTCCAGGAGACAGTGCCCACTACAATGGTGACTGGTTGAAACGCGCCGTCGCTGCTCAGGCCGGCATCTATGGCAATGACCCGGAGGAAGCGACCTATCCGTTCACGCGCGTCGATAGCCAAGGCCAGACGCTCGACGGAAGCAAGCACAATTACATACTGACCTTCCCCTCCGGCCAACTGCCGCCGGTGAACTCCTTCTGGTCGGTCACGATGTATGACGGCAAGAGCCAGCTCCTGATCAAGAATCCGATCGATCGCTACCTCATCAACTCGCCAATGTTGCCGGGCATGAAAAAGAACGAGGATGGTTCGCTCACACTTTATATCCAGAAGGACAACCCCGGCGCGGACAAGGAAGCAAACTGGCTGCCTGCGCCCAATGACACGATCTATCTCGTCATGCGCCTGTATTGGCCGAAGACCGAAGCGCCGTCCATATTGCCGGCCGGCGAAGGAACGTGGCAGCCGCCGGCCGTCGTGGCGCAGTAATTGTCCCGACCATGCTGGTGCGCGGTACCGGATGTGAAGGAGAAGAGAGCGACGACCACCACGACGAAACTACTTTGCGCCACCGCCGCGGTATTGCCAGGCTTGGTCATCTTATCCGCCGATACGACGGCTTCCGCACAGACCTATGAGATGACGACGCCCTTCCCACCGGGCGTCGCCGTGTCGGACAAGATTGATCTGTTTGCTGATGCATAGAGCCCCATGCGATGATCTGCTTGTCCGCTTTCGGGGCTGGGCTAGCTAGCTCCCTATGACACTCTGGGGGCGCAAAGCGGTCGTCTACGCCGAGATCGCCAAACGGCCGCTTCGGGCTGAAAGGCGGCCGACGCCCTTGGCCGCTTCGCGCCCATAGCTGACGTCGCGCCGGACGATTGCTAACGGTCAGCAATGCGGCTCGATGCCAAGCCGCACGCCGCGCACCAGACGCCCAGCGCGATGTGGGCCGCGACAACAGGCCAGAAAGCGATGCCGGCGATGCCGTGGCGAATCCATCCAAGAATGAGTATTGCGACCACGGCGAAGTTGTAGAACAGCATCGCTGTCACCAATCCCTTGGCAGCCTTGCCTGCCAGGTCATCCCGCGCAAGCCAGCAGGCGACGGCCAGGCTCAGCACGGCCGCTCCGGCGACACGGGCGGCCGTCATGCCGGCAGGCGTGTCCGGCGCGGCCCCGAGCAACACTTGAACCAGGAGCGCTGGTGCAATCAGCAATGCCAGTCCCGTCGCGGCTTCGACCACGCCCGTTACCGAAAACAGCAGCCTGGCATTTGCGGCCATCGTTCCAAACATGCCGCCCCCACTATTGCCCGAGCTTGAACGTCAGCTTGTCGATCTTGCCGGAGAACTTGAACGGAGCGTCGTAGCGATACTCGACCAGAGCGACTCCTGTGCGCGTATCCTGACCGACGTCGAAGCTTTCGTCCTCCGGAAAGGTGACGGGCGTCGTGTGTTCGACCGAGTTTGTCGCCACCTGCTTGCCGTCCACCGACAGGACGCCGCTACCGCCCTTGCCGAGGCCCGGACCATCGGACTTGAACTCGAAGACGATTTGGTGCTTGCCAGGGTCCAGTTCCGGCCCCTCCCACATCGTGCGCTTCAGGTCGAGAAGGTTGTAGAGAAACACGACCTTGCCCCGCCCGACGCCGAAGTCGCCTTTGCTGAGAAACAGGCCGTAGCCGCCGAACCGTCCGCCCTCGGTCACGATCATGCCGTCCGCACCGCCTTCGGGTATCTCGACCTCGGCCGTGATCGTATAGGACTTGTTGAGGACACTCGGTGCAGCGCTCGGCGGCACACCGCTCAGTGCCCCCGAATAGGTGAACTCGGTTCGCCCGGCCGTCAGGTTGGGGCGCGGCGTGTTCCAACGGGAAAGCGTCGAATTGTCGAGCGGCAGCACGTCGTACTTCTTCGCCTCGGAATAGAAGAGGTCCTGCATCTGCTTGAGCTTGTCGGGCATCTTGGCGGCCAGGTCGCTGAACTGGGTCGGGTCATCGTTAACGTTGTAGAGTTCCCAGTTATAGCCGGTGATGACGTCGGGCGGCGTTGCGGTGCTCAGCTCCCACGGCCGGGTTGCCGGCGTCGTCGCTGCCACCCAGCCATTGTCGTAGATGGCGCGATTGCCGAGCATCTCGAAATATTGCGTCGTATGCCGGGTGGGGACATCGGCATTTGCCTTGTCCCATGTGTAGGCCATGCTCACCCCTTCGACCGGCTTCTGAGCGATGCCGTTGATCGTCTCGGGTGCCGGGATGCCGGTGGCTTCGAGGATGGTCGGCACGATGTCTATGACGTGCGAGAACTGGCGGCGGATGCCGCCCACATCAGTGATGTGGCCGGGCCAGGACATCGCCACCCCTTGCGACGTGCCGCCGAAATGCGACGGCACCTGCTTCACCCACTTGAACGGCGTGTCCATCGCCCAGGCCCAGGCCGCGGCGAAGTGCGGGAATGTCCGTTCCGATCCCCAGAACGGATACCACAGCAACTGGTCCTTCACCGGCACCGGGATGCCGTTGAAGGTGGTGAACTCGTTCGGCGTGCCGTTGAGCATGCCTTCGGCGCTCGCGCCGTTGTCGCCGCCGATATAGATGATCAGCGTATTGTCGAGTTCGCCGAGATCGTCGACGGCCTGAATGACCCGGCCGATCTCATTGTCAGCGTAAGCAAGGTAGGCGCCGTAGATATCCGCCTGCTTGACGAAGAGTTTTCTCTCTTCCAGGCTCAGCGTATCCCATTGCGGCAGTTCCTTCGGCCACGGCGTCAGTTGCGCATTCTCGGGCATGATGCCGAGCCGTTTCTGGTTGGCGAAGATCGTCTCGCGCAGCTTGTTCCAGCCGTCGTCGAAGAGATGCATGTCGCTGATCTTCTTGATCCATTCCGGCGTCGGATGATGCGGCGCATGCGTGGCGCCCGGCACGTAATAGACGAGCCAGGGCTTGTCCGGCGCGATCTCCTTCAACTGCTTCATATATTGGATGGCCTCGTCGGCCATCGCCGTTTCCATGTTCCATCCGGGATTGCCTTCGAACGGGTAGATGGCCGTCGTGTTGCGGTAGAGGTTCGGCTGCCACTGGCTGGCGTCGCCGCCGACGAAGCCGTAGAAATATTCAAAGCCCATTCCCGTCGGCCATTGATTGAACGGCCCTGCCTGGCTCGACTGATAGGACGGGGTATTGTGGTTCTTGCCGAACCACGATGTCGCATAGCCGTTCTCYTTGAGGATCGTGCCTATGGTGCCTTTCTCGACCGGGATGATGGAATCGTAGCCCGGATAGCCCGTCGCAATTTCGCCGACCACCCCGGAACCGACCGAATGATGGTTTCGCCCGGTGATCAACGCGGCCCGCGTCGGCGAACAGAGCGACGTCGAGTGGAAATTGGTAAAGCGCAGCCCCTGGTTTGCAATGCGATCCATGGCCGGGGTGGGAATGACGCCGCCGAAGGTGCTTGGGGCACCAAATCCCTGGTCATCGGTCATGATCAGCAGCACGTTCGGCGCACCCTTTGGCGGCGTGACGCGCGGAGCCCACCAGGGCTGTGATTCAGACGCTTTTTCCTTGATCACCCCGCCGAAATTCGGCGTGGGTGGCGGAAGCTGCTTGCCGTCGAGGGTGATTGTGGCTCCCGGAGCCCCCGTTGCCGCCTGTGCTAATGCCGCCGGACAGCCAATCCCGGTCAACGCTGTAAAACCCAGTGCGACGAGCAAGCTGCGAGAGAGATACAACGCATTGCGACGGCACATATGAATTCTCCTCCAGGATCAAGCGGCGGCGTTTTGATGCTGACAAACAGTGCGCACGAAGGCTTCGCCTTCAGCGAAGGGCTGCCGGATGATCGCTCAACGCGATCCACAATCAACGTATGATACGGTAACAACGACAGCAGCTACGCGGTGGAGCCTTCACCCCTCGCTCATCCGTTCGAGCGCCTTTCGCAGCGGTTCATCGGAAACCTGGATAACTCCGAGATAGGGGTGCGCCATGTCTGTGATCAGAAAGACTGCGCCGGCAACCGACAGGGCGCAGAAGACCAGAACGACGATCACCGTGCTGTTGACCGGCGACAGCAGCCCGAATGTGAAGAACAGCAATGAGAGCCAGAACACCAGAATGATCAGGAACGCGAAGGGCAGATCCTCGTCTCCATGCTCGACGACAAGCCAATGCGCCTCGGCGACATTGCCGCTGACCTCAATCGCGCGATTTTGCAAAAGCCGCTGGGCGTCGGTTTCCGGTTTGAGCGATCGCAACTGATCCTGCACCGGTTCGATGCTGATCTCTTCGCTCGCCGGAGGTTCGAGCGCGCCCGCTTCCAGAGGCCTGTGCCAGTTCTGTTGCAGCCTCGCTTCCACCAGCCTTGCAAGCAGGCGCCGGGCTTCGGCCGTCTCCGGCCCGTAGTGCAGCATGACGCGATCGAGAAGAAGAACTCTGGCGGTCGATGTGCGAAGTTCGGTCTGTGCATCTTCGAACGACGTCTTTGCGGAGGCGATCAGGAAGCCGAGCGCCAGTGCCGAAAGAGTGCCGACAACGGCTGTCGCAAGCTTGATCACGTCGCGGGACTCGACGCTGAGATGGTGATGCGGCAGCCGATATCGAAGCATTATTCCGACCGCCGAGGTAAAGGCGAGGCATGCGAAAACAATTGCGGCGATCGTCGATGCACTCATGCGGGAAGACCGCGGCGATCGACGACATCATCCTGATATTGCCGTCTCACTGTCACCCCTTCCGCTTCAGAGATGGTTCCCTTCTCACCGCCGACGGCATGGTGGGCCGGACGTGTAAAAAAGCAACGTATGAAACGGTAGCATACCGTAGGCCGCATGGAACGGCACAACCCAAAAGGCCCATCCGAGTAAGTCGTGGACGCGGATGATATTGTGCAGTAGGTTATGCTAATGAAATTTCTGGTAGTTGCGCCCTCAAGAGCGGTGAGGTGCATGGCATGCAGAATGCAAGCGCAGCCGATGCTGCACTACCTTCAACGCGACCTCCTCCAGGCCCGGATGACGTTCGTCGGCAGCTTGAACGGATCATCGAGAATCCGGAATTCCCCCACACGGGACGCAGCGCCGACTTCCTGAGGTACATCACCGAAGAGACGCTGGCAGGCAATGCCAAGCGCATCAAGGGCTATTCCGTTGCGGTGGAGGTGTTCAAGCGCGCGCCAAGCTTCTCGCAGGACGACCCGGTCGTGCGGATAGGAGCAGGACGGCTGAGGCGGACCCTGGAGCGCTACTATCTCGTGGTGGGGCAGGATGATCCGGTTCGAATGGACATTCCGAAAGGGGGATATGTCCCGACATTCGCCTGGAACAATCCTGGAGACGCCACGACGTCCGTCACCTCGGCTGCACCAACAAACACATCGGTCGGTAATGGCGCCTTTCGCGGCTACGGAAGATGGCTTGTTGCCAGTCTGCTGATTGCAGCTCTGATATCGGCCATCCTCTATCAGGTGCAAGGCCGATCACCGTCTTTCGCCGCGGATCCGACGATGGCGGCCGCGGTGCACGCGCCCAGTCTCGCCGTTGCTCCGTTCGCCAATCTTGGTGAGGATCCGAAGGCGGAGATCTTTTCGGCCGGATTGACCGAGGAGCTTCTCACAGCACTGCCCCGCTTCAAGGAGATCAGGGTTTTCGGCCGCGAGACCTCCAGATCATTGTCGTCGGAAGTCGATATCTCTCGGGTCCGCAATACACTCGGCGCCGGCTATCTGTTGATGGGAGGAGTGCGCGTTTCAGGCGACAGGATGCGGGTTACCGCGCGGCTGCTTGATACTGACAACGGCGAAATCCTTTGGTCGCAGATCTATGACGAGAACATGGGTTCGGGCGATCTGTTCGCGATCCAGACAGACGTTGCAAACAGGGTGGCGACAGCCATTGCCCAACCCTATGGAATTATCGCGCAGGAAGATGTTGCCAATCAACCTCCCGACGATCTCGGCGCCTATGCCTGTACATTGAGCTTCTACACCTACCGGACCGAGCTAAGCCCCGAACGGCATCGGCAGGTCAGGGAGTGCCTCGAAAGTGCAGTGGCTCGCTATCCCACTTTCGCCACAGCATGGGCGATGCTGTCGATCGCCTACCTTGACGAGGAACGCTTTAAGTTCAACGCGATCGACGGATCCTCAGCGCCGATCGAACGCAGCCTGGTCGCCGCGCGGCGCGCCCTTCAGCTCGATCCAGGCAGCACTCGCGCGCATCAGGCCCTAATGATGGCGCTCTTCTTCAATCAGCAGCCGGACGAGGCCTTGCGCATCGGCGAAGCCGCGCTCGCGACCAACCCCAACGACACGGAGCTTCTGGGAGAGTTCGGGACCCGCGTGGCGATGAGCGGCGATTGGGCTCGCGGGGCAGCACTTCTCGAGCGCGCGCTCGTTCTCAATCCTGGCGGTGGCGGCTATTATCATGGAACGCGAGCGCTTGCCGCTTTCATGCTCAACGACGGCAGGACGGCGGTCGCGGAAATAAGACAGGCCGATATGCAGAAGTTCCCCCTCTTTCATCTCGTCGCCGCGGTGATCTACAGCAACAACGGACTTGAGGCCGAGGCGCGACGCGAAGGATCGAGGTTCATCGCAATGCGCCCGGACTTCCTGCCCAACCTATCGGGCGAACTCCGCTCACGAAACATTCGTCCGGTGGATCAGGAACGCTTGAGCACCGCGATCAGAAAGGCGGGGCTTCCCCTCGGCAATCAAGCCGCCGCGACCGTTCCGGCGATCGGATCGGGACTTTGATCCCGCCCGTGAAGCCACTGTCTGCGTTCAGCTACGGTACCCGTACTACAGAACATACCCGATGTTACGAGCGCCCCACTCGGTTTTGCAGCACAATCTCCGACAGCGATAGAGATATGCAGGCGCTGGTTCGTCGCGCGCTTAACCCGGTCCTCGCGTCCCGGCACGTTTGACTTCGATTTCCACCAATCGCAAGGAGCATAACGTCGTGTCAGAAACCTTCCGCAACCGGTGCCTGAAGGCAAGTTGGCGATCGTCCGTTGTTCTTGCGGCGGCCGTCGCGTTGGTCTCGCCTTCGGCCACGCGTGCCGACGAGCCCGCTGCCAAGCAATTGGTCAAGGCGATGTCCGACTATCTCTCGGGCCAGAAGGCGATTTCGTTCACCTACGATACAAATTTCGAGATCGTCACCAACGAGCACCAGAAATTGCTGCTGGCAAGTTCCGGTAAGGTTGAGATGGGACGACCCGACAAGCTGCGCGTCACGCGCACCGGCGGGTTTGCCGATGTCGTAATGACCTTCGACGGCAAGACGGCGACGGTCCTCGGCAAGGATCTCAACCTTTACGCTGAGGCAGATGTGCCCGGCACGATCGACCATCTCATCGATGAAATGCGTGATAAGCTTCATCGACCGGTTCCCGGCGCCGATCTCCTGCTGCCCAATGTCTACGATGAACTGATGCGCGACGTCGTCGACACGAAGGATCTTGGAAGCGGAGTGATTGGCGGCGTGGAATGCGATCACCTGGCGTTCCGGACCAAGGAACTCGACTGGCAGATATGGATCGCCCAAGGCGAAAAACCGTATCCTTGCCGATATGTGATCACTTCCACGAAGATCGATCAGGGGCCACAATACAGCATCCAGATCAGCGACTGKAAAACCGGCGCCGACGTCGTCGCCGAGGACTACAGTTTCAAGAACACCACGGCCGCCAAGAAGGTTGAGCTGCAAAAACTTGCCGACATCGATGAGCTTCCAGATCACTTCGCAAAGGGAGGCAGCAAATGACGTTGGTGCGGAAACTCAAGATCCTGCTGCTGGCCGCATGTGTGGCCATGTCCGGCCTCGAACTCGGCGAACGCCTGGCGCTTCCCGGAGTGATGGAGATCGTGACGCCGGCCGAGGCACGCGTCGGCCGGCCGCTTACGCCCGTCAGTGTCGCAGGCGTGGCGCGACGCACCGTCAGGAGATGCGCGGTCGGCGTCTATTATTGCTAGGAGAAGCCGAAACGGATGGCGACCAGAGAACTGCCCGCCAGTCTTATGGCGCTCCTATGCATCTCGCTCCTTTGTCTCTCGGGATGCGGCGGGCACCCACGGGGTGTCCTCAGCCCGATCGCGGACACGTCGCTGCCAAATTCGAGCCGGGTGAACCTCCTTGTCGCAACGACCCGTAGCCGCTCGACCGTTCCCGGCGAGATGTTTTCTGGCGAACGTGCGCTGAAGCCCGCCCTTGCGGAAATCACCATCTCCATTCCGCCTGACAACGCCCGCGAGGTGGGAAGCGTCGCATGGCCCAAAAGGCTGCCTCCGAACCCTTCAAGGGATTTCGCGACACTGAAGGCCCAGGAGATCGATATCGACGCCGCAAAATCCTGGCTCAACGCGAGCGTACGCAAGACACCGGACGGAAGCGTCCTGGTGTTCATTCACCGTTTCAACACCCGCTTCGAAGATTCCGTCTACCGCTTTGCCCAGGTCGTTCACGATTCCCGCGTGCGGAGCGCGCCCATCCTGGTGACATGGCCATCACGGGGCAGTATGCTCGCCTATGGATATGACCGCGAAAGCACGAACTACACGCGCAATGCACTGGAAACGCTGTTTCAATATCTCGCCCGAGACAAAGAGGTGAAGGAGGTATCTATCCTCGCCCATTCGATGGGAAACTGGCTGACGCTGGAATCCCTGCGTCAGATGGCCATTCGCAACGGCAGGCTGCCAACGAAGTTCAAGAACGTCATCCTGGCTGCGCCGGATGTCGATGTCGACGTGTTCAGCCAGCAGATCGTCGACATGGGCAAGCAGCACCCGCAATTCACATTGTTCGTATCGCGCGACGACCGGGCGCTCGCTGTCTCCCGCCGCGTCTGGGGAGATGTGTCGCGCCTCGGCGCAATCGATCCCGAGCAATCGCCCTACAAGGAAGAACTGGCGATCAACAAGATCAGCGTGATCGATCTCACCAAGGTCAAGCAGGGCGATCGTCTTCACCACACGAAGTTTGCGGAATCCCCCGAGATCGTCCGCCTGATCGGCTCCAGGATTTCGGACGGGCAGACCTTGGCCGATGACAAGATGGGGCTGGGTGATCACATACTCGATGCAACGATCGGAACGGCTGCGGCGGCAGGGCACGCTGCCGGTCTGATCCTTACCGCACCCGTCGCGGTCGTCGATCAGAACACAAGAGACAATTATGCTGATCGGGCGAACGCCCTGGTCGGCGGCAACGGGCACGCGCGCACGGCAGCAACGGCCTGTACGGCGGAACATGCGCGGGGATGCCAAGGCCAGTGACGGCCAGCGCCGGCGCGCAAGTTATGCGCGCCGGCGGTAATGGCAATTTACTTATAATTTAATTAGTGTTGAGGCATATTGATTCTGGGGGACCATGTCGAGAAAGCCTGACACTCGCTCGCTGACAGAGGGATGAACATGAAATCCACTCATACCGCCATCGTGTGCGCCGCACTGGCGATCGCATCACCTGCAATGACGGCGGATCTGACGCCGCTGACACCAGATGCAAGGCAGGTGGAAAGCCCGAGCGGCTGGACTTTC
The DNA here is from genome assembly GCF_056398305.1 of Rhizobium sp. 01T444. NCBI lineage: Bacteria > Pseudomonadati > Pseudomonadota > Alphaproteobacteria > Hyphomicrobiales > Rhizobiaceae > Rhizobium > Rhizobium sp. 01T444. The sequence goes on from NZ_JBFTPD010000026.1 coordinate 80,513, forward strand.
ACGGTCGCACCCTATTTCTGGATGGCCGGCATCTCCGGAGATACCGCGCAGTTCGGATTGCCGGAGGTGCACATGGACGCCGACTTCGGCGATGTGCTGTCGAACCTGGACTTCGCCTTCATGGCGGCGGGCGAGGCACGGTACGACCGCTTCAGCGTTTTCGGAGACGTCATCTATACGAAGCTTGGGGCGGACGCGAGCACCCCTGCCGGCATCCTGGCCGACAGTGTCGACGTAACCTCAAAGACGTTTGCCGGCCTGCTTGGCGTCGGGTATTCGGTGCTGGAAAGCCCGTCCGGCCATCTTGATATCGTCGGCGGCGTCCGGGTCTGGTCCGTCGACACGACAATCGGATTCAGCGGCGGCCTGCTCGATGGCCGGGAAGGCGACGATGGCGACACCTGGGTCGATGGCATCGCGGGTCTCAGGGGCAATTACTTCTTTACGCCTGAGTTTTACATGACCGGATGGGGACTAATCGGTGCGGGCGGCGCCGACATCGACTGGGACGTTGCCTTGGCCCTCGGCTACAAATTCAACGATAAAGTCTCCGCGGTCGCAGGCTATCGGGCACTGGGGGTCAACTACAGCAACGACGGGTTCGTATTCGATGCCGTCCAGCAAGGACCGATCATCGGCGTCGCATTTCATTTCTAGCGTTTGGCAGGCGAACCGTCGCAGAAAGACCTGAAACGGCGAAAACAGCTATCGCATCGGCGACGAGCGACAACACCTTCACCTGGCCAGGCATCAAGGATGGCCTGATGAGCTTGGGCCATGCTCAGTTCGAGGCGCTGTTTGCAGGGCTTGAGCCAGGATCTCGGCGGCGAACACCTTCTGGACGATCTGCCAGCGCCCGTTGAGGTAAAAGCACGACAGCAGGTCGGTCACCTCGCGGGGCGGGATCCGCAGGCGGAGCTTGAGCAGCGCCATGTCACTGACAATGGCGATGGAGAGGATCTGGTCGGCGCGCACGCTGCCGGCATCCTGCGGTGAGGTCAGGCTCCGGACCGCATCGAGCCAGGCGGCAACAGGCGTAACCACCACGCTGTCGCCATCGCCGCGCCTGGTGACCAAGGCCGCGGGGTCGAAGATGGTCGCGAACGTGTCGGCGTCCATCGCGTAGGCGGCATCGAAGTAGGTTTTCGCCAAGGCGACCAATTCATCTATGTTTCCCGTCGGGGGCGTGTTCTGCAACGTCATTGTGGTTCCCTTCAACTCTCGTGTCCAGCTGAGTATAAGGACGGGCGCGGCAAGGTTTAGTCCGCGCGCACTAATCAGCCTTGTAAGCTGAGCTAAGCAATTGAGGGCGATCATGAAACATTCCCTTCCGTCTGCCGGAGACTACAACCAGCTCCGCGCCTTCGTGGCCGTTGCCGGTTCGCTGAACTTCAGCCGGGCGGCCGAGAACCTCGGCGTGTCATCCTCGGCGCTCAGCCAGATGGTCCGAGGGCTCGAGGAGCGGGTCGGAGTCAGCTTGTTCAACCGCACCACCCGCAGCGTCTCCCTGACCGAGGCGGGGGCCAAGCTGTTCGAACGGGTACAGCCCGCCGTCGAGGAGCTGGCGGAGGCGCTGGGCGAGACCCGCGAGCGCCGCGCCCATCCCGCCGGGACCGTGCGGGTGCACTGCTTCCGGGCAGCCGCGGACCTCTACCTGACACCGATCCTCCGTGACTTCAGCGACGCCTATCCGCAGGTCGTGCTCGACGTCACGCTCGACGACGCCGTCGTCAACATCGTGGCCGAAGGCTATGACGTCGCCATCCGCCTCGGGGAGGTGATCGACAAGGACCTCATCGCGGTGAAACTCGGCCCGGACCTGCGCCAGACCGTGGTCGCCTCGCCCGACTATCTCGCCCGGCACGGGACGCCGGCTCATCCGCGCGACCTTCTCGCCCATCGCTGCATCGCCTGGCGATGGCCGGGGCAGAAGACGCCCTACAAATGGGAGTTCATGGAAAACGGCAAGTGGTTCGAAGTCGCAATCGACGGCCCGCTGATCTCCAACATGAAGGACTTCGGGGTGCAGGCGGCGGTCGACGGAGTGGGTGTTGCATTCGCCAGCCAGCAGCTGATCGCGCACCACATCGCTGAAGGCCGCCTTGTCGCGCTGCTCGAGACTTGGTCCGCCCCCTTCCCCGGCTACTACCTCTGCTATCCGGCCCAACGGCAAATGGCGCCGCCGCTTCGCGCCGTGATCGACACCATCCGCGCCGGCCCGCGCCAGAGTAACGGCGTCGAGGCGGCGGCGATCGGCGCGGCTGTTCCTCGAGGTCTGCGTCTGCACCAGTGACGCCGGGCCTCCCGACGCCAAGCGCATCAACAAGAGTTTTCCGAAACCGCGCCGGGACGAATGGCTTTTCCCGGTAGCGTGACCGCCGGGGGGTGTCATGCCGCTGACGGTTGGAGCGCCTTTCCGAGAAGGCTTGTGGTGGTTAACCGCGACGTCCGCTTAGGGCCGAGAGCGGTCATTGCGCCCGTCGCCATCCACGGTGCTTCACACTCGCGGCTTCCCGTCAGATGCTGTCTCGTAATAGTGAATCTCAAGTAGCAGGCAGCCCATCTCTGATTTGAAGGGCCCATGAAAGACCCCTGGAGGACGGCATGCGTAAGTGTGTGCAGGGTAAGACACGGTTCCAGACGACGGATCGCCGACGATGAGGTCGCCTTCGAGAAGATAGACCTCTTCCCAATAGGTGTGCACGAAGGGTTTCTCGGTCCGCGCCTTCGGCAGGAAGCGGAGCAATCGCGTGCGATTACCCCTGCCGTTCTCTTCATCGAGCCATCCGGCCAATATCTTTTGCTCGATTCCGGCTGGATATCCGGGTGGGCTGTGCCAGCCCTCCCCCATGTTCACCTGGTGGAATTCCTTATGTTCCTTCAATGGAGCCAAGGGCGATGTCATACTTCCACCGCCGTGTGTGCGCGAAGTTCGCTTTCGAGTGAGTAGGAATCGAGCATCTCGTCGACCAATCGGGTGCCCGAATGCCAGTCGAACGTGCGGTAGCTGTGATTCCTGGTAACGAAATTCGCCCCCGCGTAAAACATCTCGTATTGGGTATGCCTGGAGCCGAACTCGGAGCCTATTGCGTCCCAGGCCAGCTTGAAGAGTTTCACCCGCCCCTCGGCACTTGTAACAGGCGATTGCTGGGTCTTTTCGATCAAGGTTTTGAGCTGGGGATCGGCGAAGTCCGCGATGCTCGACGGCAGCATGATCAGTCCGCCACCGGCGAGCTCGCGCAGCGCCGAAATCACTTCCGGATAGAGCTTCTGGGTGAGCACCTGTGCCGAATAGAGCGTGTGCCGGTCTGGAACGAAATAGTCGCCGCGGTTTTGGCCCTTGACCTCCATGGCATGCACCAGGGCGTCGACCATCGCGCACTGCGCCGCCAGTGTGCCGAGCGTCTCGCGCACCTGGGGAAAGCCGACAATGCCGTTAGCCTCGGCCATCCGATGCGCCAGCCCGACCAGAAAGCGCAATTTTACCATCAGGCGAACTTGTGCCTGATAGTTCTGCAGGACATGGGCAGGTGTGGCATGAAATTGCTCCTGACACATGCGGATGTCCTGATTGATGAAAACCCGATCCCACGGCACCTTGACATCATCGAAGTAGAGGATTGCATCATTCTCGTCAAAGCGGCTGGCAAGCGGGCTGTCGAAAACGCTGGTTGCGTGCCCTTCGTAGGACTTGCGGGACATTATCGTAAGCCCACGCGCGTTCATGGGGACCACGAAGGAAACAGCATAGGATTCGTCGCCTTCCGAAAGCGGCTGAATGCAAGTGACGAAGACCTCGTTGGCCATGATGCCACCCGTGGCCAGCATCTTTGCGCCACGGATCGTCAGACCTTCTCCGTCCTGGTCGACGACACCCGCCGTCAAGGTGCGGTCCTGTTGCTGACCCGCGCTCTTTGACCGGTCCGCCTGCGGATTGATGATTACATATGTCAGATAGAGATCGCTTTTGCAGGCATAGCGGTAATACTCCGCCAGAGCAGCGGCGCGCTTGGGATTGTAGGCCTGAAAGACCTCGATCCCCATCATCATACCCGCCAGACAGGAGGCCACGTGGTCCGGCGCGCGGCCGAGGAAACCGCAATGCAACGATGCCCAGGTCTCAATCGCCCGGCGCCGCTCCACCAATTCGGTGTAGTTACCCGGCATCTGCCAGATTCGGCTTGCAGGAGTGTTGCTGTCCGTCTGATAGGTCATGAGGGACCGGTTCTGTTCCGCGCATTGAAAATCATAGAGCCGCGCAATCGAACCAATAGTCCGGCTGAAGGCCGGGTGGACGGTAACGTCATCTGCAAGCTTTCCTTCGAGGAACACCTGTCGGCCGTCGCGCAGGGTTTCGATATGCTGTGAGCCTGTTTTCAACATGTCATCACCCTCAATAGTGCATTGGCAAAGGCCAGGACGCTTCCATGCGTACTTCACGTTCCAGCGCGGCATATCGACCCTTGCTGTAGACAAGCGGCCGACGGTCGCGAAACGATTGGAATGCTGTCACTTTGCCGATGAACAGCAGATGGTCGCCGCCGTCATTGGCAGCCCAAGGCGCGCAATGGAAAACGGCAGCGATTCCAGCAAGGATGATGCCGTGCCCCGCTTCAGTCTCGCAGGCGATGCCTTCCCACTTGTTGGTCAACGGTTTGGAAAACCGCTTCGACAAATTCGCCTGGTTCTCGGACAGCACATTGATCGTGTAACCGCTCACCTTCATCCATTGGGAGATGCTCGCGGCGCGGCGATCCATGGAGAAAAGGATCAGCGGCGGATTGAAGGAAAGCGAGTTGAAAGAGCTGATCGTGACACCCAGCCTTTCCGGGCCGTTCACGCTGGTGACCACGCAAACCCCGGTCGGGAACTGTCCCAAGGCCAGCTTGAATGCACTCACATCAAAGTCTGGTTCCATGCCCGCCCCCCGATGTCGACCGGTCTATTCGATAGCCGATCGCGTGATCTCAGTGATCATATTCGCTCTCCAGGATGTTGCGAGCCTAGATGACCGTCCGCGTGTCTTGCGACCAATGACGGGTCATGGGTGCCCGTAACGCGGCCAAGGTCCGAGCCAGATGCTCGCCAACCGCCGCAACGACCTGCTCCGCCTGCGAGGCGCGGATCGCATCCGCTATCGCCCGATGCTCGGCCAACACGTCGTCGATCCGACTGCCGACGGAGATTGCATGCACGCCCATTCTGACTTGCCGATCGCGAAGGCTTTCGTAAAACGTCGCGAGAACCGGATTGCCGGCGGCTCTCACGATTGTCCGGTGGAATTCCCGGTCACTTTCAATAAACGCCACGCGATCGCTTCGAACCTGCTCCTGCTGGACGATCAGCCGATCCAGTTCATCGGCCAGCGAACTTCCAAACCGGCTTGCCTCCCGGGAGCACCATTCCTCGACCAAACCGCGCGCCTGCATGATCGCGTCGACCTCGGATTCCGTGATCGGAGCGATATACGCGCCCTTCTTGGGCAAAATCGTCAACAACCCGTCGGCTTCCAGTCGCAGGAACGCCTCCCTTACCGGGGTACGTGAAACGCCTGTTTCTCGACAGACCTGCGCTTCCGTCAAGAAAGTCGCCTCATTGCGGGGCAGTGTCAGCACGTGCTGCTTCAGCCAGGCATAAACGACATCCTGCGCTGCATCACCTCGCTGGAGTGCGGCAAAGCCGCTGGCTGGTTTGGGTGACATAGACATGTTGTATACAAGATGTGTATAACAGAGTCAAGATGGTCTTTTTCACCGGTTACTCTCACTGGCCGTGTACGCTGATGGAGATGTCTGCTTCGGGTCGACACCAGACGAGTATATCGGCCGGAACGCGCCAAAAGCGGGCGTGCCTACCCTCCCCGGTGCCCTTGCTGTGCTCGCGGCCTAATTCGGTTGTTGACGTTCTAGAGCATCCGGTGCCAGCGTCTTCCAGGCGGCCATGGCCATGGTGATGACTGTCTCAAGTTCGGCACGGCTTGCGCCGTCGCGCGCCTGCACCGAGAGACCGTGCATCACGGTGGTATAGTAGCGAGCGATGGCCGTCAGGCTCCCGGTCGAGGCAGCGAGGTCGCCATCATGGACCCCTCTGACCAGCCGCTCCCTGATCTCCTCGAATTGCGCCCTGCGAATGTCGGCGAGGAATTCGCGTACCGGGTGGTTTTCTATCGTGCCGGTCGGCGCTGCAAGGACCAGCATGCATCCACGCGGCGAGCCGGGAATGGTGATTGTATCGGCCACGGCGCGCAGCATGGCGTGTATCGCCTCATAGGCCGTGGGCTGTTCGCGAAGCGCTACCCTCGGGGGCTGCCCCTGGGTCGCGGCATTGAGGGCCACGGCTTCGCGGAACAAGGCTTCCTTGCTTCCGAAGGACGCATAGATGCTGGCCGAAGCAATTCCCATGGCCTCGCTCAGGTCCTTCATGGAGGTTCCTTCGTAGCCGCGCTCCCAAAACAGATCCATGGCGCTGCGCAAAGCGACATCCCGGTCAAATGTCAGTGGCCTGCCACGCGTCGCCATCTCATCTCCGATTTGTTTGTCGATCGACAAACTATAACTTGACGGATGTCGAACCGCCATGCATTTTATTTATTTGTCGATCGACAAACAATTCTCGCAACCACCTTGAACAAGGACCAGTCCCATGAGCGTCCCCGCCTTCATGCGTGCGTTACAGCAGACGTCCCTTAATGGCCCGCGGGATCTGCGGATGATCACCGACGCGCCGGTGCCGGTTCCCGGTCGCGGCGAAATCCTCATCCGCGTCGCCGCCGGTGGTATCAACATGGCCGACATCTCCCAGGCCTACGGCAAGTTTCGCGCTGGCCCGCAGCCTCCATATATCGCGGGTTTCGAGGGCGTAGGTGAAGTCGTGGCTCTGGGCGAAGGAGTAACGACTGTGGCGACTGGCGCTCATGTCATCGGGGTCGGATATGGTGCCTTTGCCGAATACATGGTGCTTCCGGCGATTGCCGCAGTACCAGTACCCAAGGGATGGTCGGACGAGCAGGCGCTTGGCCTGGTTGTGAACTTGCCAACGGCAGCGGCAGCGCTAAAGCTGCTCGGGCAGATCGAGAAGGGTGAGACCGTGCTGATCCATGCAGCGGCAGGCGCTACCGGCCAAGCCGCAGTCAAGATCGCCAAGCACTACGGCGCAACGGTGATTGCGACGGCCTCATCGGAGAAGCACGAGATCGTGCAATCCCTGGGTGCCGATCACATCCTCGACTCCCGCACCGCCGATATCGCCGCCGAAGTGCTTCGTCTGACCGGCAACGCCGGCGCCGATCTGGTCATCGAGTCGGTCGGCGGTGAGACCTTCGAGGCCAGCCTGGCATCAGCGCGACGCGTCACCGGCCGTGTCGTCGTCACAGGGTTGCCCGCCGGCGAAGCACCGCTCACCAATTGGGACCTCGTCTATAAACATCAGGTCCACATTATCGGCTTTAACATGGGGGTGCTGATCGGCGCCGCGCCGCAGATGTTCGGTGCCGTCATGGGCGAACTCTTCGCGCTTATCGGTGCAGGCATATTGTCCCCCGTCCAGCCAACCGTCTACGAACTTGCCGACGGGCCAAAGGCGCTCGCGGCATTGGAGGGCCGCTCCAGCGTCGGCAAGTTGGCACTGCGACTCTGAACCCACTTCGTGACGTGGGGCATCGTGGTCCCTCAAGCTTCGACCGCTTTGCGCCACCAGAGGACATCGTGGCGTCGCAAACCTTCCCTATTTCTTCCGTCAATTTCATTGTGGCCGCCAAGGATACTGCCAATGGGATGGGAAGCGCTCGGCCAATGGGGTGAAGATGCGGTTCGCATCGAACCGCTTACGGGTGGAGTTGCCAACGACGTGTGGAGCGTTCGCGTCCACGGGCAGATCGCAGTCGGTCGTCTCGGCTCCAGGACCGACGCTGATCTCGCATGGGAAACCGAGCTACTCCAACACCTCGACCGTGAAGGCATGACTGTTCCGGTGCCGATCCCGACGGCTGACGGCCGGCTGTTCGTGGACGGTCTGGTGGTGATGAAATACATGGAGGGCGGACCGCCCGAGACGGAGTCCGACTGGCGTCGCGTGGCCGACACGCTCCGCGAGCTGCATCGCTTGACGCGGGGCTGGCCGCAGCGCCCGGGCTGGCGATCGTCGACCGACCTCCTGCATGCCGAAACCGGAACGAGGATCAACCTTTCCGCAATGCCGCCTGAGGGTGTTGTCAGATGCCGAGCAGCGTGGGCGCGGCTAATCGGGCGTCAGACATGCGTTGTCCACGGCAACCCGAACAACCCTGGCAACGTCCGCATGACCGCAGATCGGGTCGCGTTGATCGACTGGGATGAGTCACATGTCGACGTCCCTTACCTTGACCTGGTACTGCCCGGCAACGCTGCCGATCTCGACGACGGCGCGCATGACATCGCCGCGCAAGCGTCAGCCGCATGGGAAGCCGCCGTCTGCTGGCAGGACGAGTACGCAGTCAAGCGGCTTGCCGAAGTTCGAGCGGTCTGAGCAATTTCGGCGGATTGACGGGTCGTATCCATACCGGAACCTCGCGAGCTACGGCATTGCACCACAAGCAGCCTTTACGCCGGCCTCAGCGGAGTGCAGCCTTCGCGCTTGCACCACTGCGATTCTGTGGGTTTACGTCGCTGGGATGCTGGCATCCCCAACATATTGGTCCAAGTTCGGCAAGATGACGCTTCGATGCCTCGATATGTTTCTCTGATGGATGCGGCCAGCCTTTTGGCGACAGTCGAGCGTGTTCTCGTTATTGGATGTTCGGGAGGCGGCAAGACAACCTTCTCTGCAAAGATCGCGGATTTGCACCGCCTGGAATTCCAGTCACTCGACCGGGATGTGCGCTGGCTTCCAGGCTGGGTGGAGCGTGATCGTACCGAGCAAAGAGCAATCATATCGGATATGGTCCAACGTGACCGATGGGTCATGGACGGCAGTGGAGCGTCTTCCTTTGACCTGAGATTGCCGCGAACTGATCTGGTTCTGTGGGTTCGAGTGCCGAGATGGGTTGCACTGATTGGTCTGTTGAAGCGCGTATCTCGTTTCTATGGTTCAGTTCGCCCAGCGATGGCTGAAGGGTGCCCCGAGCCACTGCCGGATCGAGACTTCCTGTCATACATCTGGAACTTCGAGAAAAAATACGCCCCGCTTTTTGTGATGCAAATCGAGCGTTACGGGCCGGACGTTCCGGTAGCCGTGCTCAACTCTCATCGCGAGATGGACCGGCTCCTTCAACTCTCGGGCAGACCTATCGCTCGATAACGCAATGACCGCGATAGGCCGAGAGCAGTCATTTCCCATTCCGGAATGCACGGGAAATGCGCCGGATGCGGACGGCTGAATTCATAGAATCTCGAATACATCGTACTCGACACCATCAGCACGCCGGCCGCCTTGCGCAACCGCGACAATTTGGTTGAGCCACGCGTGCTGTGGTGCGGCCGTTTCGAAATAGGGTGTTGTTCGCAAATAATATTCCGAGGGGTCGACCGCCTCGCCATTCGCAAGACGCTCGTCGACGCTCTGGGAGGAGCGCCTGACGCCGCGATAGGTCATAAGGATCAGACCGCCGTCGTCAGCGGCGAGCAGGAGCCTGACATCCTGCTGAAACGTGCCGTCCGCGCGTCCGAGCAGGAGGTCAGAGCCGATCAGCGGCGACACCTCTCCTTTCAGCCGCTCGCCCCGGAAATGTCCGCCGGAAACGGGAAATATGCGCCGGCTACCAGCCGGCGTCTGGCCGAGCTCAAGCGCCGGGTGAAGTGTCATGAAGAGTGTCATTAAGTGCCGAGATTGCAGGGCCATGTCGGATCGCCTATTGTTTGTTTGAGCCCTGGAGCGTGTCGCGATCCTTCAGATCCGCTCGCCGCGCTTCAGGTCTTCGGGTTTGCGCGACAAGCTCTAGCTGAAGGCGCCCTGCCCCCAAAACGCGCTTTGCTTGGGACACTCACAAGCAAAACTCATCAAGAGAGAAGAGATCATGCGGCCGCCGTTGGAGTCTCTGCGAATTCTGGAAGCGTGCGTTTCCGCCTCCAGCTTTGCCTGGGCCGCCGAACGGCTGTGTCTGACGCCTGCGGCCGTCAGTCTCCGTATCCGCACACTGGAGGCCGAGCTTGGCCAGCCATTGTTCGTGCGGGCGGGGCGACGCGTCGTGCCGACAACTGCGGCCGCTCAACTGGCTGGCCGAATTCGCCACGCACTAGATGGCATCGCAGGCGCTCTCGATGAATTTCAGGCTGTGACGCGCCCACTCCGATTGACGGCGCCTCCGACATTCGCGTCACGCTGGCTGGCACCCCGGCTGGCGCGTTATCCCTCGGCAGGCGGATCGCCGATCGAGGTCGACGTTTCCGCCGATATTCGCGACCCCAGCGCGTTTGACGTCGCCATCAGGACGGGTCGTGGCGGTTGGGAAGGACTTGACGAATACCGGCTGGTGCCGGTCGAAGTCACGCCCATGCTGGCGCCCTCTCTGCTCGGAACGCGGACCCTGGACAGGCCGGAGGCGCTCGCCGATTTCGAGCTGTTGCCGCATCCGGATTGGCAGGCATGGTTCAGGGCCGCTCAATGCGAGATGCCGCAGGCTCTGCGGTTTGTGGCAGTCGATTACCCCACGCATGAGTTGGACGCCAATGCAGCGGTGGCAGGCGCAGGTGTCGCGCTTCTGTCGCCCTTGTTGTTTCGCCCGCTCCTGGAAAAGGGCCTCCTCATCGCCCCTTTCCCCTATGTACTAAGCGGGCCGGCCTGGCATTTTGCGTTGATGCGTGTCGACGACCCCCGTCTCGCGCCTCGCCAGCTCTGCGCCTGGCTTCACGAGCAGGCTCGCGAGCCGCTCCTCAGCCAGACTGACCGCCTGCCGAGCTAGGCCCGTCGGTCACGTCGAGAAATAGCGCGTTGGTGTTGTCCCGAGTGCCTTCTTGAACATCACGATGAAGGCGGTGACGGACTCGTAGCCGAGGTCGCTCGACACCCTCTGGACCGTCGCGCCGCTGGCGAGTTCGCGCAGCGCGATGACCAGGTGCAGCTGCCGCCGCCACCGGCCGAAGGTCAGCCCCGTTTCCTGAACCATCAGCCGCTTCAGGGATCGCTCGCTCATGGCGACATGGGCGGCCCATTCCCCGAGGGTGCGGCGGTCGCTTGGCTCCGCCGTCAGGGCAGCGGCGATCACGGCGATCTTCGGGTGGCTGGACACGGGCAGCTCCAGCCCCTCTTTCGGCATCAGCGCCAGTTCCTCCAGCAAGACCCGCACGAGACGGCCGACATGGTCATCAGGAGCATAGCTGCCCTGTACATCCGCCAGGCGCAGGATCATCTCGCGCAGCATCGGCGAAACGGACAGCGTGCAGCACTCCTGCGGCAGGGCCGCAGCATCCGGTTCGACAAACAGGTAGGACAGGCGAGCGTTGGACGTGACCTGATTGCTGTGCGGCACGCCGCCCGGGATCCAGATCCCGCAGTCCGGCGGGACAATCCAAAGGCCGTTTGCGGCCCTGCAGGTGACGGCCCCGTGCAAGGCAAGGATGAGCTGCCCCTGCCGGTGCTGGTGCTGCGGCACCTCGGCTTGGTAGTCGCTGAAGTCGACATGCAGGGCGACCGCCGGGCGACCCAACCGGTCGGGGTCGGGATCGAAGTCCACGCTGCAGGGGCGCAGCGTCCTAGCGGATTGGCCTGATTTGGAGATCATATGGCATTATCTCCAAATTCGCGTGCAGTGCAATTCGCTACAAGCGGACATCAACAACGCGATGGAGACTATCATGCGAATTGCTGTCGTCGGCGCAACCGGCAGAGTCGGCGCCCAACTCACCCGAAAGCTGCTGAGCGCAGGACATCAGGTAAAGGCCCTGTCGAGGGGCGGTCCAGCCCTAGAGGCACTGGCCGAAATAGGCGCGGAGCCATTCCTCGGAAGTTTTGACACGGGTGCGGGAGAGCTCGACAAATTCTTTCAGGATGCCGATGCCGCCTTCCTGATGGTCAAGACCGACTGGAACAACCTGCAAGGCCACTATCCCGTGGTTGCCCAACGCTTCGTCGATGCGCTTGGCAATTCCTCCGTCAAACTGGCGGTGAGCCTGTCGGCCATGGGATCGGACGTGAAAGGCGAGACCGGCCATTTTGAATGTTTCTACCATCTTGATGAGAAGCTGAACGAACTTACCAATATCGACCTGGTCCATCTGCACGCCGCCTGGTTCATGGAGGATGTGCTGGCGTGGACGGCGCCAGTCGCCAGATATGGTCGGATCGCCTGGTCCTGTAAGCCCGATCTGAAGATGCCCTGGGTGGCGACGGATGACATCGCATGGCTTGCGGCCAGGGAACTGACAAATCCGACGGGCAAGCACCGGGTGATCCGCGAGGTCGGCTCGGAAGATATTTCGATGAATGAATTGGCCGCGATCATCGGCAGGGAGATCGGCCGGCCGGTGGAGTACCGGTACATCGAAAGAACGCGCAAGGATGTGGAAGCCGAATTCCTGAAGCGCTTCGGGACATCGGAGAGATGGCACGATGACACCCTGACCGCCGACGCCTTGAACAATGGCCTGGTGCGGTTCCAGGGTGAGCGTGAGGTTCGCCCTTCTCTGCCCACCAAGATGGAAACGTTCATCAGAGACGTCTGGAAGCCGCGTTATCTGGAGTCGGTTGCGGACGGAGACGAACCCGAGACATTTCATATGTGGAGCGCAAAGGAATAGTTGGGAAGCGGCCGAACGCTGAGAACCTCCTTCCCGGGAAGGAGAAACTCAGCATCGGCCCATCAGTAACGTTTCCCTGGCCAGGCGGACCCGCCTGTCGAGCGACGCTTGGCCAGCGAATGCGCGGTCAATTTACGGTGGCCGCCTGATCAGCCCAGTCCTTCCTCGGCAAGTGCCCGGATCAAGGAGGGCAGCGCCGCATGTGATCGAAAGACTTGCGCAGCGCTCCGGCAACTCGACGCCAATTTCGTTGCTCGTTTTGAGGCAGGCCGTCTGATATGTGGTAGTAGTCACCTTTGTCGGCGCCGAAGACATGTTTGGCCAACCGGACATTCGTCTAACCAATCGCGACTGCCATCCAGTCCCGGCATCGAGGATCCCGATGGCTGCTCACGGCGGCCGAAAGTCTCGACCGCTTGCGCCAAAAGCAGTCATTGCGGTTGTCATGAACAGGGATGTCGCAGGAATCAGGAAAACAGGCGTCGCTCTAATCGAGCCTGAGTTTCGCGACAGGCGGGCTCGCATTTGCCGAAATTTCGAGTTTTTAAGAACTCTCCCTGTTCTGTGGCGCGGTCGGTCTGGTTCTTGACGATCCCCGCCTAATTTAGTTATTCTCAAATCGCGCTACGCAGGGTGCATCGGCATTGGACCGGCTGGGCAATGCCCGCCTGCGAATTTCATAGGTAGCGCCAATGCCGAACCTCGAAAACCTCAAGAAGCAGGCCAAGCAGTATTTGCGTTGGCATCGCGAACGGTATTATCCGGTCGCGGCCGAGATCAGGGCTGTATTGCCACGCTTTCAGCACCTCGACGACAATCAGATACTGGAAGCGAGTTTCAAGCTCAGTGACGCGCAAGAACTGGTCGCTCGTCAAAACGGGATCGAAGGCTGGCAGGCGCTCAAATCAGGAGCCGATGCCATGACCACTCAAATTAAACCTACCCCTCACCCCGTTCTCAGCTCGATCTCTGCACAACTGTTCGTCACCGACATCAAAACGTCGTGCGATTTCTTCACCAGCAAACTCGGCTTTGCCATCGACTTTGTCTATGGTGATCCACCATTCTATGGGCAGGTCATTCGTGATAAGGCACGACTCGCATTGCGGGTGATCTGCGAACCTGTGTTCGTTGGCGATATACGGACGCGTGAACACCTGCTCTCCGCCTCAATCGCCGTCGACACCGCAGCCGAGATCAAGCAGCTCTTTTTGGATTTCCAGGCCGCTGGAGTGCATTTTCATCAGACGCTCAAGAAAGAGCCTTGGGGTGCACGAAATTTTATTGCCCTAGATCCAGACGGAAATCTCATATTGTTTGCGGGACCAGCTGGCTGAAGGGAGGCGGCATGGCGGATGCCAATATTGATCTCGGGCCGCTCCATGTGTCGCAAAAATCCTGCAGACCGTCCTAAAACCTGGGCGCAGCCTAACCTTCGGAATCCCCGCTAGGGTTTTCGGACGGTCTGCCTGATGATTGCGACGATCGGCAAGGCTGTCGGTTCAGCCAACTTCCAACTGCCGCAAATATCGCAAAAGTTGGCGCCTCGCGAACGACTTTGGTGACACGCAAAAAGGGCCGAGCACACGCCGCATGAAACGATCTGCTTCGTCCGCGACCCGTGACAAAACCGCGGGATCGGTCAAGCGTGGATTGACGGCAAAGGCGGCTAATGCGCCAGCGATCCATCCTGCTCGCGCTCGGCCACCGGCACGACGATGCCGGAATAGAGAATGGGTGATCCGCTCTGATCGCGAAAGGCCCGGCCGAAGGCGGCGACCATCCGGTACCGCCCGTCCCTGCCCCAGACACGGTAGGTATTCTGCTGTGCGATATCGGCAACGAGCACTTCTGAGATCTTCTTTGCCAGTTCCGGCCGGTCATCGGGATGGACGCGTGCAAGGTAGTCTTCCAGCGGCAGGCCGCGCACGGTGGCGGCAGCATCGAGGCCGAAAAGTTCGGCGAGCGCGCTGTCTGCAAAGACGAGGTTCTTGACGATATCCCAGGTATAGATCCCCGCATCGCAGGCTACTTCCTCGAATATCGCGACCGAGTGAACGGATTGCCCAGTCATTGCCTGCATGTTCCCCCGACTGTTTTAGTAGAAACTAAAGGTTTGCCGGACAACTTCAAGGTAGGATTGACCGCAATACGGTGCAGGGCGCCGGCGCATTCAGGCCGGCGACCTTGAGATGATGCCCGTGCCGCCGAGACTGCACGGATCGGCCTGCTGGATGACTACGTTTTTCTCTGCGCCCTTAGAACCTCGGAAAAGGCCCTTTGCGCGCTACGTATAAAATGTTTCGACCTCGCTGATACTCAGCGCGCCATTTCGCTGAAAGGGCAAACATCATCTTCGAAAGGCACGTGCCTTCGACGAAACTGCGTGCCCTCCACAATCTCCGGCTTGCTGATCCGGTCCATGCGAAAGTGGCGGAAATCCTCGCGGGCGGCATCCCAGGCGACGAGATACCAAAGTGGCGGCAGGATGAGCATGGCCTGCGGTTCAACCTCGCGCAGTGTTTCCATCCCCTTGGCATCACGGTAGCGGAACCGAAGATGCAGCCGCTGGAGAAAACTCGTCTCGAAGGCTGGCAGCAGCCCGGAGTCGATCGAACCTATGTCCGAAATGTCCTGCTTGGGCGACAATTGCCCGACATACAGGCAGTCCAGAAGCCGGCGCAGGTCTCGCACCTTGTCTGCCGAAAGTGCCCTTTCGATCTTCGCGAGCCCCGCATCGGCGAGATCGGAGAAAGGAAGGGAGCGGCCCGCGCGCACGGCCGCAACGCTGATCAGGAGCGCGAATACCTCGGTCACGGAGAGCCGGGTGGTGGTCTGCACCGACTCCGGGTCAAGCTGCAGCCCGCCACCTCGGCCGGATTCGGAATGGATGAGGAAGCCCTGGTTACGCAGCGCTCCGATGTCGCGCAGCACCGTTCGCCTGGAAGCACCAACTTCCTCCGCCAGATCGTTGACCGTCGAGGTTCCGTTGCGCCGGAGGATACGCACGATGGCGTCGTGTCTGAGGCGGATGTTCATTTGCGTAGCCTAACACATTCGGTGCCAAAATTTGGCACCGATTTGCCCTAGGCAGGTCATGGCAACCCCACAAGGAGACAGACCATGACCTCCCTAGATCAAACACGCACGACCGCTGCAAAGCCGATCATCGTGAACCCTTCCCACCTGCACGACCCGACACCGAATGGCTACAGCACAGCGGTCATCACTCCTGCTGCCGGCCGGCTGGCCTTTATCTCGGGGCAAGGCGGGCAGAACCAGACCGGCGCTCTCTCGCCAGACTTCGCCACACAGGTGGGACAGGCCTATACGAACCTCGCCGCCGTGCTCGAAGCGCTTGGCGCACGCCTGGACCAGGTCGTGAAACTGACGGTTTACGTGGTCGACCACGATATGTCGAAGTTGGGCATACTGACGGAGAGCGTAACGCGGATGTTCCGCGATACGCTTCCGGCACAGACGCTGGTTCCGGTGCCGAAGCTCGCCATCGATCCCATGCTCTTCGAGGTTGAGGCTGTGGTTCTCCTGGATTGAGCGCCCGCCCGTGCAAATAATGGCTGGCCGGCTGCGCCTTTCCCGGCCAGCCGGACCGCCTGTCGAGCGACGCGCGGCCGGAGAACGTCAGCCGAGCCCCTCCTCCGCAAACGCCCGGATCACCGAAGGCAGCGCCCGCATGTGATCGAAGGACCTGCTGAGCGCCTCCGGCAGTTCGACGCCGCTCCTGGGCGCGACCATCAGCACCCAGCGCCGTCCGCTGCGCATCGTTCAAGCGTGACTTGGGTCCGGGAACCTTGCCATCGATCAGCCCGTCGGGGGCATTCGCATTGAACCGCAAGACCCAGTCACGCACGATCTGAAGGGTGACATTACCAAGACGCGCTGCATCCGAGCGCGAGCCTCCGCCATAGATCAAGGCAAGCGCCAAAAGACAACGCGCCTGCGCCGCATGCTTGCTCTTGCGGGCCAGACGCCGAAGACCTTCCGCGTCAAAATCCGCCCGCAATGAAATCGCTGCTCCCATCGCAAACCTCCCGTTTGCAACAGAGATTCTGATTCATCGTCATTTGGGAAACTCAAGTGTCTAACTCAGCAAGAGGGCGTATTAATCCGTGTCAGCTTGCCGGATTGCGCGCCGTGACGATCCACGCCGCACCGTCGATCATCACCGACCGCTCACCGGGGCAGCCCGCGAAGACGGCACGAACCGCAGCCGAGGCGCGGGCGCGGATATCGTCGGGCTGATCAGCGAGAGAGCGCGCCAGCGGGCCGACCTCGAGTGTCATCTTCACCGCGTCGTCGAGCGCCGCGTCCCGCGTCTCCCCCTTGCCGAACGGGATGGAGGCATCGAATGGCGCGATAGCGACATCGGTGAAGCCAGCCACCGTTAGAATACGCGCCACCCGCCCCTGGTCGCCAAACGAGAACGGGCCGGGGGCTTCGGGACCGGGCGGCGTCATCGGCGGGAGGATGCCCTTCATCGCGCCCATCGGCAAGCGCACCCAATCGTTCTCGGCCATGCCGCGCCAGCAGACGAAAGCGACCCGCGCGCCCGGCTTGAGCGCACGGCGCATATGAGTGAAGGCCGCCGTAGGATCGTCAAAGAACATCACTCCGAAGCGCGAGAACAGGATGTCGAACGCGCCCTGGGGCAATTCGGTGCTGCTGGCGTCGGCCACCTGGAACACGGCCGGCGTATCCTGCGGCGCTCGCGCGCGCGCTCTGCCGATCAGCGGTTCGGATATGTCCACGCCCAGCACATGGCCCCCCGCGCCGACGCGGGCGGCCAGATCCAGACTAGACGCCCCCGCGCCGCAGCCGACGTCCAGCACGCGTTCGCCCATGGCGGGCGCGGCGGCTTCTATCGCGGCCTGGCCGAACACCGCCATCATGGCATCGAGCCGGGCCTGGTAAGTGACCCAGCGCTCCCCGCTTTGGCCTTTCCAGTCGGCCACCTGATAAACATTTTTCTCCGTCATGCCATATCCTTTGTTCTTATCCGTTCTTAACCAGGCTATCCGCCCGCGTGGTCGTTCCCACCGTGTGCGGCGACGAACATGGCGACGGCGGACCGGCAATAGGATTCGATTTCGTTGTCGTCCTCTGCTCTCGCCTGATCGAAGCGTGCGATAATCAAGAGATCGGATCCTTTGATAAGCGCGGCAAACAAGCGGGCGGACCGGAGAGGATCGGGCACGTTCAGAACCGCCTTCGCGTGCAACTGACGCAACAGGGCCTCGATTTGGGCGATGACATAGGCGGGGCCGGCTTCGTAGTGGAGCTTGCTTAACGACTTTTGATTCGTCTTGTCGGCCATGATCATGGCTTCGACACTGCGGACGTCCGGGCTCAACAGCGTGCGAAGCAGGGATGTTCCCACCGCCATGAGCTGATCTTCTGCCGAACCGTCGACGCCTTCAATAAGAGCCTGTGGTGCAAACTGATGGCAGTGGGCCGCGATGGCCGCACTGAACAGCGCCTCCTTGTTCTCGAAGTGCCGATAGATGCTGAGCTTGGATATCCTCGCTCGCTGGGCGACCTTGTCCAATGTCGTCGCTTGGAAACCCAATTCCACAAAGAGTTCGCACGCGGCGTCGACTATCGTTTGGCCAAGCGCCTCGTTGGCGGGCCGGCCGCGCCGGCCCTGGCTGTTTTCGGTCACGACAAATCCAGTCCTTGACAGTATCCTAATTCTTGACTTACGATACCATATAGTATCTAAAAGGTGCAAGCCAATGCGTAGGTGCCCTCCAAATCAAGCTTCCCTTGGGCCGCCCGGCGATATCGAATGCGGCATCGTCCGGCCGGTCAACACAGTGATGGGCGACTTTCTCGTCGATGCCGAAGCCCTGCTCGCTGCCCGTCTCGAGCGCGTATCGCTGGACGATATTTCGCGCCAGGCCCAGCCCAACCCCTTCCATCCACACCACGGAGCTCATCACCATGGATGACGTCATCATCATCGGCGGCAGCTTTGCCGGTCTCGCCGCCGCCCTGCAGCTCGGCCGCGCCCGCCGCAAGGTCACCGTTCTCGATACCGGCCTGCCGCGCAACCGCTTCGCCGGCCACTCGCATGGCCTGCTCGGCCACGATCACAAGCCACCGCTGGACATCCTGGCCGAGGCGCGGCAGCAGCTGGCGCGTTATCCCACGGTCAAGCTGGTCAATGCCCGGGCCGACAGCATCTCCGGCACCATCGACGATTTCTCCGTCCTCACTGGCGATGGCGAAAGCCTTGGGGCGCGCCGCCTGATCCTGAGCTATGGCGTTGCCGACCAGATGCCTGACGTTCCGGGCTTTGCCGAAAGCTGGGGCACATCCATCGTGCCCTGCCCCTATTGCGATGGCTTTGAAGTCGCCGGCCAACATTGGGGCCTCGTCTGGTCCGGCCCGCCGTCGCACAATTATGTCAGGCTGTACCACGATTGGACCGACACATTGACCGTCTTCGCCGATGGTCACGACATTGCACCCGATATCCGGGCCGATCTCGCGCGCCGCAACATACCTGTCGTTGATGGCCGGATCACCGAAATCGCCCGTCACGGGGGCCATAATGCCACCGTCAAGCTCGATACCGCCCCCAATGTCGCAGTCGATATTTTGTTCGCGCATCCGCGCAACAAGCCGTCCGCAAGCCTGCATGAATCACTGGGACTCGCCACGGTCGATACGCCCCTCGGCATCGCCCTCAAGGTCGACGAGCGCCGCGAAACCAGCACGCCCGGCATCTACGCCGCCGGCGACCTCGCCAACCCAGCCATGGCCTCGGTCACCACGGCAACATCGTACGGCGCGACGGCGGGTATCTCCGCCCAGCAGTCGATGCTGGTTTGAGAAGACACACGTGGAGTTCGAACACGTCACTTTCGACCTACCACACGGCACCTTTCACGCGCTGCAGGGTGATGATCCCGATGGTCAACCGACGATCGTCTTGCACGGCTTCCCGGACCATCCGCCGACCGCGAAGCCCTTCCTTGCCGAGCTCGGCCGCCGTGGCGGTCAGGACCAGACCGGCGCTCTCTCGCCGGACTTCGCCACACAGGTGGGACAGGCCTATGCGAACCTCGCCGCCGTGCTCGACGCGCTTGGCGCCCGCCTGGGCCAGGTGGTGAAACTGACGGTTTACGTGGTCGACCACGATATGTCGAAGTTGGGCGTACTGACGGAGAATGTAACGCGGATGTTCGGCGATACGCTTCCGGCACAGACGCTGGTTCCAGTGCCGAAGCTCGCCATCGATCCCATGCTCTTCGAGGTTGAGGCTGTGGTTCTCCTGGATTGAGCGCCCACCCGTGCAAATAATGGCTGGCCGGCTGCGCGCCTTTCCCGGCCAGCCGGACCGCCTGTCGAGCGACGCGCGGCCGGGGAACGTCAGCCCAGCCCCTCCTCCGCAAACGCCCGGATCACCGAAGGCAGCGCCCGCATGTGATCGAAGGACCTGCTGAGCGCCTCCGGCAGTTCGACGCCGCTCCTGGGCGCGACCATCAGCACCCAGAACAGGTAGCAATCGGCAACCGTCATCTCGTCGCTGACAAGGAACGTCTTGTCGCCCATCTGCTCGGCCAGGATTGCAAAGGCCTGCGCGAGCTTTTCGCGAGCACGCTCCTTTTCCAGCTCGGGGAAATTCCTGAAGAAGGGCTGGTACCTTGAATGGATCTCGGAGGACATGAAGGCGAGCGCCTCGAGCGCCCGCCACCGAAGGATGGGATCTCCCGGCAGGAGCTTGCCGCTCTTCTCGGCGATATAGTTCAGGATGACCTGGTTCTCGGTCAGGATCGTTCCGTTCTCGAGTTCGAGCGTGGGAATATAACCCTTCGGATTGATCGAAAGGAAATCGCGGCCGTCCTCCGTCTTCTTGTCATGCTTGATGCTGATGAGCCTGTAGGAAAGCCCGGTCTCGATGAGCGCGATATGATCGGCCAGGCTGCAGGCGCCGGGATAGTAGAAGAGGTTCATAATGGTCTCCTGGTGGTGACCCATCTCCGCTTTTCCGCCGGGAGATAAGGTCTACAATGTTGACCACGGCCATTTATGAGACCTAAAATTATCCGTCAAAAGCATATCTTTGGGAGCTGGTCAGATGGATGTGACTGCCAGGCCGGCAGGAGCCGACTGCAGAGGTGTCAGCGAGATCCTCAGCCGGGTCGGCGACAAATGGACGATCCAGGTCGTCGTCGCACTTCGGCTGGGTGCGCGACGGTTCAATGGGCTGAAGCGCGAGGTTGGCGGCATTTCGCAGCAGATGCTGACGCGGACGCTAAAGACGCTGGAACGCGACGGCATGATCAAAAGAACCGTTCACCCCAGCACCCCGCCGCAGGTCGAATACACGCTGACGCCGCTCGGGCACTCCCTGTCGGAAACCGTGCGGCAGCTCGCCGACTGGGCGGCCGAAAACAGGCAAAATATCGAGGATAACCGCCTGAGCTACGACACCAGTCGGGAGGAGGAAGTCTAGAGCCTTTCCTGGTCAGATTGCAGCATTCTGCCGGAGCAGGTTTTCGTCAGGGCAAAGGCGATTGGCGAAGGGCATACCCCTCGGTACGTCCGAGCCGATCGCCTTTGATCCTGGCGGAAAGATGCCCGGCCCTAGCTGGTTTGCAAGCAAACCACCGGGGTTGGCTGAAACGGGTCGCCTGATCGATCGGCCGGCT